>JAICSK010000009.1 GCA_025936915.1 Nocardioides sp.
AGGAGCTGGTGCTGGTCAAGAACCCGTACTGGGACCCCAACACCGACCCGGCTCGCACGCAGTACCCCGACGGGTACGACTTCAAGCTGCAGCAGCAGTCGGAGAAGATCGACCAGATCATGCTCGCCGACGCGGGTTCCGGTCAGACCACGTTGACCTACGACGACCTGCTCGCGCCGGACTTCCAGCAGATGAAGCAGAAGGCGGCCGACCGCCTGACGCTGGGTGGCTCGCCGTGCACCTACTACTGGGCTCCCGACAACCGGAAGATCACCAACAAGAAGGTGCGCCTGGCTCTGTCGTGGGCCTACCCGTACAAGAACGCGATCCTGGCAGCAGGCCTGATCCCCGGGGTGAACGCGATCCCGGCGACCAACCTGATGCCTCCGGGCGTCCCCGGCCGTACGCCGTACAACGTCACCGGCCGGAAGGACTTCGACACCAACGCCGCGAAGGCGCGGGCACTGCTGAAGTCGGCCAACGCTCTGGGTTACGAGATCAAGTTCCTGTTCCGCACCGACGACCCCGTGTCGGTGAAGACCAAGGACGCCATCGTCAAGGGCCTGACCGAGGCCGGCTTCAAGGCCACCCCGGTGCCGACGACCACGGCGAACTACCCCGCGGCGCGCGACAACACCAGCGAGGACATCAACGTGCGTTCGGCCGGTTGGTGCTCCGACTGGCCGTCGGGCTCCACGTGGCTGCCTCCGGTGCTGGGGTCGACGGACCCGAACAAGACCCACTCCTTCGGGTCCAACTACTCGGCCTTCAGCAACAAGTCGGCCGACCAGCGGATGGCCGCCATCCAGAAGATGCCACTGGCCGACCAGGCCAGTGCCTGGGACCAGCTGGACCAGCAGATCGCCAAGAAGTACTTCCCGCTGTTCCCGACGTACTACACCGGCATCGCGCAGGCCCACGGGTCGAAGATCAACGGCGACTCCGACGACAACACGCTCGGCATGCCGACGTGGAAGGACATCTGGGTCACTCCGTGATCGGCTGACGTCACCACAACCGAAGATCAAGAAGGATGGCGGGGCACGGACATTCCGTGCCCCGCCATCCGCCTGCGTGCAGCGCGTATTGATCGAGGATTCTCGGTTCTTTTCCAGCGCATTCCCGAGAGCATTTCCGCACCGATCTCCTCGGTCGGCCGTCCCCTCAGGGCTGCGTCGGCTCGAACGACACCAGACCCAACATGTTTCCCTCCGAGTCGGTGACGAACGCCTGCCACTCCGTCGTCCCGGCCGGGCCGAGGGCGTCGTCCTCGTGGGTGAAGATCGCGTGCGGCTCGGTGACGATCTCCGCCCGGCCGCGCAGGTCCTCGACGGCTCGCCGTACGTCGGGAACCTCGAGGTAGAGCATCGAGGACGGCGCGTTCCCGTCCAGCAGCAGGCGCGTGCCCTCGAGGTCGAAGAAGAGCAGGCCCGGCGGCTCGAACCGTCCGGTGGGCTCCGCGCCCAACAGACGGGCGTAGAACGCCGCGGCCCGGTCGAGATCGGTGGCGTGCAGTGCCACCTGGACGAGTCTGGTCACGCCGCCTCCCCGGTCTTCTGCCGGTCTTCCTGCCGGTCTCCCGCCATGCTGGCACCGCCTCGACTTCGTGACCACCTTGTGACCTCCTACGACGCCGTACGCCCGGCGCCGGCCCCTACCCTGTCCCGGGCAGCACGGCAGTTCTGGCGTGAAGGGAGTGTCGATGACTGGCTTCGTCGTGCGTCGGCTCCTCAGCTCGATCCTGGTCATCCTGCTGACCTCGATCTTCGTGTTCGTCCTCTTCTTCAAAGGGCTCGGGGACAGCCCGGCCCGCAACTACTGCGACACCCTGCGGAACGGCCGGTGCCCGCCCGCGGTCCTGGCGTCGATCGAGCACGAGATGGGCATGGACCGCTCCGTCGCCAGCAACTACGCCACCTGGGCCAAAGGCATCTTCGTCGGCCGCAGGAACGTCTACCTCGACGGCAAGAAGTACGACTGCCCTGCGCCCTGCCTCGGCATCTCCGAGATGACCGGAGACACCGTCTGGCAGGACCTCAAGCAGAAGTACCCGGCGACGGTGACCGTGGCCGTCGGCGGCTCGATGCTGTACCTGACCTTCGGCGTGATCATGGGCGCGTTCGCCGCGCGATGGCGCGGCACCGCGATAGACCGGTTCCTGGTCGGTGGCTCGCTGGTGGTCTCGGCGATCCCGGACTACCTGATCATCCTGATCGCGTGGATCTACTTCACCCTGCGATGGCACATCTTCCCCGACACCGGCTACTACCCGATCACGCAGAACCCGGCGAAGACGATCGCCTGGATGATGCTCCCGTGGCTGGTGCTCGCCGCGACCAGCCTCACCGACTACGCCCGGTTCACCCGCGGTCAGATGGTGGAGACCCTGGGTGAGGACTTCATCCGGACCGCGCAGGCGAACGGCGTTCGGCCGACGACGGTGCTGTTCCGGCACGCGTTGCGGGCGGCGATCGTCCCGGTGATCACGATCTTCGGGCTCGACTTCGCGGGTCTGATGTCGGGAACGATCTTCATCGAGCAGATCTTCGGCATCGACGGCATCGGACACTGGGGCCTGCTGGCCTTGAAACCTCCGATGGACCTGAGCGTGGTCAGTGCGACTGTGCTGATCGGGGCCGTCCTGGTCGTCGTCGCCAACCTGGTGGTCGACATCGTCTACGGGTTCCTCGACCCCCGCGTCTCCATCGCCTGACCTGCCTCCCTCGCCGTGGACGATCTGTGGTCGTGACCGCGCCGATACCGTCTGGTCATGGACATCGAGATCCAGGAGTACGCCGCGTCGCACCGCGACCTGGCGTGGTCGTTCCGCGAGGCGGAGGACTCTGAGCAGCTCCTCGAGTCCTACATCGACCTGGGCCGGGTGTGGGTCGCCCGTGTCGACGGAGAGATCGTCGGTCATCTCCAGGCAGTGGTGCGCAACGCCGACACCTGGGAGGTCACCAACACCGCCGTCGCCGAGCGGGTGCGTGGCCGCGGCGTCGGGCGGGCGTTGCTGGAGGGGGCGGTCGCCGAGGCACGGGCGACGGGGGCGACGCGGGTCATTCTGGCGACCGCCACCGCCGACGTCGGGAACCTCCGGTTCTACCAGCGCTGCGGTTTCCGGATGACCCACGTCGTGCAGGACGCGTTCGCGACGTACCGCGGTTACCCGCCCGGGATCGAGGTCGATGGCATCCCGATGCTCGACCAGGTCTGGTTCGAACGGATCCTGTGACCGACGGCCCCGACTCTGCCCGAGCGGTGCCTCCGCCACCGTGTCCCCACACCGGACGGTGGACTCCCCACCGCCACCCCGGCCACGCGGTCCGCCGTGGGGAGTCCAGGGCGGGGCTGCGTGGGCGCCGGTCTGTCCGCGCGTACGCGCGTGAGTCGAATTCGCCAGCCTCCGAGGCCGCCCCGATACGATCGAAGATCCCGGGACGGTCCCGGGCGAAGGGCTCCGGGAGTCGATCGCCTCGCTCGTACAGGTGGACAAGGCCACGATGCGGACCGCGCTCCGGGCGCTCCGCAGGATCGCGGTCGGGCTGCTGTTCGTGAGCGTCCCCTTCGCTGCCGCGCTGGTCGCCGTCCGGGTGGCGCCCGCGACGCACGTGGACATTGCGGGCCAGCCGGTCGCGGTGAAGCCGGTCCTCGGGCAGGACACCAGCCGGCTGCAGGACGGCGCGCTGATCCGGCCCGAGCACGCGCATCTCGGCCTGCTGGACACCGATGTCGGGGTCGACATCTCAGCAGACTGGAACCGCCTCATCCCGAGCGACAAGCAGACGCGGCAGTACCTCCAGGCCCTGTGGGACGACCCGAAGCCCGAGATCGTCCGGATCCAGCAGGCGGCACGCCACTACATGATCGGCTGGAGCCTGACCGGGTTCCTGGCGGGTGCGGTTCTCTCCGGCGGCGTGGCCGTGCTGCTGCGCGAACGCCGGCGCCGGCTCGCGGCGTACCCACCCGACCAGGCCGAGCTGATCGCCTCCTACAACCGGCGCCTCCGCACCGGGATGGTCGCCAGCGGAGTCGCCGGCGCGCTCCTTCTCGACGCCGCCGGGCTCGCGACGTATCTGCACCGCGACCACCACGTGGTCGCCAGCAGCCCGGTCTTCGCCGGTACGACCCTCGAGGGCACCGAGGTCAACGGGCTGATGGCAGAGGTGCTGCCGTTCCTGTCGATCCTGCGCCCCCGGGACACGTTCTACGAGACGGTGGCCGACAATCTCACGGCGGCACTCGCCCATCGCGAGGACCTCCGGCCCCGGGGCGACCGGATGACCTTCGTGGTCGCCGAGGACTTCGAGGACGTCAACGGGATGGCCCGGCAGGTGGGGCTGGCCGCCAAGACCCTGGGCGCCGACTTCGTCGCCCTCACCGGCGACCTGACCTTCGCCGGCAAGCCGGTGGAGAGCTACATCATCGACACCGTCAACTACTACTCCGGCAACCTGCCGGTCTACTTCGCGCCGGGCCTGCACGACACCGAGGCGATCGTGCAGGCGGCTCGCGCCCGTGGATGGCACATCGCCGACGGACAGACCAGCACGGTCGACGGCCTGACCCTGCTCGCCGCCGCCGACCCCCGGATCTCGCGGGTGGGCGACTTCGGCGTCGGTGACGTCCTGCGCGACCGGAACGTCGACATCGGCACGTTCGTGCAGCAGACGGTCGAGGAGGCGTGCGCGACCCACCCGGACTTCGTGCTCCTGCACGACCATCTGCTCGGCCAGCAGATCGCGGCGTCCGGGTGCCAGCAGGTCGCGGTGATCGACGGCCGCTCCTACCAGTTCCTCGGTCCGCGCCAGGTCAGGACCAGCGCCGGAGGCGTGGCCTACGAGCTCACCAACGGCAGCGCGGGGGGGCACACCACCACCGAACCCGACCCCGGCAACGTCCAGCACCCCGCCCGGTTCGCGATCATCACCTACTCACCGCGGCACCAGCGCACGGAGTACGCCGTCGTGACGGTCTACCCGGATGCGTCGGTGACCGTCTCGCACCGGGCCGGTCTCGACGTGCCGTTCGCCGCGGCCGGGGGCTGACCGCTGCTTCGGCAGTACTCAGTAGGACTGTCCGGGGTGGTAGGCGCACGCGTCGGTGTCGTCCTGGGCCGGAGACGACGTGTGCCGCCGGTGCTTGACCGGCGGAGCCAGCGCCTTCTGCACGACCTGGTGCATGTAGTCGAAGTCGGGGTCGTTCGGGTTGAACTGGTCGCTGATCCGGAACAGCACCGACTTCGCCCGGTGGTCCTTGGCCTTGAGCGCGAGCTTGACGAAAGCCGGCAGCAGCTCCTTGGGGATGTCGGTCTTCACCACCTCGCTGCCGGCGGCGGCGAGGGCGTTGTAGCGGCGGAGCAGGTTCACCGGGTTGGCCTGGTCGATGATCGCGTTGACCACGCAGCGCTGGCGGGCCATCCGCTGGTAGTCGTCGGCGCCGTACCGTCCCCGCGCGTACCAGAGTGCGTGGAAGCCGTCCAGGTGCTCGTTCGGCCCCGGCTCGATGTAGGCGGTCGGTGGGATGTGGGCGTCGGTCTGGCCGTTGATCGCCACCGGGATGTTCACGTTGACCGTGACGCCGCCCATGGCGTCGACGAGCCGGCGGAACCCGTCGAAGTCGACGAGCACGTAGTAGTCGACCTTGAGCCCGGTCGCGCCCTCGACCGCCTGCTTGATCGCGTCGGCGCCCTCGTCGGCGGACGTGCCGAGGATGTGGGGATGCAGGATCGGCACCTCGCGGTAGACCGCGTTGAGCATCCAGGAGGCCGGGTCGCCGGGACCGGTGAACCCGTCGGGGTACGCCGCGTGGAGCGGGCTCGAGTCCGGGAACGGCACGTCGGCCAGGTTGCGCGGCAGGCCGAAGGTCACGGTGCGGCCGGTCCTGGTGTCGAGCGAGGCCAGGATCATCGTGTCGGTGCGGGTGCCCTCGCGATAGGGACCGGAGTCGCCGCCGAGCAGGAGGACGTTGACCCGGGTGCGTCCGTGCCAGGGGTCCTCGGGGGTCACCGACGGGCGGGTCGCCGTCGCGTTGTGGGTGAAGACCTTGTTCACGACGTGCACCTGGGCGAAGGCGTCCCGGACGAGGAGCCCGACCGGCGCGACCACGACCAGGCACAGCGCGCAGACGAAGGCGCTCCCGCCCAGCACGTGCGACCGGCGCGGTGCGGGTTTCGGGCACAGTGCGACGAACGTGCCCACGACCACCGCCACCCACAGCGCCAGGCACACCGTCGTGAGCACCGCGGCGCGGGCGAGCCCGGACGGGTCGACCGCCAGGTCGATCGCGGACCTCAGGTTGTGCGGAGCGGCGATCGCCAACCACACCAGGCCGAGGACGGTGGCCAGCAGGACGACGCCGCCGAGGCGCCGCCTGCGGTTGTGCAAGAACCCGGCCCCCGGGACAAGCGCCGACAGCGCGGTCCATCCGACCGCCTTGAGCACCGACGAGCAACGGTGCGGACCCGCCTTGCGGCGCCCGGGCTTGACGCCGTACGGCGGCAGCGACATGCGGGCTCCTCGGGGGCGCGTCCGAGACGGCGATCGGTGGGCAGGGACATTGAACCGGATCGCGGCGACCCGTGGGGGCAACCGCGTCGGCCGCGCTCAGCCCGAAGGGTCTTGCGAGGCGTGGAGGTAGAGGATCCCGTGCAGCTCGGTGCGGCCGGCCTGCTTGAACCGCTCGGTCGCGTCGTCGCAGTAGTCGATGATCCCCTGGCCGCTGACGTCGACGGGCGACTCGATCACCAGGTCGTGCGCGGTGGTGGTGTAGCCGAGTCCGTCGAACAGGTCGAGCACGTCCTTCGGGTCGTGCCCGTTGGCGCGGATCCCTGCGGGCCAGTACTCCAGCCAGATCGCCGGCCGGGCCTGCTCGAGCACCTGCTTGGCGCCCTGCAGGACCGCCCACTCCCAACCTTCGACGTCGACCTTCAGGACGGTCGGCAGCCGGCCCGCGAGGCGGGTGGCGCAGAGCTCGTCGACGGTGACGACGTCGACCTCGACCGAGTCGCGGACGTTCGGGACGAGGCCGCCGTTCAGGGAGTGGTTGGCGAAGTTCGTCGCACTGCGGAACAGCGAGACCGTGCCGGTGCGGTCACCGGCCGCGGCCGCGACGATGTCGACGTTGGCGTGTCCGTTCGAGCGCACGTTGTGCTCGAGCAACGCCCGGGTGTCCGGCTCGGGCTCGAGCGAGATCACGTAGCCGTCCGGGCCCACCTCGGAGGCGAAGTACGTCGTCGTGTAGCCGTAGTTGGCGCCGACGTCGACGACCACGTCGCCCGGCTCGACGTACGGCTCGAGGTACTGCGTCTCGTACGCCCAGCTGATCCCCGACTCGAGGACGTCGCCGTAGTGGCTCGCGTCCTCACGGAGCACGGTCAGCTCGTCGCCCCACGGCGTCCGGATCGTGACCGGCGTACCGCCGAACGCCTGCTCCCCCACCATCGCGTCCTCCCGTGTCCGCGCGTGTCGTCAGGGTCTCACGAGCCGACGGACGGCGACAGGTGCGGCCGGTCCGGCGCATGCCGCGCGTCAGAGCAACGGCGGCTCGAGGAACGTGACGGTCCGGGCCTCGGCGTCCAGACGTGCGCGTACGCCGACCGGCCAGGTCTGCACGTGGCCGCCATGTCCCAGACGGTCGGTGTGAGATCCGGTCGGACAGTGGCTGCTCCGCCGGCCGGCTTCGCGAACTCGGTTGCCAGCGGGACATGAGCCCTGAGCCGACTGCGTGGCGAGATCCAATTGAGCCCCGTCGGGGGGTGACCACCCAGATCTTCGGGGAGGGCGAGTCCATGGGTCCGGTGCCACCGACCGCGCGAGCCGCGCTCGTGCGGGACGCCGCGGCGTACGGCGTCGAGGTGACCCGGACCCGGCTGTCGGGGTACCTCGACACGGTCGAGCGGGCCGGCTGCACCCAGAACCTCGCGTCCCTGATCGGGGCCGAGACGTTGCGCATCCACGGGGTCGGGTACGACGACCGCCCGGCCACCGACGCCGAGCTCGACACGATGCGGGAGCTGGTCGCCGAGGAGATGGCCGACGGCGCCCTGGGTATCGGGTCGTCGCTGATATACGCCCCGGGCAGCTACGCGGGAACCGAGGAGCTGGTGGCGCTGTGCGAGGTCGCGGCGACCTACGGCGGCACCTACGCCTCGCACGTGCGCGACGAGGGCGCCGGGCTGCTCGGCGCGATCGACGAGCTGCTCGAGATCGTGCGCCGGTCGGGCGTGACCGGCGAGATGTGGCACCTCAAGGCAGCCGGCCAGCCGCAGTGGCCGCTGATGGAGCACGCCCTGGCGAAGCTGCAGACGGCCCGCGACGACGGCGTACCCATCGGCGCCGACGTCGACCCCTACACCCGCAGCGTACCGGACTCGCCTCGACCGTCCCTCCGCGATGGCACGAGGGAGGGGCCGACGCGCTCTACGGACCGATTGGCCGATCGCGACAGCGTCTTCACGGCGTTCCACTCCATGAGCGAGGACAACCTGCGGCAGGAGCTCACGGTGCCGTGGGTGGGCGTCTGCTCCGACGCGGCATCCATCGCACCCGTCGGCCGCAGTCTCGACTCCCCCACGCATCCGCGCGCGTACGGCTCGTTCGCGCGGGTGCTCGGCCACTACACCCGTGACCTCGGGGTGCTGACCCTGCCCGACGCCGTACGCCGGATGACCTCGCTGCCGGCCTCGACGTTCGGACTCACCGACCGCGGGGTCCTCGAGCCGGGGTACGCCGCCGACCTCGTCGTCCTCGACCCGGACGTCGTCGCCGACCGCGCGACGTTCGCCGACCCCCGACGTTCCTGACCCGAACCGGGCGTGACCGCCACCCACGAGAGCGCGGCGGGGCGGCCCCCACGTGGGTGGGAGCCGCCCGTGTGGATGGTGTGCTACCGGTTACGTGACGCGAGCGCGGGCGACGCGTGCCTGACGTTGCGCGAGGGCCGCCTGGCGGCTCAGGCGCTCGGCCCGGATCGAGGCCCTTGCCGCTCTGCGGCTCAGACGACGAGCACGGACCAGGTGACGTCCCGTCCGCCGGCGCTCCGCCGCGGCGAGACGGTCGGCGATCAGGGCATGGGCGAAGCTGTCGAGCTGTGAGTTCAAACGTTTCCTCTCGTCGGATGGGTGGGTCACGGCTGCCTCGGCAGCCGTCGTGAGGGCACGCCGGAGCGTGCCCCACGTCGAGGAGGGCGGATCGGCTACGGCGATACCTGCCCCGGGCGAGGGTCAGTTCTCGCGATGGCGACGGCGAAGGGATTTGAGTTCTGAATCGATATCTGATATACTGGGCAAAGCGAGTTGCTATTCCACTCGGATATCACTCTCGAATGCTACCGATATTCGATTCTCCCGTCCACGATGTCCGGCGAATCTCCGCGACGATTTCCACCGCCACGATGAATCCATCCGGCGCGGGCGGGTACCCCAAACGGCATGACGTCGTTCCCGCTCCGCGTCGACACCGTCGTGCTCGACGTCGACGGCACCCTGGTCGACTCCAACTATCACCACACGATGGCCTGGTGGCAGTCGTTCCACGAGCAGGGGCGTTCCGTGCCCGCCTGGCGGATCCACCGGGCGATCGGGATGGGTGGCGACCGGCTGGTGGCCGCGGTCGCCGACGAGCAGACCGAGCACGAGGTCGGCGACGACGTGCGAGCGGGCTGGGAGCGGCACTACGACGAGCGCCTGGACGACATCCTCCCGCTGCCGGGAGCGCGCGAGCTCCTGGCCGCCCTCGACACCCGGGGCTTCCGCGTCGCCCTCGCCAGCTCCGGCATCCCGCGGCACACCGCGCACGCGCAGGAGGTGCTGCGGGCCGGCGGCCGGGTCGATACGACGACCACCAGCGAGGACGCCTCCGAGTCGAAGCCCCATCCCGAGCTGCTCGAGGTCGCGCTGGACCGGGTCGACGCCACCCACGCCGTCCTGGTCGGCGACTCCGTCTGGGACGTGCGGTCCGGATGCAGGGCCGGGCTCCCCGTGGTGGCCCTCCTCTGCGGCGGGTTCGGGCGGGCCGAGCTCGAGGACGAGGGCGCGATGACGGTGCTCGAGGATCTCACGGAGCTGCGTACGAAGCTCGACGACCTCGTCGAGTGGAACAGCACCCCGAGGGGTGTCCCGGGCGCGGCGCCGGCGGGCTAGCCTGTCACCAGGCGCGCATCTGCGCCCGCGGTGTTCGGGCCCCCGCGCTGAAGCCAACGGCGAACCCCGGTTCAGTCTGCTGGAGACCACGGCAGTCCTTCCCGACTCGAGAGGACGGACGTGGCCGTCGCTGCCCCACCCCGGACCCGCGCTCGTGAGCGAGCGGACCGGGCCGAACGCACGCAGGACGTGCTCGACCGGATGGAGCGGGCCGGCGTCCGGGCCAAGGACCGGCTCGTCGACGAGCTGATCGACGTCAACATGCCGGTCGCGGAGTCCATCGCCGCGCGCTACCGCCGCCGCGGGATCGCTGACGAGGACCTCCGCCAGGTGGCCTACCTCGCGCTCGTCCGGGTCGCGCACAGCTTCGACCCGACGCGCGGGCACGACTTCCTGTCTTACGCCGTGCCCTCGATCCGGGGCGAGGTACGCCGCTACTTCCGCGACCAGGGGTGGATGGTGCGCCCGCCCCGTGGGATCCAGGAGATGCAGGCCCGCATCGCCGCCGTCGAGTCCGACCTGTCCACCCGCCTCGGACATCCGCCGTGCGCCGACGAGATCGCCCAGGAGTTGGGCGAGCCGGTCAGCGACGTCCTGGAGGCGATGGCGGCCAACGGCTGCTTCACGCCGACGTCGCTCGACCAGGCCACCCCGTCCGAGACGTCGTCGATCCTCGACCAGCTCGGCGAGGAGGAGGCGGGTCTGGACGCCGCAGAGGCGCGGGTCCTGCTGACTCCCCTCGTACGGCGGCTGAGCGAGCGTGATCGCAAGATCCTGGAGATGCGCTTCTTCGCGCAGTGCACGCAGCAGGAGATCGCGGACGAGATCGGTGTCACCCAGATGCAGGTGTCACGACTGCTGAGCGGGCTCCTCCTTCGGCTCCGGGCCGATCTCGAGGCTGCCGACGTACCGCCTGGGGAGGACCCTCGGGCGGAGAGGGTCATCGGGGGGCCGATGACCGGCTCGGATGGACCTCCACCCGACCAGGCGTGACAACCCACCCTTGAGTGTGAATCGCGGATGGGGCGGGCCGCGACACGATGGACCGGACGACGTCGGGACCCGTGCCGAAACCGCATCATGAGCGCAGCGACCGAGCTCGAGAACGCGGGCATCCCGGGTCGCAGCTCGGTCGATGCCTGGGAGCAATGGACTACGACTTCAACCGACTCCTGGCCGATGCGGCCCGGGAGCTGGCGCCCCAGCCGTCGGTGGTCACCACGTTGGAGCGCCTCGTCGCCCTGTGCACCGAGTCCGTGGCCGGTTGTGACCACGCGGCGATCACGGTCGCGGAGAACGGCGACATCCGCACCCTCGCGGCGACGGACCCATCGCTCCTCACCTTGGATCTGCTCCAGGTCGAGCTCGGCGAGGGTCCGTGCTTGGAGGCGCTCACCAAGAACGAAGCCGTGGTCTGCCAGGACCTGCGACACGACCAGCGGTGGCCGGCGTGGAGCGCTCGCGCGGTCGCTGACGCCGACCTGCGATCGTTGATGAGCTTCTGCCTGTTCTCCAGTGGCGGGTCGGCGGGAACGTTGATCCTCTACTCGCGCTCCGACACCGGCTTCGACCACGACGACCTGCTCGAGGCGCAGGTGATGGCGGCCCACGCCTCGGTGGCGCTCGCCACGCAGTTCAAGGAGCAACAGCTGCACCAGGCGCTGGAGACGCGCACCGTCATCGGCCAGGCGACGGGGATCCTGATCGAGCGGTTCGGCCTGACTGCCGACCAGGCGTTCGCGGTGATGCGCCGCGTCTCCCAGCACCACAACATCAAGCTGCACGTCCTCGCCGAGCACCTCGTCGAGACCGGTGTCCTGCTCGACCCGGGCAGCAGGGACGATCCGGCGGCTGGGAGAGGCGAAGGAGAAGGGGGGAGCGCGCAGGAACGGTACGGCGGACACGACGGGCACCGGCTGGACGGCGCCACCTTGAGACCGGCCGAGACGGACGATCCCGCCCCGGCCTGAGGATCACCGCAGGCCGGGCGGTCACACCTTCGGCAGAACCTCCGCCGCGTAGAAGGCGATCATCTCCCGGTAGTGGGGTCCCATGTTGGCGACGTACAGCTCGTCGTACCCGGCGTCGGCGTAGGAGCGGATCTGTTCCAGGTGCGGCTCGGGATCGGGGCCGGCGACCACGGAGTCACGGGTCGCCTCCAGGGTGACCAGGCTGCTGGCCTGCTCGAAGTGTTCCGGCGTGGGCAGCACCTGGGCGAGCTCCCCCGGGAGACCGGCGTTCGCCCAGAGCCGCCTGGCGTGCTGCCAGCCCTCCTCGGCGGTCGGCGCGTAGGCGACCTTGGCGCCGGCGTGAGCCGGCTTACCGCCCGAGCCCTGCTTGAAGCGGCGCACCAGGTCTGGCTCGGGCGCGGTGTTGACGTAGCCGTCGCCGATCCTGGCCGCCACGTCGGCTGCCTTGGGCCCGAACCCCGAGACGAAGATCTCCGGGGGCGGGTCGGGGAGGGTGTAGATCCGGGCATGGTCGACCCGATAGTGCGCGCCCTCCCAGGAGACGACCTCACCGGTCCACAGCTCTCGGATCAACGCCACGGCCTCCTCGAGCATCTCCAGGCGACGGTCCGCCGTCGGCCACGGATCGCCGAGGATGTGCTCGTTCAGGGCCTCGCCGCTGCCGACCCCGAGGGTGAACCGGCCGTCGAGCAGGACGCCCGCGGTAGCGGCCGCCTGGGCGACGACGGCGGGATGGAGACGGACGGTGGGGCAGGTCACCGCCGTGGTCACCGGAAGCGAGCACACCTGGCTGATCGCGCCGATCACCGCCCAGACGAACGGGCTGTTCCCCTGCTCGTCGTTCCACGGATGGAAGTGGTCGCTGATCCAGAGCGCGTGGAAACCCGCCTCCTCCGCCGCTCGGGCCTGCTCCAGCAGCTCCGCGGGCGCGTACTCCTCGGTGGACAGGAAGTAGCCGATCCTCATGGGAGCGAGGTACCCCGCCGGCCGCGCCGACATGTGCCGCTGACTTCTTCCAGGGGGCGGACACCTCGGGTTGTACGACGCGACCGCCTGGGTACGGAGAGGGCGTCAGAGCGTCACACCCGCCGTCCGAAGGGGGTCAGCGAAGTGCCGAGCAAGTCCGCGAACGTCAAGAACGAGAAGCAGTACGAGGCCCTCAAGGACAAGGGCATGTCGAAGGAGCGGGCCGCCAAGATCGCCAACAGCCCCGGCGCCTCCCATCGCGGAGGCAAGCAGAGCGGCAAGGGCGGTGACAGCTCGCAGGGGGGCACCACCGCGCAGAAGAAGAAGGCCGGGAGCAAGGGCGGCAAGGCCGCCGCGAAGAAGAGCTGAAGCGGCCCGGTCGCCGGTGGACGTCTCGGCTGGGGCGGTCGAGCGGTCGGTACGCCGGAGCACGGCCTTCGACCGGCTCGTCCGGTGGGGGCTGGTCGGCTACGGGCTGGTCCACCTCGGGGTCGGTGCGGTCGCCGTGTCGCTGGTCGTGGGCGGGGATCGGACCAGCAGCCAGGGAGCACTCGCTCACCTCGCGGCCGCGCCGTCCGGAGTGCCCGTCCTGGTCGCCCTCGCCGTCGGCTTCGCCGTGCTGGCCGTCTGGCAGGCGATCGCGGGCCTGGTGGGCTATCGGCACCTCGACGATCCACGACGCGCGGTGATGCGGTTGGGAGCCGGCTGTCGCGCACTCACCTACGGCTACCTCGCCATCGCCCTCGTGCGCCTGCTCGTAGGTGGATCGGGAGGCTCCTCGCCACGGCAGACCTCGGCCGGCCTTCTGGCCGAGCCGTTCGGGCGCCTCCTCCTCGGCGCCGGTGGTCTGGTCGTGGCGGGCATCGGCGTCGGCCTCGTGGTGTTCGGCGTTCGGCGGGAGTTCCTCGACCAGCTCGACGCGGAGGCCCGCACCCGTGCCCGGCGGGTCCCGATCGTGGCGCTCGGGCAGGCGGGGTACGTCGCGAAGGGGCTGGCCTATCTGCTGATCGGCGCCCTGGTCTGCTGGGCGGCGGCGACCGACGATCCGCGCCGGGCCGGCGGCCTGGACCGCTCGCTGGAACGGTTGGTGCGGGTGCCGATGGGCGCGGTCGCGGTCGTCGCCATCGGCATCGGGATCGCCTGCTTCGGCGGCTACCTCTTCGCCCGCGCGCGGCACTTCGCGCCCCGGACCCTGACCTCCTGAGCGCGGCGGTCGATCAGGAGCGCGACGGGTCGCCGAGCAGACTGCCCAGCGGCCCGAGATCGAGGTTGAGGTCCTCCTGGGTCAATCCGAACCGCTCTCGGAGGTCACGCATCGCCTCGGCCAGGTGCATCAGGCCCGAGCCCAGGGCCTCGATCTGGTCGTCGGTCAGGTCGCCGTCGTCCAGTCGGCGCAGGGCCTGCTTCTCCATCAGCTGACGGACCAGCTCCACGATCGTGAGCACCAGCCGCATCAGGTCGCGCTGCAGGTGCTCCGGGTCGGTCTCGAGCCGCTCGGGCAGCCCGCGCACGCGCACCAGCGGATCGTCGTTCACGACCGGTCCCCCTCGTCTCGCACCGTCCGGATCAGCGCGCGGAGGCGGACCTCCACCAGGTCGACGCCGGACAGCGAGATCAGGATGTCGCCGGAGAGCACCACGCCGGTCCCCAGCAGGCGGTCCAGCAGGTCGACCAGGGCTATCGGCGGCCCTGGGGGTGGCGAGGCGCGTTCGACGGTCGCCGCGGACGAGATCGTCACGGTTCCTCCAGGATCGCGAACGAGTACGGCGGCCACGGTCCGCGCGCGTCGATCAGCACCTCACGGTGGTCGCCGGTCAGGTCCCCCACCGCGGCGGCGAACGCGTCGGACAGGTCCCGCGGCACCAGGTAGGCCACGTTGTGCACCATGGTCCCGGCGTGTCCGGTCAGGCGGGGATCCTGAGGTGGGAGCCGACGGCTCGCCGCCGCGAGCCCGACGAGGGCGTCGTGCACCTGCTCGGCGGCGACGTGCGCGTCCCGCTGGTCGTCGTCCCGGGCCTGTCGTGCCTCCTGGCGGCGTCGCAGGTACTCGGCCCCCGAGCTCGCCGGAGTCGTCGGCGGCTCGTCGTGGGTCCGGGTGAGCACCTTGACGCTCCACTCCTCGTGGCCCTCGACCCGGTCGAGGACCGCGGAGATCCGATCGTGCTGCTCGGCCAGCGTGCGTCGTACACCGTCGTCGTCGCGAAAGACCGTGGCCAGCCGCATCGGCGCGGTCGGAGCAACCGCGGCGGCGGCCTGTACGACGGCGTCGTGGCCCCGGGCGGCCGTCTCGAGCCAGTCGAGACGCTCGAGGTTGTGCCGCAGGCCCTCCTCGCCGTACTCGTCGAGGTCGACCGAGCTGACCAGCCCGACGAGACCGTCGACCTCCACCGCCTCCACGTCTGCGTCGCCGAGACCGAGCAGCCCGCCGAGCGCGTCGAGGTCGAGGCCCCGGGACACGGCGTACAGGTAGCGGCCTCGGGAGGCCGGCGTCTCGGCCGGAGCCCCGGTCGTCTGCTGGGCCGTCTGCTCAGCCACCGCCCGAGCCTCCTCCCGCCTCGAGCTCCTCCACCCGCTGCCGCAGCTCGTCGTTCTCCTCGGCCAGGCCGCGTTCCCTGACGGTCAGCATCGGGTCGTGCCGCCACCAGTCGATGCCCATCTCCTCGGCCTTGTCGACCGAGACCACGAGCAGGCGGATCTTCACCGTCAGCAGCTCGATGTCGAGCAGGTTCACCCGGATGTCACCGGCGATGATGATGCCCTTGTCGAGCACCCGCTCCAGGATGTCGGCGAGGCTGGCCGGGTTCGGCCGGTCCTGGTACGCCATGACTCCCGCTGCCGGGTGGGAGAGGCCGGACTCGCTCATGACTACTCGTCTCCGGGCGACCCACGCAGGTACCGGTGCACCCGGCGATACCCCTGGAGCTCGCCCTGCTCGTCGAGGCGTACCTCGTAGGTCGCCATCACGTCCGTGGTGCTCGGGATGCGCTCGAGCTCGAGCACCTCGACCGCGACCCGCCAGCCGTCCTCAGACCGCTCGAGGGCGGTGACCGACTCCGGCACCCGGCCGGTCAGGCCGAGGACGATCTCTCGGGCGGCACCCGCCATCTGCCCACCACTCGACGGCGGACGCTGTGATCCGGACCCGGAGTCATGTCGCGTCCGGGACGTCTTCCGGGCCGGGGCCGCCTTCGCGGCGGCGGTCTTCCTGCCCGGCGAGCTCGTGGCAGCGGAGCTCTCCGTCGCAGGGCGCGTTCCCGTCCTCTTCGTCGGCGAGCTCGTCGACGACTTCTTGGTCGCCTTCTTCGTGGACTTCCTGGTCGCCTTCTTCGAGGTGGACCGCGTGGAGGCGGTCTTCTTCGAGGCCCCGCTCTTCGAGGCGGTGGTGTCAGCCATGACGCTCCTCTCGCAACTGCCGACCGAGCAGCAGCCGCTCGACCAGCGCATCCTCACGCGCGGTGGCCTCGTGCTCGCTGAGGTCGCCGGCGGCCCGCCTGGCGTCGATCGCCTCGAGCTCAGCGCGGATCGTCACCGGGTCGTAGAACTGCTCCTCGGCCTGCTTGCGTATCTGCTCCGCGATCGCCACGACCCCCCGCAACGGCGCGACCGGTGCGGTGAGGATTCCCGTCAGCAGACCCATCAACCGGTCCCGACGAAGTCGTAGGGGGCCATCGGTCCGGCCAGCCGGAAGTGGAGACGTCCGGCCGATTCCGCGGCCATGTGCTCGAGCCGGTCCTCGACCTCCTGGGACCGTTCGGATTCCACGAGCAGGGCGAGGTCCAGCACCGAGCCGAGCCCCGGCTCGCGGCGCACCCGGTGGGTGGTGAGCATCGGTACCAGCTCGGCCAGGATGCGATCGGCGTCGGCCCGCGCCCAGCGTTCCCACGACTGCGTGACGAGCTCGCCCAGCCGGATCCGGTCGCCGACCAGGGCGTCCTCCGGCAGGTCGCGGGTGGCGGCCCGCAGCTCCCGCACCCGAGGGTCGGCCTCGGCAATCTCGGTGAGGACGGTCTCCTCGACGAAGGTCACCCGCAGGTGGTACTGCCGGCGTCCCTCCACCTCCCCGAGCTGCCGCGCCAGGTCGTCGGCGTACGGCGCCAGCAGGTCGTGGACGAGGACGTCGTCGTCGGGCACGACCGTGCCGAACCGCATCGGCGCCACGGCCCCGCCCGGCACGAGCGCCTCGACCACCGTGCTGTACGCCGTGAGGTCGGCGCGCCGACCGTTCGGCCGGTCGTCCGACACCCGGCCGACGACCGCCGCCACGGGCCCGTGGACCACGAGCTCGAGCGGACCGTCGTCGACCCCGGTCACGTCGGGCAGCTCGTGGTCCGGCCGGACCACGGCGTACACGAACGTCGCGGTGTCCTGCTGCGGTGGGGTCATCGGCTGGAGCTACGCCGTCGGGAGGACGATGATGAGGAGGACGACCGGCGCCGGCGCGGACGCTCGTCGTCGTCGTTGTCCTCGTCCTCGTCGTCGTCGCCACCGCCGGTCAGCGCCTTCTTGGCTCCCTTGACCGCGCCGCCGACCTTGCCCGCGGCACCGCTCTGCTGCATGTCGTGGATGAAGTCGGGCAGCTCCCTGCCGCCACCGTGCTCGACGAGGTCGAGCCGGTTGGTGGCCTCCGCGAACCGGAGGTAGGTGTCGACGCTGGCGATCACGATCCGGGCGTCGATGGTCAGCAACTCGATGCCGACGAGCGACACTCGCACGTAGGCATCGATCACGATGCCCTTGTCGAGGATGATCTCGACCACATCGGCGAGGCTGCTGGGCGCGGGGCGATCGAGGTAGCCGCCACCTCGATGGGCTTGCACGGTCATGGTGCTTCTCCTCTTCGGGTGGGGTCAGCTCGCACGACGGCGGGTCCGGGGCTCTTCCTCGTCCTCGGGCTCGTCCTCGTACTCGTCCTCGGGCTCGTCCTCTTCCTCGTACTCGTCCTCCGGCTCGTCCTCCGGCTCGTCCTCCGGCTCGTCGTACTCCTCCTCGGCCTCATCCTCCGGTTCGTCGTACTCGTCCTCGGGCTCGTCCTCGGACTCGTCCTCCGGCTCGTCCTCTTCCTCGTACTCGTCCTCGGGCTCGTCCTCTTCCTCGGGCTCGTCCTCGGCCTCGTCCTCGAAGTCCTCGTCGGCCTCGTCGCGGGGCTCGTCGTCGCCCTGCTCCTCGTCGTCCTGGGCCTCGTCCTCCTCCGCCTGGGCCTCTTCCTCCTCGACGACCTCGTCGTGGGTCTTGACCACCTCGCCGTCCTCGATGACTCCGCGCCAGCCCTCGATCTCGTCGGCCTCGAGGATCGCCCGCGTCATCACGTGACGCTTGAAGTGGCGGAGGTCGGCGCGGGCGCGACGTCCCTGCGCCCGCCAGAGGTTGCCGGTCTTCTCGAACAGCCCCTGTGGGTAGTACTCGAGCACGACCATGATCCGGGTCAGGTTCGGTCCGATCTCGTGGAACGTGACCGCTCCGTCGACGTGCCCCTTCTCGCCCTTGGACCGCCACACGATCCGCTCGTTGGGGATCTGCTCGAGGATCGTGGCCTCCCAGGTGCGGTGGGAGAGGAAGATCTGCGCCTTCCACTCGATCGTGGTCTCGTCCTCGGCCTCGGCCTTCTCGACCTTCTTCATGAACGACGGGAACTCGCCGAACTCGGTCCAGGTGTTGTAGGCGACGTCGATCGGGACACCGACGTCGATGGTCTCCAGGATGTTGGTGGACTTCGTCGCCTTGGAGCCGCCGCCACCGCCGCCCTTGCCGGTCACGGCGTCCTTGACGCCCGAGCCCAGGCCCTTGAGCGCGCCCATCACGGGCGAGCCGCCGTCCTTCTTGGCCTTGGCGCCCTTGACGGCGGCCTGGGTGAGCGGCCCGCCGTCGGCGATGCCCTCGAGCCGGTCGGTGAGCCCACCGAGCCGCTCGCCCGCGGTGTCCATCACCTTCTCGCCGGCGGCCTTCAGCAGGCCACTGCCGGCAGCCTTGAGACGATCCATCGCTTCGGAGTTGGCAGCCATGTCGTCACTTCCTCGCGCTACTGGTCTTCTTGGTGCTCCGTCGGCCGGAAGACTTCTTGGCCGCGGACTTGGTGGCGGGTGCCTTCTTGGCGGTCTTCTTCGCCGTCGAGCCCGTCTTCTTCGCGGTCGAGCCGGTCTTCCGGGCGGTCGAGCCCGTCTTCCTCGCGGCAGAGCCCGTCTTCTTGGCCGCCGAGGCCGTCTTCTTCGCGGTCGAGCCGGCCTTCTTCGTCGCAGAGCCCGTCTTCTTGGCCGTCGAGCTCGTCTTCTTCGCGGTCGAGCCGGCCTTCTTCGCGGTCCGGCGCCCGGTGGAGGACCCCGCGCTCGCGGACTTCCTGGCCGTGCGCTTGGTCGCGCGCTCTGACGCCCGGCCGCTGCTGGCGGCGCGGCGCCGCGGCGAGGAGGCTGCGGCCGTACGCCGCCGTCGTCGAGGCGCCCGGTCCTCCTCGGCTTCCTCGTCCGCTTCCTCGTCCGCTTCCTCGTCCGCTTCCTCGTCGTCGTCCGCGCCCTCGTCGGCCTCGTCGTCGTACTCGTCCTCGTCCTCGTCGTCGTACTCGTCGTCGGCGCCGGGCAGCGCGGAGAGCGAGTCCGTCATCGATTCCAGGCGTGAGGTGGCCGTCATGATCGCTGCGTCGCGCGCGGCGTCCAGGAGTCGGCCGGTGATCTGGCCCTTGAGCTTGCTCAGCTCGGGGTTGGCGTCGACGAGCTTGTTGCCCTGCGCGAGCAGGGCCTGGGGGTTCGTCGCGATGCGCTGCCCGGCGAGCAGGCCACCCACCGTGACGGCGAGGCGCAGCTTCTTCATGCGACCGAGCAGGTATCCCGCTGTCACACCCAGAGCGATCTTGGTGGTTGCTGACATGTCGGTGACAAGCTGCCCTGGCCCCGACAGGCACGAGTGGAGCAGCTCCCTCCCTTCGAGACATGCCGTACCCACTCCCTACGACCTTGAACGCACCTCGGCGATCGTTCGGGCGTGTCGCGGGTGGCCGTCCCAGTCAGCGACCGGGCCAGAGGTCCAGCGCCGCGATCCCGCCGGCCACGATCGCGCTGACCAGTGCGGTACGACGATGGCTGGGCCAGTGGGCGGCCACCGGCAGCATGCTGGCGGCATGGGTGAGCTCGACGACCACATCCAGTGCGCGGGTGCGCCGACCCACGACGAGGTCGGCGGTTGCCTGGAGGACCAGGCGTACTCCCAGCAACCGGGTGACGACCTGGGTCGCCGGGTCGTCCCGGTCCGGGCTGCCGACCGCGGCCAGGACGCCGCGCGGACTCGTCAGGCAACCGACGCCGAGTCCGAGCCGGGCGCCCGGCGCGGCTCTCACGTCGGCGTCCTCATGGACGACTCATCGACGCAGGACACGAGCAACCACGGCCGCACCGGCAAGCAGCCCGACTCCTGCTCCCACGAGGCCGTGGTGCTGCGAGGCCCAGACCTGCAAGGACCGGGGGTGTGACCGGTCGTCGAACAGCCCGTGTGCCCCGAAGTCACGTCCACCCGCGCCGTCGGCCGGTTCCCAGAGGTTGGCCGGCTGGTCGGGCGGTTTCGGGGAATCGGTCTGCTGCCCGTCGAAACCGGTGCGCGCGAGGTAGCGATCGAGCAGCCCGGGAGCCACCGCGTTGGCGAGCAGCGTCGCTGCCGTCGTACCGCCGACCCAGTACTCGCGGCGCTCCGGGTGGTCCGCGGCGTACACCACGGCTCCGGCAGCGACCTCCGGCTGGTAGATCGGCGGCACCGGCTGCGCCTGGCGTGGGAGTCGAGAGAGCACCCAGGAGAACTGCGGCGTGTTCACCGCCGGCATCTGCACCATCGTCACCTGCACCCGGCTCCCGTCGTGGAGGAGCTCGGTGCGCAGCGACTCGTGGAAGCCCTGCGTCGCGTGCTTGGCGCCGCAGTAGGCGCTCTGCAGCGGGATGCCGCGATAGGCCAGGGTCGACCCGACCTGAACGATCGTGCCGCGATCGCGCGGGAGCATGCGGCGCAGCGCGGCCCGGGTGCCGTTCACGAAGCCGAGGTAGGTGACCTGGGTGACCCGCTCGAACTCCTCGGGCTCGATGTCGACGAACCGCGCGAACACCGACGTGAAGGCGACGTTGACCCACGTCCCGATCTCGCCGAGCTCGTCCTCGATCTGGTCGGCGACCTTCTCCACCGCGGACGCGTCGGCGGTGTCGACCGGGTAGACGCCGGCCGTCCCGCCCAGCGCCTCCACGTCGGCGCGTGCTCCGGCCAGGCCCTCCTCGCCGCGCGCGAGCAGCGCGACCGTGGCACCGCGCTCGGCGAACAGCTTCGCGGTCGCCCTGCCGATGCCTCCCGACGCCCCGGTCACCACGACGACGCCGGGGACCTGCGAACCGCCGCTCATCGCGCCTCCCCCTCGTCGCCCAGCCAGCGCCGGTGGACGTCCTGCTTGACCTCGGCCTCGGATCGCGTGGTGGCGGCGCCCGGGAACTCGTACTCCTCACCCGTGACGACCTCGTGCAGCTGGGCCCTCGCCGAGGAGCCGCCGTGCACGTTGTAGAAGAAGCCGCCGTACAACCCGGCGATGCCGCCGACGACGAGGAGCACGAGCCCGACGATCGCCCACGCCCACGACGGCACGACGATGCCGATCCCGATCAGCACCAGGCCCGCGACCATCACCAGCAGGGCGATCCAGGTCCACCGGGGTCGGACGGTGTGCGTGTGCTCGTGGCTCTCGGTGCCGCTCATCACTCCTCCTCTGCTCCTTCTGCGTCCGGTCAGGCGACTCGGTACGACGCGAGGTCGCCCTCACGGAGGGCCAGCCCGTTGCCGGGCGCCTCTTCCGGTACGACGTACCCGTCTCGTGGGTCGGGGAACCCGTCGAGGAAGCGACTCTCGATGCGGACGTGGTCGACGAACCACTCCAGGTGTCGCAGGTTGGGCGTCGCCATGGCGACCGACATGTGCAGCGCGGGCGCGCAGTGTCCGGACACCTCGAGCCCGTACGACTGGGCCAGCGCGATGATCCGCCGCCACTCCGTGTAGCCACCGCAGCGCGTCACGTCGACCTGCACGCAGTCGACGGTGTCGGCGGCCAGGAGGTGGGCGAAGTAGGCCAGGCTGTCGCCGTACTCCCCGGCCGTGACGTCGGCGGCCACCGCGCCTCGCACCCGGCGTAGGCCGACGTGGTCGTCGGAGCTCACCGGCTCCTCGAACCAGATGACCCCCTGCTCGTCCATTCGGCGGGCCAGCCTGACCGCCTGCTGGGCGTCGTACCCGCCGTTGGCGTCCACGAAGAGCTCGACGTCCGGCCCGACGGTCCGGCGGGACAGGTCGACCCGCGCGAGGTCACGTGGCTCGCAGGTGCCCCACGACTCCCCGATCTTGATCTTGACCCGGGGGATGCCCTGCTCGACCCAGCCCGACAGCTGGTCACGCAGCTCGTCGTCGGTCTCGCTGGTGAACCCACCGCTGCCGTAGACCGGAACGTCGGCTCGCACCGCACCGAGCAGCCGGTGCAGGGGCAGGTCGAGCAGGCGCGCCGTGAGATCCCACAGCGCGGTGTCGACGGCCGAGATCGCCATCGACATCATCCCGGGCCTCCCGGCGTTGCGCACCGTGTGCGCCATCGCCTCCCACGCCGCGACGACGTCCAGCGCACTGCGGCCGACCACGACCGGGGCCAGGAGCTCGGTGATCGCCGGCACGACCGCGGCCGGGGCGTACGTCCACCCGAGGCCCGACGGCAGCGCCGGGTCGTCGGTGGCGACCCGCACGACCACCCACGTGGTCGAGTCCCAGTCGAGCGTGCCGTCGCTCTCCGGGCGCTCGGTCGGGATCGTGTACGCCGACGCCTCGACCGCTCGGATGGGCAGATCCACGCGGGTGCGCGTCTCAGTTGTCGTCATCGGAATGAGGGAGGAACTCCTGGGCCTTGGTCTTGATCCCCTCCTTGATCACGCCCCAGCGTGAGGTGTCGCCCTTGATCAGGGCCTCGGCCATGTCGGTCATCTGCTCGAGCGTGGCGTGCGGCGGGATCGGCGGGATGTCCGGGTCGCAGTGGATGTCGAGGACGGAGGGCCGGTCGGCCGCCAGGGCTTCGCGCCAGGCGTCCTCGAGGTGCTCGGGATCGGTGACGGTCTTCGCCTCGAGACCGATCGAGGCCGCGAAGTCGGCGTACGACGTGTCCGGCAGTGCCTGCGACTCCACGAACCTCGGAGTGCCACCCATCGCCCGCAGCTCCCACGTGACCTGGTTGAGGTCGTTGTTGTGCAGCACCGCGACGATCAGCCGCGGGTCGCTCCAGTCGCGCCAGTAGCGGGCGATGGTCAGGAGCTCGGCGAGGCCGTTCATCTGCATCGCACCGTCGCCCTCGAAGGCGATCGCCGGACGGTCGGGGTGGGCGAACTTCGCGCCGATCGCGTACGGCACGCCCGGCCCCATCGTCGCCAGGTTGCCCGACAACGAGCCGCGCATCTGACCACGGAACCGGATGTTGCGGGCGTACCAGTTCGCCGCCGAGCCGCTGTCCGCCGCGATGATGCAGTTCTGCGGCGCCTGCTTGGAGAACTCGTGGAAGATCCGCATCGGGTTGATCGGCTTCGCCGCGACGTGCGCCTCGGCGTCGACGACCTCCCACCAGCGCGCGACGTTCTTCTCGATGCCCTCGCGCCAGCTCCGGTCCTGCTTGTGCTCCAGCAGCGGGATCAGCGCCTGCAGAGTGCGGCGCGAGTCCCCGACCAGGTTCACCTCGTACGGGTAGCGCATCCCGATCATGCTGCCGTCGACGTCGATCTGGACGCCGCGGGCCTGGCCGAGCTCGGGCATGAACTGGGTGTAGGGGAAGCTGGACCCGATCGTCAGCAGGGTGTCGCAGTCCATCATCATCTCGTAGCTCGCCTTGGTGCCGAGCAGGCCGATCGAGCCGGTGACGAACGGCAGGTCGTCGGAGAGGACGTCCTTGCCGAGCAGGGCCTTGGCGACTCCGGCACCGAGCAGGTCGGCGACCTGCTCGACCTCTGGGGCGGCACCACGGGCGCCCTGGCCGACGAGCATCGCCACCTTCTTCCCCGAGTTGAGCAGGTCGGCGGCCGCCCGGACCGCGTCGTCGTCGGCGGAGACAGCGGGCCAGCTCATGCTCAGGCTGGACGGCACCATCTTGAACTCGTGGGTCGGCGGCTCGTACTTCAGCTCCTGTACGTCGTTCGGGATGATGATCGCGGTAGGCGCACGCCGGCTCATCGCGATCCGCAGCGCCCGGTCGAGCACGTTGGGGAGCTGCTCGGGCACGGTGACCATCTGGACGTACTCGCTCGCGACGTCCTTGAAGAGACTGATCAGGTCGACCTCTTGCTGGTAGTTGCCACCCATCGCGGTGCGGTTGGTCTGGCCGACGATGGCCACCACCGGCACATGGTCGAGCTTGGCGTCGTACAGGCCGTTGAGCAGGTGGATCGCGCCGGGGCCGGAGGTGGCCATGCAGACGGCCGGCTTGTCGCCGAACTTGGCGTAGCCGACAGCCTCGAACGCGGCCATCTCCTCGTGCCGGGCCTGGATGAACCGCGGCTGGTCGTCGGCGCGGGAGAACGCGCCGAGGATGCCGTTGATCCCGTCGCCGGGGTAGCCGAAGACCTGCTCGACCCCCCACTCGCGGAGGCGCTCCAGAAGGCGGTCGGCAACGGTGGTGCTCATGGTTTCTCTCCTCGGGTCGCGGACATCTGTTCGCTCGTGCTGGGATCGGTGTGCAGCAGACCGGCCAGGAGCTCGGCGAGGTGCCGGGCCTCGTGGCCGCCGCTGTCGAGGTCGTGGATCTGCGTACGGCAGGAGAAGCCGTCGGCGAGGGCGACGACGCTCGGCTCCGCCTCGCGAAGTCGCGGGAGCAGGGTCTGCTCGGCCAGTGCGCGGCTGACCTCGCCGTGCCCGGCGGTGAAGCCGAAGTTGCCTGCGAGGCCGCAGCACCCGGAGTCGAGGTGCTCGACGTCGACACCGACACTCTCGAGCAGCTGCTGGTCGGCGTCCCAGCCCATGATCGCGTGCTGGTGACAGTGCACCTGGGCCAGCGCCTTCACGCCGCGCGCGGCCGTCGGGGGCTCCCAGCCGTCGGTGTGCTCGGTCAGCAGCTCGGCGAGCGTGACCACGTGGTCCTTGAGCCGGTTGGCGTCCTGGTCGTCCGGGAAGAGCTCGTGCATGTCGGAGCGGAAGACCGCCGTACAGCTCGGCTCGAGACCGAGCACGAGGCCACCGCTGCGGACGTGCGGCGCCAGGCGCCGGATCGTACGACGGAGCACGCGGCGCGCGATGTTCAGCTGACCGGTGGAGATCCACGTCAGCCCGCAGCACAGCGCCCCGCTGGGAACGACGACGTCCCAGCCCGCGGCCTCCAGCACCTCGACCGCAGCCCGCCCGATCTGAGGATGGAACGCGTTGGTGAACGTGTCGGGCCAGAGCAGCACGGTTCCCCGGGTGGCCGGCCGGTGTGCGTCCTCGGCGTCGACCACCCGCCTGCTCCACCACTGCTGCAGCGTCTCGGGGGCGAACTGCGGGATCGGCCGGTCCTCGAGCCCCGCCGCCTTGGTGGCGAGCTTCGAGACGCGCCGGCGCCGGGTCATCGCGTTCAACGCGCGGGCCGTGCCGGTGCGGGCCACGGCGGCGGCACCCAGGGGGAGCCACCCGGTGGCGTAGTCGGCACGCGGCCGCAGCCGGTGGCGGTAGTGCTGTGCCAGGAACTCCGCCTTGTACGTCGCCATGTCGACGTTCGCCGGGCAGTCGGTCTTGCAGCCCTTGCACGCCAGGCACAGGTCCAACGCGTCCTTGACGGCCTCCGACCGCCAGCCGTCCGCGATCGTGCCGTCGGGGTGACCGTCGAGCATCTCGAACAGCAATCGCGCCCGGCCTCGCGTGGAGTGCTCCTCCTCGCCCGTCACCTGGTACGACGGGCACATCACCGTGCCGCCCTCGTTCTCGTGCTTGCGGCACTTGCCGACGCCCACGCAGCGGTTGGCCGCCTGCCGGAAGGAGTGCCCGTCGTCGGGGTAGCCGAAGAAGAGCGGCTTCATGTCCTTCGGAGACCACTGGCCGCCGATCCGGAGGTGGGCGTCCAGGGGTGCGGGGTGCACGACCTTGCCGGGGTTCATCCGGTCCTGGGGGTCGAACAGCGCCTTCACGTCCTGGAACAGCCCGACGACCTCTTCGCCGAACATCCGCGTCAGCAGCTCGCCGCGGGTCTGGCCGTCGCCGTGCTCGCCCGACAGCGACCCGCCGTACGACGAGACCAGGTCGGCGGCTCGCTCGAGGAACCGACGATAGGTCGCGACGCCCTCGGTGCTGTAGAGGTCGAACGGGATCCGGGTGTGCACGCACCCCTGGCCGAAGTGGCCGTAGAGGCTCGGCCCGGTGTCGGAGGCGTAGCCGAACTCCTCGTAGAGGCGGCGCAGGTCGCGCAGGTAGTCGCCGAGCCGCTCGACCGGGACCGCGGAGTCCTCCCAGCCCTCCCAGGTGTCGGGCCGGCCCGGGATGTGCGCGGTGGCGCCGAGCCCCGCCTCGCGCACCTGCCACAGCTCGTCCTCGCGCTCCGGGTCGTCCATGAACGCGACGTCGGCGTCGTGCTCCGACTCCCCCAGCGCCCGCAACATCGTGTGCGCGCGTTCGTCCGCCTCCTCGGTGGTGTCGCCGCCGAACTGCACCATCAGGAAGCCGGTGCCGTGCGGCAGCTCCTCGAGCGCCTGCTTGTTCATCCCCTTGATCTGCTCGTCGTGGATCAGGTAGTGGTCCACCCCTTCCAGCGCGATCGGCTCGTGCTCGACGATCGCCGGCACGGCGTCGGCGGCCGCGGCGATGTTCTCGAACCCCAGGACGACCAGCGTCCGCTTCTTCACCACGGGCACCAGCTCGAGCTCGGCCTGCAGCACGGTCACCAGCGTCGACTCGCTGCCGACCAGGAAGCCCGCGAGGTCGAACCCGTGCTCGGGCAGAAGGGAGTCGAGGTTGTATCCGGAGACGCGCCGCGGGATGTCGGGGTAACGCTTGCGAATGAGGTCGGCATGGTCGTTCTGGAGGCGTCGTAGGGACCGGTAGATCTGGGAGCGCCGGTCGCCCATGCGCTCGACCACGGCGTACTCCCGGTCGTCGGTCCGCCGGGCGGTGAACCGGGTGCCGTCGTACAGCAGGACGTCGAGGGACACGACGTTGTCGACGACCTTGCCGGTGCGCTGCGCGGTCGCGCCGCACGAGTTGTTGCCGATCATGCCGCCGAGGGTGCAGTTCTGGTGGGTCGCCGGCTCCGGCCCGAACCGGAGACCGGTCGGGGCGAGCTCACGGTTGAGGACGTCGAGGACGATGCCGGGCTCGACAACGCACCGCCGCCGCTCCTCGTCGACCGAGACCAGCCGGTGGCAGTACTTGGTGAAGTCGATGACGACGGCCTCGTTGGTGCACTGCCCGGCCAGGCTCGTGCCACCGCCACGGTTGACGATCGGCAGGTCGTGCTCGTGGCAGACCGCGACGGCCTCGGCGGCCGCCTCGATCGTGCGGGGTACGACGACCCCGATCGGCACCTGCCGGAAGTTCGAGGCGTCGGTGGAGTACGCCGCCCGCGAGCCGTCGTCGAACCGCACCTCGCCGTCCACGCGGTCACGCAGCGCGGCGACGGCGTCGTCGAGGGCCGCCGACGGTGAGCCGAGGACGGTCTGGGCCATGGCTGTGCACCTCCGAGCGCTCGTGGACGACTGGTACCCGAACAGTCGCGTCGTACCCGCGCCGCACCGATACATGCGACAATGCATGTAGTGTTCGGCGCATGCCCACCACGGCCGACGAGCTCGCCGACTCGCTCCTCGCGGCCACTCGGTCGCTGATGGCGATGGCGATCCGCACCGTGGGCGTCGGGACGGCGCCGGTGACCGTGGTCCAGCACCGGGTGCTCCTCCTGCTGGAGGAGCACGGCACGCTGTCGGTGAACGACGTGGCGGCCCGGCTGGGTGTCGACCAGTCCACCGCGAGCCGCCACTGCACCCGCCTGGAGCAGCTCGGCCTGGTCCGCCGGACGACTGCCGCCCACGACCGGCGCGCCCGCGACCTGGGTCTCACCGGTGCCGGACGCAGCCAGGTGCTCGCCGTCCGCGAGGCCCGACATCGATGGGCCGAGCAGGTGCTGGCGCGGCTGTCGGACGAGGACGCCCGGACCGCCGTGCGCGGCTTCGCGGTGTTCGCCACCGCTGCCGAGTCGTTGGGCGAGTAGGCCCCACGTCGAAGCTCCCCGGTCGCTCCTCAGGGGATCTCCGCCGCCGAGAAGTCCCCGGCCATCTCAGCTCACCCGCTGAGCGTCCGCTGTTTCTCCCGGGCCTTCCCCCAGGACTGGCCGCGCGGGAGATCCGCCCAGCGGTCCCCGCCTCGGGCGAGCCGACGGCCGATGGTGCGGATGGTGTGCTGGTCCGGCTCGACTCGGCTCAGCTCGCCCCAGGTGATCGGGGTCGAGACCGGGGCGCCAGGCCGACCGCGCACGGCGTACGGAGGCACCGCCGTCTGACCGTCTCCGTTGCGCTGCACGTCGACCAGCACCCGGTCGCCCCGCTTGGCCTTGCGCGCCTCGAGGGTGAGCAGGTCGGGTGCCCGATCGACCAGCGGGGGTCAACCACTCCCTCGGGCGACGGGTATCTCCGCATCCGCGTGCGCGCTCCTCTTCCCGACGCGGCAGTCCACCGAGGGTCGGCGGCCCGCGGCAGCGCGGACGAACGGGGAGCGTGCACCATGTGGCTGGAGCTCAAGATCGTGGACGGGTCGGCCGTGGCCCGGGCCCGCAAGCACGACCGCACCGGCCTCTCGCCGGACCAGCGTGCCGACGAGGAAGCCGCCGACGAGGCGGCGTACTACTTCACCGAGTCCTATCACGGGATGCGGTTCGCGATCGGCCTGCTGGCCTTCGCCTTGCCCTGGCTGCTGATCGTCATCGACCGCTGGCTGATCACCGGCGCGCCACAGATCCGGGGCTCGATGAGTGCCTACTACCACTCCTCGGCCCGCGACGTGTTCGTCGGCGGGCTGATCGCGACCGGCGGATTCCTGATCAGCTACATGACCGGCAAGATGCGCACCTTCGACTACGTGTTCTCCTCCCTGGCCGGGGTGCTGGTGATCATCGTGGCCCTGGTACCGACCGGCCGCGGCCTGGACACCGAAAACTTCACGGTCGGACCGCACAGCTGCGACGACTTCCCCGGACCGCCGGCCTGCAACGGCATCCAGCAGCACCTCGGCGAGAACGTCGCCCAGGTGATCCACCGCAGCTGTGCCAGTGTGTTCGTCGTCCTCCTGGTCGCCCTGTGCGTCGTGTTCGCCCTGCGCGAGTTCGGGTACGGCCCGGCCGCCGAGCAGCTCTGCGGCCGCTCTCGCGACGTCCCCACGGTGTGGCGGAAGGTCAAGGACAGCCCCTTCGGGCTGTGGCACTACCTGGTCCACGGCATGCCTGACGGCGAGGAGACCGAGCGCGTCGACGCACCACGGCACCGAACCCTGCTCTACCTCGGCATGGCCGGGTTGATCGTGGCGGCCATCGTCTGGGCTCTCGTCGGCGTCGACATCACCCTGCCGGGAGCGGGCTACGTGCTCGACCCGACGTACGTCACCGAGTTCGTCGCGTTCAACGCGTTCGGTGTGGCCTGGATGGCGTCGAGCAAGGACCTGGTGATCTTCCACAAGGTGCGGGTCCGGATCCAGCAGGTCGCTGCCGCGGTCACGCCGTCCGGTCACCCGGCCGGTCACGGCTAGGGCGTTCGCGCGGGTCCCGGACCCGGCCCAGGCGTAGACCTCGCCGTCCGGGGTACCGAAGACCCATGGACAACCCGCTGGTAGGCCTGTTGATCGCCCTGACGTTCCCCGTCGTCGTCCTGCTGGCGGTGGTGCTGCTGGCCCGGTTGGAGCGACCGATGCATGGGCCGGGACTCACCGGGCATCGGCGATCGCCCACTGCGGTACCGGTGTCGACGTCGCGCCGAGTGGGATCCTGACGACTGCCTCGCCACCGTCGCGGAGGACGGTGACCTCCAGCTCGTCGTCGATGTCGAGGAGGGCAACCTCGGAGTAACCGGGCAGCTCGATCGGCTCGCCCTCGACCAGTCCCGCCCGTGCCGCCGGGCCGTCCGGGACGAGGCCGCGGACGTGGCGGGTGACAAAGGCGTCGAGACCCAGGTCGAGCACGGGTGCGTCGATCACTGCCATATCGAGGTGGGAGCCGAACGAGCCGGGTCCCGGGCGCCCGTCGCCGGCGAACACGAAGCTCTCCAGGGTCGGACGCTCGTCGGCTCGGAGCATCTCGCCGACGCGGTCGCACCACTCGTCGAGCCCGACACGCTCCCCTTCTCGTCGTCGTCGTACGACGTCGACGACCACGTCGTCCAGGGACCTGCGGCCGTCGGTCGCCCGTCGCAGCCGGACGTCGAGGTCGGCGAGGTAGAACATCCCCCGGGCGTATGGCAGTCGGTGGGCGCGGAAGTCGGACCAGTACGACGCCGACGCCTCTGCCAGGGTCAGGTGCCGTAGTGGGCTGGCGTAGGCCATCCGGGCGGCCAGGTTGAGCTCGCGCACGACGCTGTCGCCGTCGAGGAGACCCGCCCGGAAAGGAAGGACGAGCGAGTAGTAGTCGGCCGCCCCCTCGACGAACCAGGTGATCTCGCCGGGCGTGCCGTCGAGGCGCAACCACTCGTGGACCAGCTCGTGGGCGACGGTCACGAACAGCTGACGGTCGTCCGCGGGGTGCTCGGGGTCCATGGCCAGCACGAACGATGCCGGGTGCGCGGAGCCGTTGGTGCCTCGGTGCGCATGGGCGCGCAGGAACACCCGGTAGGGAGTCGCCGGGGCGTCGAACGCTTGCGCGAGCAGGTCGTAGGTCGAGCCCACGGACTCGGTGAACGCGACGACGTCGAAGCCGGGCTCCGTCAGCCACCACGTGGACACGTCGCCGTCACGATGATGGCTCCGAGCGAGGTCGCCACAGATCACGTAGGTGTCGAGCAGGCACTCCCGACCGGCACCGTGCAGATCGCCGAGTCCTTCACCGACGCTGGTGGCCACCGTCCATCCGTCGCCTGCGCCCTCGGGTGCCACCCAGCGGAGGTCGAAGGTGAGGTCCTCCGGGCCCGGCGGAAGCACGGCGAAGCACTTCACCGCGCCCGACATCCCGGGCCCCTCGCGACGCAGCTCCAGGGGTGGCGTCGCCGCGCGGCGTTCCCCCTCGCTGGGCATCGCGCGATGGCTGAGCTCCACCGAGCCCGTGGTGGCCCGCGCGGCGACCCAGCGTCGTACCTCGACACCCTCGTCGTCCGTCGAGGTCCCGACCACCAGCGGCACCGGGCCCTCGTCGTCCTCGACCGTCACGGCGTCGTCGGCCAGGTCGAGGGTCGGGACCCCGGCGATCGTGCGGGGCAGCTCGCCGACAGCCTCGCCGGTGGCGAAGGCCGCACCGTCGAGCCGCCAGGCGACGGCGATGCCGCGCGGCTCGACCCCGAGTGTGAGTCGCAGATGTGTCATCGACCCGCGGCGATCTCCCGGCGCAGCGCCTTGACGCCGTCGAGGTAGATCTCCGAGAACGTCGGGAACGGCTGGATCGTGTCGGCCAGCACGTCGAGCGGGACCCTCGCCCGGATCGCCAGCGTCGCCTGCTGCAGCCACTCCCCCGCCTCGGGCCCGAGCGCGTAGGCGCCGGTCAGTCGCTCACCGTCGCTGAGCAGCGTGAGGAAGCCGTTGTGGTCGGCGTACTGCCTGGTGTAGGTCGCGGTCTTGGCGACGCCCGAGATCGGCACGGTGGAGCTGAACGCGCCCTCGAGCACTCCCACGGCCGCGGCCTGCGGGTCGGTGTAGACGACCCGGGGCACGGCCTCGTAGTGGGCGGTGCGCGGCTCGCCGAGGATGTTGGCCGCCGCGACCCGGGCTTGGTACTTCCCGACGTGGGTCAGCGGCCAGATCCCGGTCACGTCGCCGACCGCCCAGAGCCCGTCGGCCACCCGGAGCCGATCGTCGACCGGTACGCCGTGCGGGTCGGGCTCGATCCCGACGCTCTCGAGCCCGATGGCGTGGACGCGGGGACGCCGGCCGGTGGCGACCAGCAGCTTGTCTCCGCGCCGCTCGGTGCCGTCGTCGAGGTCGAGGACGTAGTCGTCGCCGTCGCGGCGGGCTGCGGTGACCTTCGCACCGAGCACGAGCTCGATCCCGTCACGGCGGAGCACCTCTCCGAGCGCGTCACCCAGCGGCTTGGGCTCGCGGGCGAGCACGTGGTCGCTGCCCTCGAGGAGCACGGCCTCGCCGCCGAGCCGGCGTACGGCCTGGGCGAGCTCGACTCCCACCGGACCGCCGCCGAGCACGAGCAGGCGCCTCGGCACGGCCTTCATCGCGGTCGCCTCGCGGTTGGTCCACACGCCCTCCAGCTCGCGCAGCCCGGGGATCGGCGGGATGAACGCGTCGGCACCGCAGGCCAGGACGACGTGGTCGGCGGTGTGCTGTGTGCCGTCGACCTCGACCGCCCCGGCGCCGGCCAGCCGGCCGGTGCCGCGCAGCAACGCGATCCCTTGGCCGTCGAGCCACTGCTCCTGGCCCGCGTCGGAGTAGTCCGAGACCATGAAGTCACGCCAGGCCAGCGCCGCCTCGACGTGGACCTCGGCCCTCGCTGTCGCCTCGCGCGCGTCGTGCACGGCCTCGCCCGGGCGGAGCAGCGTCTTGGACGGGATGCACGCGTAGTAGGAGCACTCGCCCCCGACCAGCTCGCGCTCCACGAGCGCCACCCGCAGCCCGCC
>JAICSK010000108.1 GCA_025936915.1 Nocardioides sp.
AGCAGACGACCAAGGGGGCGATCTCGCCCTCGACCGGGCGCACGCTGCCGGACCGCTACATCGAGGGCACGTGCCCGATCTGCGGGTACCCCGATGCCCGCGGCGACCAGTGCGACAACTGCGGCAACCAGCTCGACCCGACCGACCTGATCAACCCGCGCAGCAAGATCAACGGCGAGACCCCGGAGTTCGTGGAGACCCAGCACTTCTTCCTCGACCTGCCCGCGCTGGCCGACGCGCTCACGTCGTACGTCAAGGGGCGCGAAGCGGGCGGCACCTGGCGGCCCAACGTGATCAAGTTCTCCCTCAACCTGATCGAGGACCTCCGCCCGCGGGCGATGACCCGCGACATCGACTGGGGCATCCCGATCCCGGTCGACGGCTGGCGGGACAACCCGAGCAAGCGGCTCTACGTGTGGTTCGACGCGGTGATCGGCTACCTCTCGGCGTCGATCGAGTGGGCGCGCCGGCTGGGCGAGCCCGACCGCTGGCGAGACTGGTGGAACGACCCGGAGGCGCTGTCGTACTACTTCATGGGCAAGGACAACATCGTCTTCCACTCCGTGATCTGGCCGGCCGAGCTGCTGGCATACGACGGCAAGGGCGCCCTCGGTGGCGAGCCCGGACCCTACGGCGACCTCCAGCTGCCGACCGAGATCGTCTCCAGCGAGTTCATGACGATGGAGAGCAAGCAGTTCTCGACCAGCCGGGGCCACGTGATCCTGGTCGGCGACATGCTCGCCCGCTACCAGGCCGACGCACTGCGCTACTACATCTGCGCGGCCGGTCCCGAGACCTCGGACTCGGACTTCACCTGGGCCGACTTCGTCCTGCGGACCAACTCCGAGCTGGTCGCGGGCTGGGGCAACCTGGTCAACCGGACGGCCACGATGATCGCGAAGAGCTTCGGTGAGATTCCCGCAGCCGGCCCGCTCGAGCCGGTCGACGAGGCGGTGCTCGACGTCGTACGCACGGGTTTCGACACCGTCGGTGCCCAGATCGGCCGCCAGCGCCTGCGCACGGGCATCGCCGAGGCGATGCGGGTGGTCGGTGAGGTGAACAAGTACCTGACGGTCACCGAGCCCTACAAGATGAAGGACGAGTCGCAGCGGGAGCGACTGGCGACCGTGCTCCACGTCGCGGCCCAGTGCGTGCTCGACTGCAACACGATGGTGGCGCCGTTCCTGCCGTTCTCGGCCAACGAGGTCTGGCGCGTCTTCGGGGGCGAGGGCGAGTTCATGCCCATGCCGCGCATCGAGCACGTCGAGGATCTCGACCCGGACACCGGCGCCGGCCTGCGCGTGTACCCGATCATCACCGGCGACTACTCGGGCACGCCGCGCTGGGAGAGCCGACCCGTGGTCGTGGGCACGAAGGTCGAGAGGCCGACCCCGGTGTTCACCAAGCTCGACCCCTCCGTGGTCGAGGAGGAGCTGGCCCGGCTCGAGGGCTGATCCGGGCTCAGAAGGCGCGCGCGGCGTAGGGGCCGATGTCGGTGCGGAACGCACGCCACAGCTCGCGCACCGAGCCCGGCCGGTGCTCGGAGACGACGCCGCCGCGGTGCATCTCCGCGAGGTTCGTGCCGCCGAGGTACGCCGCGCCGAGCGCCGACACCGGAAGGGAGAGGTCGGCGTCGTCGTCGGTGGTGGTCGCCTCACCGGTGCCGTCCTTGACCCGGATCCGCCACCGACCGGCGTTCCAGGGTGCCGCCTCGTCGGCGACCTCGACGACGACGTCGCAGTCCGCCTCGTAGCCGCGGGCGGCCAACGACCGGGGCAGCTCGACCAGGCGCACCCAGAGGCTGTCGAACGGGTGCACGTCGCCGAGGCCACGAGGCCCCTCGACCCAGGACATCAGTGGGTCGCCGGGTGCGAAGCCGTGGAGCTTGATCGTGCCGGCCAGGTCGAGGTCGACCAGGCGACGGAGCAGGGCCAGCCGCGCCGCTGGGGTCCCGGAGAGCTGGCGCACCTCCACCTCGGCCGCCGGCCGCGAGTTGGGCCACTTGTGCGTGCGCTTGAACACCGCGTACCCGACGTCGCGGCCGTCGCGGACCGCGATCAGCATCCGGGGCGGTTCACTGTCGCGCGTCTCGTTCGCGGTCACGTGGCCGAGCTCGGCATAGAACTCCTCGTCGCCGACGATCGTCCCGACGTTGGTCGCCAGGAGGTCGAGGTCGATCCGGCGGCGACGCTCGCTGATTCCCTCGTCGGTGATCGTCGCGAGCCGCGTGGTGATGGCGGCGACGTCGTCCTCGAGGTGCGGCGCAGTGAAGGTCGCCCCTCGTCCGACCTCGATGTCGAGCTCCAGCGACGCGAGCCCGTAACCGTGCCGGCCGTAGATGGCCGGCTCGCTCGCGTGCAGCGCGGAGAGATGGACGCCCTCGCGTCGCGTCTGCTCGAAGTGGTGGCGGAGCATCGCGGTCAGCAGACCCTGGCGCCGGTGGTCGGGGTGGACGCCGACCCAGGTCAGCCCTGCCACGGGGACGGTCCGGCCGGCATGGGCGCCGTCGGGGACGGACAGCTGCATCGGGCGGACGCCGTAGATGCCGGCGTACGTCGCGGGATCGACGTCCGCCCCGACCGCCTCGGCGGCGAACCGCTGGTCCTCCGGGACCCCCCGGAGCTGGAGATCGAGCGGGTCGGTGCCGGGCGCGTCGAACCAGACCAGCTTGTCGGAGGCGAGGAACCTCTGGGCGTCGGTCGCACGCTCCACCCGGATCTCGGGGCGAGTCTCGGCGGCCATGCCGTCCAGCAAACCCGCGCCCGTCGCGCCGTGTCCAACGAGTTAGGGCCGGGAGGGCCGGTCGCGTCGATGGTGGGTCAGTGCTGGAACGACCGGATCAGCCCGAACGCGCCCGCGACGACCTGCTGCTGGGAGATCCCGTACACCTGGCGCAGCAGGCGCGGGGTGAGGGCGTCGACGTTCGCGTCCTGGTAGCCGTCGCGGTAGGCGCGCATCAGCGTGAGCAGCTTGCTCATCCCGTAGTGGCTGATCAGCCACGCCACCGCCGCCTGGGCGACCTGGTAGTGGACGTCGGGGTCGTAGTTGAAGACCCCGACGGTCGGGAGCGCCCGGTCGGAGTGCATCACCTTGCCGTACAGACCGCCGAGGAGCCGCAGAGACGGGTAGTCGTCCGGGTAGTACTCCACCCAGTTGGCGACTCCTTCGCTGAGCCAGCGCGGGCTGCTCCCGAGGTACTCGTGGAGGAGGAAATGGGTGAGCTCGTGGCGCATCAACGGGGTGCTCTGCGATGTCTGCGACACGTTGTGCGGGTTGACCTTGATCACCAGGCCGGCCGAGCGCAGGTACTGGCTCCCGTCGGCGTTCGTGTGCGACAGCCCGAAGGTGACCGCCCCCGCCTGCTCCTTGCTGAGCGTGCTGAACGACGTGCTCGTGCCGTTGCTGGTGGCGTCCACCAGGATGGCGTGCTCGGCAGGCACGTGGAGCAGGGAGGCGTCGAAGTCGACGTCGCTGCTGATCTCCTGGGTGAGGCTGCCCAGAGCCTCCGCCCGGGACCGGTCGACGAGCACGGTCATGGGTCCCACGCTGCGCGACACGATCGCCACGCCGTACCACGGCCGCTCGTCCGAGGTCTGTCCGCTCGACCCCACGCTCGGCGACGACTCGGCCCCGACCAGCCAGTGACCATCACGACGGACGAACGTCTCGTCGACGGCGTTGCTGACCGGGGCCGGCATCGTGCCTCGGATCTGCAGCTGCTCGACCATGGACGGTCGGAGGACCGGGTCGTTGCCGGGGATGCGGGTCGGCACCATCAGGGAGCCGGTGTCGATGGTGTAGGCGAGCGAGGTCAGCGGGAGCTGGGACATGTTCTGGAACAGGGTCCGCTGGCTGCTCACCAGACCGTGGTCGTGGGTGTCGACGGTGGCCAGGAACGCCGCCTCGTCATGACGGAGCACGGCCGAGGCACGCTTCGCGAGCAGGGCTCGCAGCGCGATGTAGTCCGCCTTCTTCGGCTGGAAGGACGCGTGGTCAGTCGTCGGCGGCGGCCCGGCCCCCGGGTCGGGCGACGAGGTGTGTGAGCCGCACCCTGCCAGCGCCACGGCGACCAGCACGACGTACGACGTCGCGGCGCCGACCTGCGTCACCCGGCGGCGCACCATGCACGGAGGATAGGCGGTCGCGGCGCATGGGGGGTGGAGACTGGAACACTGTCGCCATGCGCGTCCACCTCGGCACCGACCACGCCGGCCTCGACCTCAAGCAGCACCTGATCGACCATCTGCGCGCCCAGGGCCACGAGCCGGTCGACCACGGAGCCTTCGTCTACGACGCGGTCGACGACTACCCCGTGTTCTGCCTCCGCGCAGCGGAGGGCGTCGTCGCCGACCCGGGCAGCCTCGCCGTCGTCATCGGGGGGTCGGGCAACGGCGAGCAGATCGCCGCCAACAAGGTGAAGGGAGTGCGCGCCGCGCTGGTGTGGAACGACGAGACCGCGGTGCTCGCCCGCCAGCACAACGACGCCAACGTGATCTCGGTCGGCGGCCGGATGCACACCATCGAGGAGATGACCCACTTCGTCGACGTGTTCCTGGCGACCGCCTTCACCGGCGAGGAGCGGCACGTCCGCCGGATCGCGATGCTGTCCGACTACGAGCAGACCGGAGACCTGCCGCCGCTGCCGGCGAGCGCCCAGCCGGAGGAGGGTCGTGCCTGAGGGTCACACGCTCCACCGACTGGCCACCGAGCTCACCGACGCGTTCGCCGGGCATCCCGTCCGCGTGAGCAGCCCCCAGGGCCGCTTCGACACGGAGGCCACCCAGCTCGACGGCTCGACCCTGCTGGTCGCCGAGTCCGCCGGCAAGCACCTGTTCCTCGACTTCGACGCCGACCGGGTCGTGCACGTCCACCTGGGCCTGATCGGGGGCTTCGACGTTCATCGTGGCGTGACCGAGGTGCCGGCGCCGGTCGGCCAGGTGCGGCTGCGCCTGGTCGGCGGCGGTGGCCACCCGTCGTACGCCGACCTGCGCGGGGCGACGCAGTGCGACCTGGTCACCTCCACCCGGCGGGACGAGATCGTCGGGAAGCTCGGGCCCGACCCGCTGCGCGCCGACGCCGACCCGGGACGGGCCTGGGCGCGGATCGCCAAGAGCCCGCGTGCGATCGGCGACCTCCTGATGGACCAGCAGGTGATGGCCGGCGTCGGCAACGTCTATCGAGCCGAGGTGCTGTTCCGCCACCGGATCCATCCGCTGCGACCGGGCCGCACGCTGCGGGTCGGGCAGTGGCGCGCGATCTGGGCCGATCTGGTCGAGCTGATGGCCGACGGCGTCGTGACGGGCCGCATCGACACGGTCCGCCCCGAGCACACCCCGGAGGCGATGGGACGATCGGCCCGCGTGGACGACCACGGAGGAGAGGTCTACGTCTACCGTCGCACCGGCCAGCCCTGCCTGGTCTGCGGCACCGTCGTACGCACCGGTGTGCTCGTCGGGCGCAACATCTTCTGGTGCCCGCAATGTCAGCGTAAGTTCCGATCCCGAGCCCTACAGTGAGCCTGCACCCCCCCAGGACGGACCGACTGATGACCTCGACCGCCGGGCTACGTCCCGCGTCCGGCCGCGCTCGGCGGCGCTGGTCTGTGCTGCTGTCGGGCTCCCAGCCCGATCGGCTGGTCTTCGCCGCGCTGTTCTTCTTCGCCACCGCCGTCGGCGTCCTGATGCAGGTGTTACCCGACCTGGTCTCCATCCCGACCATGGCGTTGCCGCTGGTCATGGGGGGTCTGTTCCTCGGTCCGCGGCCCCTCCCGTGGTTCGTGATCTACAACCTCGTGCTGCTCACGCTGGCGCTGCCCAAGGTTCCCAGCTTCACCAGCCGCACGGTGTTCACCACCGGAGTGATGTTCCTGCTGGGCTTCATCGTGATGATGACCTCGTTCCGCCGGTCGCGGCTGGGCATCGCCGGCAGCATGGGCGAGTCGATGTTGGCCGACCTGAGCGACCGCATCCAGGGCCAAGGCGTGCTTCCGACGCTCCCGGCCCCGTGGCACGCCGAGTCGGTGATCCGGTCCGCCGGAGGCACCCGGTTCGCCGGCGACTTCTTCGTGGTGGGCGACATCGACTCGGGGCGGCTCGACGTCTCCGTCGTCGACGTGTCGGGCAAGGGAGACCGGGCCGGCACGCGTGCCCTGCTCCTCGCCGGGGCGATGGGGGGGCTGGTCACCGCTCTCGAGCCCGAGCAGTTCCTGCCGGCCACCAACGCCTACCTCCTCAACCATCCCTGGCAGGACGGGTTCGCGACCGCGGTCCACCTCAGCGCAGACCTCCGCTCGGGCGTGTTCCACGTCTGGACCGCCGGCCATCCACCGGCGCTGCACTGGCGGGCGGGAGCGGGCCGGTGGACGCCGCTGGAGTCCGAAGGCCCGATGCTGGGGCTGATCCCCGACGCCGACTTCCACGAGGTCGGCGGGGTTCTCCGCTCGGGCGACGCGCTGATGCTCTACACCGACGGGATGGTCGAGAGCCGCACCACCGACATCGGCATCGGCATCGACCGCCTGATCGGCCAGGCCGACCGCCGGCTGCGCAGCAACTTCGCGGGCGGGGCCAAGACCCTGGTGGACTCGGTCGGCGGCCGGTCGGACGACCGAGCGTTGCTGCTGGTCTGGCGCGACTGATTCGAGGGGCCCGCAGCCGGTGTGGCACCATGACCTCGCACGTCGCGCGGGGCGGGAGATCCGGGCCGCTGACGATGCGCGGACGTAGCTCAATGGTAGAGCCTCAGTCTTCCAAACTGATGACGCGGGTTCGATTCCCGTCGTCCGCTCGCAGTCCTTGACCGGGGCGTAGCGTAGTGGCTAGCGCGCCTGCTTTGGGAGCAGGAGATCGCAGGTTCGAGTCCTGTCGCCCCGACCGGTGCCCCACACTGGACCCCGTGCCCTCTCGGGATCTCCCGTCCCCGACCACCACGCCCGCGACATCGCGGGCGCTGGTGCTGTTCGACGTCCTCGTAGGTCTCCTGGCGCTGGTGGTCGTCGTCGTGGAGTTCGCGACGTGGCACAGCCACGGCGATCCCGACTGGCAACCGGTGTCGGTGCTGGGTCTGTGCAGCATCCCGGTGTTGACGCGCTACAGCATCTCGGTCTCTCGGGACGCCGACGCCACCGTGATGGGGCTGACCGCCGCCGTCCTCTTCAGCAGCCCCTTCAACGATCCCAGCCACATCTTCCCGCTCTGGGCCCTCCTCGTGGTGGCCAGCTCCGTCGCCTTCAAGGGCGGCCTTCGCTACGGCCTGCCGCGCGCCACCGACGAGGTGGTGGCGGGCTGGGCGCTGGTCAAGGTGACCCCCCACGTCGCCGTCGGTCTGCCTCCCTTCGACCGGACCTTCGTCGGCCTGCTCACGTTCGTCGCGGTCGTCGCCGGCGTCTTCTGGGTACGCCGGCGCCTCCGCGGTCAGCACGCCCCACAGCGGGCCCTCGACGTGCGGGCGACGGCGATCGCCCTCCTCGGGCTCTACTTCGCCTCGGTCTTCATCGCCACCCTCCGCCGCACCTACACCGCGCCGAGCGACACCAACACCGCCGAGGTGGCGGTGATGGGCCTCGGCCTCGTCGTCGCGGCACTGGTCGGCTACAGCGTGAGCCAGCAGCTCATCCGTGGCGTCAGCGTCCTCCAGGAGGCGGCCGCCGGTCTCCCGTGGCCCGCCGACGAGAACGACCGGCTCGTGGTCCGGTTCGCCCGACTGGCCGTGCGCAGCGCGAGCGCCGACATCGAGCCCGAGGCCGGCGGCCCCGGCACGATCAGCGCGCCGGTGGACGGCGTACGACGGCTCGTGCTGACCCGCAACCCCGGCGACCGGGCGTTCTCGCGCTCCGACACCCGGCTCCTCGACGCGGTCGCGGCGATGGCCCACGTCTCTCGTTCCGTCGACCTCCGCGAGGCCGGCCTCCGGCTGCGGAGCGTCACGGACGCGATGACCGGCCTGTGGAACTACCCGATGTTCGTCGAGCTCGCCGAGCAGGCAGTGCGCGAGCGGGACGAGGGTGAGGTGGTGGCGCTGCTCTTCCTCGACCTCGACCGGTTCAAGCAGCTCAACGAGGAGCTCGGTCACTTCGACGCCGACCAGGTGCTCTGCGAGATCGCCTCGCGGCTCCAGGAGGCCGCCCCGCCGACGGCCGCGGTCGCCCGCTTCGCCGGCGACGAGTTCGCGCTGCTGCTGCGGGGCGTCGACCGCGACCTGCTGGCCGGCGACGTGCAGGGACTGGTCGAGGCGGTGACGGCACCGATCGCCGTCGCGGGTCGACTGCTCACCGTCCACGTGAGCGTGGGCGTCGGCCTGAGCGACGCCCGCGACGACGACGTCGACGAGGTGATGCGGGTCGCCGAGGAGCGGATGCGCGGCGCCAAACGAGCCGGCCGCGCCGCCACGGCGAGCCGGGACGAGAAGGACCTGGTCTCGTCCATGCTCGACGAGGGAGCGACAGAGGTGGCGTTCCAGCCGATCCTGGACGCCCGCACGGGTGCCCTGTGGGGCTGCGAGGCCCTGCTGCGTGCCACCGACCCCGAGCTCGGCGACGTCTCACCGCTGACGTTGGTGAGCTCGGCAGCCCGCCAGCATGCTCTGGACGAGCTGACCGCGAAGATCGGGGCCGAGGCGCTGGACGCGATGGACGCGCTGGGCCGACGGGTCTCGGAGCCGCTGCACCTCACCGTCAACCTCGAGTTCGAGCAGTTCCGGGTCGACAACCCGGTCTTCGAGCGTCTCGGCCACCACCTGGGAGAGCGCGGGGTCCAGCTCGTCCTGGAGCTCTCGGAGCGCAGCTACGGCCGCTGGACCAGCCAGCACGACCTCTTGGCCGAGCGCCTCAAGGAGCGGGGGATGGGGCTGGCGATCGACGACTTCGGCGCGGGCTACGCGACGTTCAGCCTCCTGAACAAGTGGGGCTGGGACGTCGTCAAGATCGACAAGTCCCTGATCACCGCCGACGACGAGCAGTCGAGGCTGTTGTTCAGCAACGTCGTCCGCACGCTGCGGGAGCTACGGCTGACGACGGTCGCGGAGGGGATCGAGACGCCCGAGCAGCTGGTCGCCGCACGGCGCGCGGGCGTGGACCTGGTGCAGGGTCACCTGGTCAGCGAACCGGTGGCGATGGAGGAGCTTCTCCGCCGCCTGGGGGCGGACGGGGCCGGGCTCGCGGCCGCCCTCGGGTAGACGCTCGGCTCGCGCTCATTTAGGCCGGTTCCGGGCGGTGCCCTACGCTGGGAAGCGCCGTGCGAGCGGCATTCCCCAACGAGGAGACACGTAGTGAAGAGCGCCGTCGAGACCTTGAGTCCGACCCGGGCCAAGCTCACCGTCGAGGTGCCCTTCGAGGAGCTCAAGCCGAGCCTCGACAAGGCCTACAAGACCATCGCCCAGCAGATCAACGTGCCGGGCTTCCGCCGCGGCAAGGTGCCCCCGATGGTGATCGACCGCCAGGTCGGGCGCGGCGCAGTGCTGCAGGAGGCGATCAACGAGGTCGTGCCGCAGAAGTACGTCGAGGCCCTGCAGAACCACGACCTCCAGCCGCTGGCCCAGCCCGACGTCGAGGTCACCCGGATCGACGACAACGAGGCGATCGAGTTCACCGCCGAGGTCGACGTCCGTCCCGAGATCACCGTCCCCGACTGGCACGGCCTGGAGGCCGAGGTCGAGGACACGACCGTCTCCGACGACGACGTCGACGAGCAGGTGCAGGCGCTCCGCGAGCGCTTCGGCACGCTCGCCGAGGTCGACCGCCCGGCGGCCGACGGCGACTTCGTCACCATCGACCTGGTCGCGACCAAGGACGGCGAGCCCGTCGACGGGGCCGAGGTCAGCGGGATGTCCTACCGCGTGGGTCGTGGCGGGATGCTGGAAGGCCTCGACGAGGCGCTGGTCGGAATGAGCGCCGGCGACGACAAGACCTTCGGCTCCCAGCTGGTCGGCGGCGACCTGGTGGGCCAGGACGTCGAGGTCCAGGTGAAGGTCACCCAGGTGCAGGAGCAGGAGCTGCCTGCCTACGACGACGAGTTCGCGCAGCTGGCCTCCGAGTTCGACACCGTCGACGAGCTGACCGACGACGTCCGCACCCGCCTGGGCAACGGCAAGCGCCTCGAGCAGGCCGCCGCCGCACGCGACGCCGTGCTGGAGAAGCTGCTCGACCAGGTCGACGTACCCCTGCCCGAGACGATCGTGGCCGACGAGCTGACCGAGCGCCGCCGGAGCATCGAGCAGCAGCTCGCCTTCGCGGGGATGACCTTCGACTCCTATCTCGAGGAGGAGGGCCAGACCCAGGACGAGTTCGAGGCCGACCTCGAGCGCCGGGTCCGCGAGGCCCTGGCCGCGCAGTTCATCCTCGACCAGGTGGCGGGCGAGCTCCAGCTCGGCGTCGACCAGCAGGAGCTCACCGAGCACATGGTGCGGCGTGCCCAGCAGTCGGGTCAGGACCCTCAGGAGTTCGCCAACCACATGTTCGAGCACAACCACATCCCCGAGCTGGTGGCGGAGATCCGCCGCGGCAAGGCGCTCGCCCAGATCGTGGAGAGCGCCACCGTCACCGACGGATCGGGCAACGTCGTCGAGCTGAAGAACCTGCAGCCCGACGGCACGCTCGGTGAGCCGGACGGCGACGCCGAGGACGTGGCGGCGGAGGCCGACGCGGACGAGGAGCCGGCGCAGGCCTGAGCGGCTTCCGCTGTCCGCGAACAGCGCCCCGTCCCGCGTGGAAGCGTCGGTCGATCCGGCTATGGTCGCTCACGTGAACGCCTACTCGCCCACACCCCCCTCCCCGCGGCAGGACGTCGAGATGAACGGCGGTTCGCCGGGCTACGGCCTCGACGACCACATCTATCAGCGCCTGCTCAAGGAGCGGATCATCTTCCTGGGCTCCGAGGTGCGCGACCAGAACGCCAACGCGATCTGCGCCCAGCTGTTGCTGCTGTCGGCCGAGGACCCCGCGGCCGACATCTTCCTGCACATCAACAGCCCGGGCGGGTCGGTGGACGCGGGGATGGCGATCTACGACACGATGAACTACATCCCCAACGACGTCGCCACCGTCGGCATGGGGCTCGCGGCGTCGATGGGCCAGTTCCTGCTCTGCGCCGGCGCCAAGGGCAAGCGCTACGCCCTGCCCCACGCGCGGATCATGATGCACCAGCCCAGCGGTGGCATCGGCGGGTCGGCGTCCGACATCAAGATCCAGGCCGAGCAGAGCCTGCTGCTGAAGAAGCAGCTGACCGAGCTCCAGGCCCAGCACACCGGCCAGACGATCGAGCAGATCGAGCTCGACTCCGATCGCGACCGCTGGTTCACCCCGCAGCAGGCGATGGAGTACGGCTTCATCGACAAGGTGATCGCCAGCGCCAGCGAGGCCTCCGACGAGGGCCGTCCGGCCCGCTGACCTGGAAGAGGACGACATGAACTACTACATCCCGCAGTGGGAGGAGCGCACGTCGTACGGCTTCCGCCGGATCGACCCCTACGCCAAGCTCTTCGAGGACCGGATCATCTTCCTCGGCACGCCCATCTCCGACGACGTCGCCAACGCCGTGATGGCGCAGCTGCTGTGCCTGGAGTCGATGAACCCCGACCAGGACGTGCAGATCTACATCAACAGCCCGGGCGGCTCGTTCACGGCGCTGACCGCGATCTACGACACGATGAAGTTCATCAAGCCCGACGTGCAGACCGTCTGCCTGGGCCAGGCCGCCTCCGCGGCGGCCGTGCTCCTCGCCGCAGGCACGCCGGGCAAGCGACTCGCCCTGCCCAACAGCCGCATCCTGATCCACCAGCCCTACACCGAGGGCACCGGCGGCCAGATCTCCGACCTCGAGATCCAGGCCAACGAGATCATCCGGATGCGGGAGCTGCTCGAGCGGATGATCGCCGAGGCCTCGGGCAAGGACCAAGCGGTCGTCAGCCGTGACATCGAGCGCGACAAGATCCTGACCGCCGAGCAGGCGGTCGACTACGGCCTCGTCGACGCGGTGCTCAGCTCGCGCGCCGGCGTACCAGCCCTGGCCTGACCCACCCGGCGCGTCGGCCCCGCCCGGGGCCGGACGCCAGGCAAAGATCGTGCGTGGGGTCCTGCCAAGGAAGCGCCGAAGATGTACCGTCGAAGGACTCGCCCCACCGCAGGCCCCGAAGAGGTAGAGAACGCCGGCTCCGGCCGGCCGAACCGGAGGATGACCGCCCGTGGCACGTATCGGTGACGGAGGCGACCTGCTGAAGTGCTCGTTCTGCGGCAAGAGCCAGAAGCAGGTCAAGAAGCTGATCGCCGGCCCCGGCGTCTACATCTGTGACGAGTGCATCGACCTGTGCAACGAGATCATCGAGGAGGAGCTCGCCGAGGGCACCGAGGTCAGCATCGACGAGCTGCCCAAGCCGCGGGAGATCTTCGAGTTCCTCAACTCCTACGTCATCGGCCAGGAGCGTGCCAAGAAGACGCTCGCCGTCGCCGTCTACAACCACTACAAGCGGGTCCAGGCGGGGCTCCAGCCGACGACCGCGAAGCACGCCAAGGACGAGTCGGTCGAGGTCGCCAAGTCCAACATCCTGGTGATCGGTCCGACCGGCTGCGGCAAGACCTACCTCGCCCAGACGCTGGCCCGGATGCTCAACGTCCCGTTCGCCATCGCCGACGCCACCGCCCTGACCGAGGCCGGCTACGTCGGTGAGGACGTCGAGAACATCCTGCTCAAGCTGATCCAGGCCGCCGACTACGACGTGAAGAAGGCCGAGACCGGGATCATCTACATCGACGAGATCGACAAGGTCGCCCG
>JAICSK010000035.1 GCA_025936915.1 Nocardioides sp.
CGGCTCGACGAGATCCTGGCACCGGCCGAGCCGATCCGGCCCTCCGCCGTCCTCGTCGGCGGCTATCACGGCGCCTGGGTGCCGGCCGACCGGCTCGAGATCCGTCTCGCCGCCGGCGACCTAGCGGCGTACCGCGCCTCGATCGGGGCCGGCGTGCTGCACGTGCTCGACGACGCGTCCTGCCCGATCGCGTTCGCGGCCGAGGTCATGGCGTTCCTCGCCGGCGAGTCGGCGAGGCAGTGCGGTCCGTGCCTGAACGGACTCCCCCACCTGGCTACCGGTCTTCAGCGTCTGGCGGCCGGCGTCCGCGACCGATCCCTGCCCGGCGAGATCGCGCGGATGTCGTCGTTGGTGACAGGCCGTGGCGCGTGTGCGCATCCCGACGGCAGCGCGCGGTTCGTCGCCTCGACCCTGGACGTGTTCCGGGGTCACGTGGCTGCTCATCTCGACGGCTGGTGCCCGTCGTCGCAGCGAAGAGCGGCTTCGTGACGACCCGGTTGCACATCGACTGGACCCGGTGCGACGGTCACGGGAGCTGCGCCGAGCTGCTGCCCGACCTGCTCGGTGTGGACGACTTCGGGTTTCCCGTGCCGCGCAGCGGCGACCGCGACCCGGCGGTCGCCCGACGCGACCAGGACGCCGCCCGTCACGCCGTACGGAACTGTCCGGTGATGGCGCTGCGGCTGTTCGACGCGCCGGCCTGACGCCTACCGGAGGTTCGGCGGCAGTTGCAGCTTCGGGTCGGCCGCGGCCTCGAGCAGCTGGTGCTGGGTGAGCCCGAGGTTCGACGTCGAGGTGCCGTTGTTGCCGAACGACGTGCTGGCGATGAGGGTGACCACGGTCCCGTCGGCGTGTCGGACCGAGACGACCTGGTCGTCGCCGGCGGTGCTGACGCGTGCCGGCTCCCCCTGGAACGTCGTGTCGGTCATGTGCGCCGACTCCAGGTTGGAGAAGCCACCCGCCGCGGCCCAGCTCCGGCCGACCACGATCTCGAGCATCCCGCCGCCGTTCCAGTCCAGCTTGGTGCCGAAGCTGTCCGAGCCTGTCTGCTCGTTCTGTGCCAGCCGCAGCTTGTCGCCTGTCGGGTCGAGATGCGCGGCGAGGATGTCGTGGTAGCTCTGCAGCGTCTTGTCGGTGGACATGCTCCGCATCTGGCTCTGGAGCTGCCTCATCCGCTTCTTGACAGCGAGCAGGTGGCCATGAGCCCGGTCGCGCTGCGCTTTCGCGGCGTTCGAGTGCTGAGCCTCGGCATGCTGGGCCTTCGCCAGCTGGTGCTTCATCTGCGCGACCGACGTGGAGCTTCCCGCGCCGGGTCGGCCGTCGAAGCCGGCGCCGGCGGACCCCGGACCACCTGCGCCCTGCGCGGCCGCCAGCAGGGCGGCCACGGCGACCACCGAGACCACCGTTCCCGAGACCTGGTACCGACGTCGTCGACGCAGCGCCCTGTCGCCGCGGGCGACGTCGGCGGCAGTGTCGACGACCGGTGTCTCGATCCGCTCCAGCAGGTCATCGATCTCGTTCATCCGGTGGGCCCTTCCCCTGGCTGCGGCGCCAGCAGCTCACGGAGCCGGCGTACGGCGTCCGCGGTCTGGCTCTTGACGGTGCCCGGTGCGATGCCGAGCTCGGCAGCGGTCTCCTCCACGGACAGGCCCCACAGGTGTCGCAGCACGACCACCCGACGCTGGCCGCTCGCGAGACCTGCCAGCGCGTCGCGCAGGTCGATCAGTGCGTCGTGGTCGACGTCCCGAGCCGGCTGGTCGAAGCCCTCGAACCCGGCGTGCTCGAGCCGTCGACGCAGCCGGTCGACGTTGGCGTTGACGAGCATCGTGCGGACGTATCCGTCCACGGAGTCCATCCGCGAGACCCGGGGCCACGCGACGTACAACCGGGTGAGGACGTGCTGCACGAGATCCTCGGCCTGCTGGTGGTCGCCACAGAGCACCCAGGCGCTGCGGTACATCAGCGACCGCCGCGCGACGACGTACTCGGTGAACCCCGTCCGATCAGCCATCGGACCTCCCGTCGGGAGAAACCCTTGCCGTCGAGTGGAACGACGGCAAGGGCAGTCCGGTTGGGTCCCGGCTCAGATCAGGTCAGCCTCCGTCGGGGCTGGGCGACTGTTGGTGGGGAGATCCGTTCGGCCCGTCGGGAAACCCGTTCGGGCCGCTGTCGGGCAACCCACGCTGGAAGACGATCGGGCCACGGCCGAACCGTCCGTCGCGGGCTGCCGCGTGACCGAGGATGAAGCCGCTCAGCCCGCCGATGATCAGGCATGCGAGCGCGACCGCGATCACGCCGCGCATCCCCATCACCTGGTCGGCGAAGCGCGGCCGGGGGACGGCGTACCCCGCGTAGCCGGTCGGCGGCACCGGCACGGCGTACCCCGGTGGGGCCGCTGCAGCGTCGTCGCTCATGAGCGCAGTGTCGGCGCCGACCCTGTGCTGGACCTGTGGCTGGGATCGGAAGACGTCGTGTCTCGGGGACAGCGGTCTCACAGGAAACCCACAGCAGCTCCGCCCAGACTGATGCCATGGAGCTCACCCGGCCCGACGGGACGCCGCTGCGCGTGCTGGTCGTCGACGACGAGGTCAACATCGCCGAGCTGATCGGGATGGCACTGCGCTACGAAGGGTTCGACGTGTCCGTCGCGCACACCGGCGCCAAGGCCGTCTCGACGGCGAAGAACGTCGGGCCCGACGCCGTCGTGCTCGACATGATGCTGCCGGACTTCGACGGGCTCGAGGTGCTGCGCCGGATGCGGACCACCGATCCCGACCTCCCGGTGGTGTTCCTCACCGCTCGGGACGCCGTCGAGGACCGGATCGCCGGCCTGACCGCCGGCGGTGACGACTACGTCACCAAACCGTTCTCGCTGGAGGAGCTGGTCGCGCGACTGCGGGGCCTGATGCGGCGTACCGGCGCCAGGCGTGCGGAGACCGGGTCGGTGCTCGCGGTCGGCGACCTCGAGCTCGACGAGGACAGCCACGAGGTACGACGGGGCGGTGAGGCGATCGCCTTGACGGCGACGGAGTTCGAGCTGCTCCGCTTCCTGATGCGCAACCCCAAGCGGGTGCTGTCCAAGGCGCAGATCCTCGACCGGGTCTGGAACTACGACTTCGGCGGCCAGGCGAACGTGGTCGAGCTCTACATCTCCTATCTGCGCAAGAAGATCGACGCCGGTCGAGAGCCGATGATCCACACCATGCGCGGCGCGGGATACGTGCTGAAGCCGGGCACATGAGCGACGTCTTCGCCTCACTCACCGCGCGACTCGTCGTCACGGTCGTGCTGCTGGTCGCCGTTGTCCTGGTGCTGTTCGGCGCCGCCGCAACACTGGGCCTGCATTCCTACCTCCAGCACCGCCTCGACGACGACGTCACCTCCTCGCTCGCCCGGTTCGGGCCGAGCATGCACTCGTTCGGCCCCCTCGGCGACGCCGACGACCGAAACCTCGACGTCACCCGACCGGGATCGGTCACCGCGGCGAGCACCACCAACGGAACGCTGGGCCAGTTCAGCGCACCGTTCAGGGACAGGCCACTGACCCAGGAGCAGATCCAGGCCCTCACCAGCGTGACGTCCGACGGGCAGGCGCACGACGTCCTCGTGCCGGGGCTGGGTGAGTACCGGGTTGCGGCCCTGAGCGGTCAGATCTCGCTCGACGGCGGCCAGTCCGCCGGAGCCGGGGTCCTGGCCGTCGGTCTCCCGACGAGCTCGGTCGACGGCCCGGTCTCTCGGCTGCTCACCTGGGAGTTGCTGTTCGGCCTGCTCGGCGTGGCGGCCGCCGCCGGCGTCGGGACGTTCGTCGTACGCCGCCAGCTACGGCCGCTGCGGGAGGTCGCGTCGACCGCGCACACCGTCGCCGGCCTTCCGCTCGCCGAAGAGGTCGCGATCGCAGAACGGGTGCCCGAACACCTCACCGACGAGCGGACCGAGGTCGGGCAGGTCGGGTCGGCGTTGAACACCCTGCTGGTGCACGTCGAGCGCTCGCTGGCGCAGCGGCACCGCAGCGAGCAGCAGGTGCGGCAGTTCGTGGCCGACGCCTCGCACGAGCTGCGCACGCCGTTGACGACGATCGCCGGCTACACCGAGCTGGCTCGACGCCGCCCCGACGAGCGTGAGGCCGTGAGCACCGCGCTGGCGAAGGTCGAGGAGGAGTCGGCCCGGATGACCGCGATGGTCGAGGACCTCCTGCTGCTGGCCCGGCTCGACGCCGGCCGGCCGCTCGCGCGCGAGCCCGTGGACCTGTCGCGGCTGCTCGTCGAGGCGGTGTCCGACGCCCGCGTCGTGGCTCCCGACCACGTCTGGCGACTGGACCTGCCCGAGGAGTCGGTCGAGGTCACCGGTGACGCCGAGCGCCTCCACCAGGTGGTCAGCAACCTGCTCACCAACGCTCGCAAGCACACGCCCGCCGGTACGACGGTGACGGTCACCGGCTCTCACACCGACTCCGGGTCCGGCTTCTCGGTGCACGACGACGGGCCCGGCTTCCCGCCCGGCCTCGCGGACACGGCGTTCGAACGCTTCGCCCGGGGTGACGTCTCCCGCACCCGCGGCCACGACACCTCCGGAAGCAACCCCGGAGGCGGCGCCGGCCTCGGTCTGGCCCTGGTCGACGCGATCGTCACCGCCCACGGCGGCTGGGTCAGCCTCGACACCCGCCCCGGCTCCACCACGATCACGGTGTCCCTACCCGGGTCGTTGACGCGATAGTCCCTAAAGGGACCTGCGAGCAACGCCACACGTCGGCGGGCAGGGATTCGGCTACGGTCGGGCGGCATGAGGCTTCCTCAGCGGGTCGACCACCTGATCGTCGGGTCCGGGTTCGCCGGGCTGTGTACGGCGATCAAGCTGACCGAGGACGGCGAGACCGACTTCGTGGTGATCGAGAAGGCCGACGACGTCGGGGGCACCTGGCGGGACAACACCTATCCCGGGGCCTGCTGCGACGTACCGAGCCAGCTCTACTCGTTCTCGTTCGCGCGCAACCCCGAGTGGAGCTCGTCGTACTCCCCCCAGTCCGAGATCTGGGCCTACCTGCAGCAGGTCGCCCGCGATTTCGACCTGACCGATCGGATCGTGTTCGGCACCGAGCTCGTGCAGGCGACCTGGGACGACGACGCGCAGGTGTGGCGCTGTCGTACGACGGCCGGCGAGGTCGTCGCCCGCACCCTGATCACCGGCACCGGCGGCCTGTCCGAGCCACGACTGCCTGCCATCGACGGGATCGAGACCTTCCAGGGCGCGCTGTTCCACTCGGCTCGCTGGGACCACTCGGTCGACCTCATCGGCAAGCGCGTCGCCGTGATCGGCACCGGGGCGTCGGCGATCCAGATCGTCCCCGAGGTGCAACAGGTCGCCGCCCACCTCGACGTCTACCAGCGGACCGCCCCCTGGGTGATCCCGCGCAACGACCGGCGCTACCCGCGCCTCGAGCGGCTCGCCCTCCGCCGCGTACCGGCGCTGGCGAAGCTGTACCGCACCGGCATCTACTGGGCGCACGAGGGCTACGTGCCGGCGTTCACCTGGCAGCCCCGGCTCGGCGCCCCGGCCGAGAAGGCGGCCACCATCAACATCCACAAGGCGATCAAGGACCCCGACCTACGGGCCAAGGTGACGCCGACGTTCCGGCTCGGGTGCAAGCGGGTGCTGCGGTCGAACACCTACTACCCCGCCATCGCGTCCCCCAACGTCGATCTCGTCACCGACCCGATCGCCCGGATCACTCCCACCTCGGTCGTCACCCGGGACGGTGTCGAGCACCCGGTCGACGTGATCGTGGTGGCGACGGGCTTCTGGACCACCGAGCTGCCGATCGCCGAGCGCATCGTGGGCCGCCAGGGCCGCACGCTGGCCGAGGAGTGGGCCGACGGCGGCATGTCGGCGTACAAGGGCACGACCGTCCACGGCTTCCCCAACCTGTTCATGATGACCGGCCCCAACACCGGGCAGGGCCACACCAGCGTCGTGTTCGTGATCGAGTCGCAGGTCGCCTACCTCCGCGACGCGCTGCGCACGATGCGGGAGCAGGGCTACGGCGCCGTCGAGCCGCGGGCCGCCGCGCAACGTCGCTGGAACGCGATGGTGCAGCGCCGGATGAAGCACACCGTGTGGAACCGCGGCGGCTGCTCGTCCTGGTATCTCGACGCCCACGGCCGCAACACCGTGCTCTGGCCGAAGGCGACGTTCACCTTCCGGCGAAAGCTGGCCCGCTTCGACGCCGATGCCTACGACGCGCAGGCGGCACGGCCGACCCCCGCCCGCGAAGCGGTCGCCTGACCCGATGAAGACCGTGGACGACAAGGTCGTCGTGATCACGGGAGCCGCCTCGGGCATCGGGCGGGCGCTATCCGTCGACCTCGCCCGACGTGGCGCGCTCCTCGCGATCTCCGACATCGACGAGCCGGGTCTGGCCGAGACGGTCGAGCTGGTGAAGTCCGCGGGTGCCCGCGAGGTGCGCTGTGACCGGCTGGACGTCGCCGACCGTGCCGCGTTCGCGACGTACGCGCCGGCGGTGGCCGAGCAGTTCGGCCGGGTGAACGTCGTGGTCAACAACGCGGGCGTCGCGCTCGCAGGTGACGTCGAGGACCTCGAGTACGCCGACATGGACTGGATCGTCGACATCGACTTCTGGGGCGTGGTGCACGGCACCAAGGAGTTCCTGCCGCACCTGATCGCCTCCGGCGACGGCCACCTGGTCACCATGTCGTCGCTGTTCGGTCTGGTCTCGGTGCCCGGACAGTCGATGTACAACGCCGCCAAGTACGCCGTCCGGGGCTTCACCGAGGCGCTGCGCGAGGAGATCCTGATGGCCGGCCACCCGGTCGGCGTGACCGTCGTACACCCCGGCGGGATCAGGACCGCGATCGTCCGCAACGCCCGCACGTCGGCGCGCGAGGACCATGCGCGGATCGCCCGCTACTTCGACGAGCAGCTGGCCACGATGGAGCCCGAGCAGGCGGCCCGGATCATCGTCGAGAAGGGCATCCTCGCCGGCAAGCCGCGGCTGCTCGTCGGGCGCGACGCCCACGCCGTGCACCAGTTCGCCCGCCTCGCCGGCGCCCGGTACCAGGACGTCTTCGCCGCGGTCGCCCGTCGTACCAAGCCCCCCAAGCGGTGATCGGTAGGGTCGCCGGGTGGGGTTCGAGCTCGGAGATCCGGTCCGCATCGAGATGGAGAAGTGGGGCGACCGGCCGCACTGGCAGTTCGACGCGGTGTGGCTCGGTGGCGACGAGCACGGCGACTGGATCGGCATCCCGGCCGGTACGCCGATGAGCCGGCCCGGCTACGCCTTGGTGTCGCAGAACGACCAGGTCGGCCTGGTTCCCTCCGCGGCACTGCGCGAGGAGGACCGGTGGTGGCTCGCCACGTTCCACGGCGAGCCGCGGGAGTGGGTCGCGATCTACGTCGACGTGACCACTCCGCCCGTCTGGGACGGCTCCACGGTCCGGACCGTCGACTTGGACCTCGATGTCATCCGCCGCGTCGACGGCGAGGTCTTCGTCGACGACGAGGACGAGTTCGCCGAGCACCAGGTCACCCTGGGCTACCCGTCCGAGGTCGTCGCCCTGGCCGAAGCGAGCCGCGACCGGGTCCATGCCGCGATCCTCGGCGAGGATGCGCCCTACGACGGCAGCCACGAGCGCTGGTTGGACGTGCTCGAGGCCCTCACCGCACGAACGTGAACAGTCTCTCCGGCAGTGGTTCGGCCGAGGGGGTCCGCAGCCGAGCGACGCCGAGCCGCCAGTACCCCTCGGCCGGTACGACGTACCCCACCTCGTCGAAGCCGTGCGCCGCGAACCGGTCGCGCACCCACTCGGCCGGGTCGGCGTACTCGTGGGTCGGCTCCGATCGGAACCGGTTGCTCCGGGTCCAGATCACCGTCCCGCCGGGTGACAGCATCGAGGCAGCCGACGCGACGGTCGCCTCACCGTCGGCGTCGGAGATGTTGCCGAGCACGCCGATCAGCATCAGCACGTCGACCGGCAGACGGTCGGCGTAGGTCGTCGGGTCGGCCGCGTCGCCCGTGCGGACGTCGAGGGCGACGCCGGCGTCGGCGGCAGCACGCCTAGCCCGGTCGGCCAGCACCGGGTCGAGCTCGACGGCACACGCGTCGACCTGACGCTCGAGGCCGGCCAGCACCGGGACGGTGTCGCGCGCGTCGCCCGCGCACAGGTTGAGCAACCGGATGCGGCCGGGTACGTCGGCGAGAGCAACCGCGAGCCGCGTCCGCACCTCGGCCAGCCGCTGCGACACCGGAGAGCCGGGGTCGTCGTAGTCGCGGTGCCACTGCTGCCAGTCCATGCTCGAGCTCACCTGACGTAGCCGCCGTCCGGCTCGACCATCTCCAGGCGTACGCCGAGCAGCCGCACCGGCCGGTCGTGCTCGACCCGGTCGAGCAGCGAGACCGCCGCGTCGGCCAGCACCGTCACGTCGCTCGTCGGCACCGGCAGGGTCAGCGAGCGGCTGACGGTGATGAACGGCCGGTAGCGGACCTTGATCCCGACGCGTGCGGCCGGCCGGCCCTCGCGGTCGATGTCATCGACCACGCGCGCCGTCAGCGCCCGCAGCTCGGCCGGCACGAGGTCCCAGGTCAGGTCGGTCTGGTAGGTCTCCTCGCGGCCATGGGCGCGCGGCGTCCAGGGCGTCGCGTCGACCGGGCTGGTGTCGGCGCCCCGGCCGAGCCGGTGGTACCAGGGGCCCATCGTCGGACCGATCGCGTCGGCGAGCACCCGCGCGTCGGACTCCGCGAGCTCGCGGACCGTGTGGATGCCAAGTGCGGCGAGTCGCTTGCCGATCTTCGACCCGATGCCCCACAGCGCGGTCGTCGGCCGATCGCCCATCACGTCGTACCACTCGGCGGCGGTGAGGTAGCCGATGCCCGACCCGTCGCCCTCGCCCTTCTTCCCGAACGCCGTCGCGATCTTGGCCCGCAGCTTGTTGTCGCCGATGCCGACCCCGCAGGTCAGGTCGGTGGCCGCGTGCACGGTGGCCCGGACGTGCTCGGCGAACTCCCGCGGGTCGCCGAGATCGCCGTGCCCCTCGCCCGGCCCGAGGAACGCCTCGTCCCAGCCGAGCACCTCGACCACGACCCGGACGCCGCCCCACTCCAGCCCTCGCAGGGTGTCCATCACCCGCGCCGAGGCCTCGTCGTAGGCCGGCTTGTCGACCGGCAGGAACACCGCGTCCGGGATCTTGCGCGCCGCGATCCGCAACGGCATCCCCGACCCGACACCGTGCTCGCGGGCGGCGTACGACGCGGTGGCGACGACGCCGCGCTCGGTGGGGTCGCCTCGACCGCCGACCACCACCGGCCTGCCGGCGAGCTCGGGGCGGCGCAGGATCTCGACCGCCGCGATGAACTGGTCGAGGTCGACGTGGAGGACCCAGTCCGGCATTCAGTGCCTCACCGGCGGCAGCGAGTCGGTCGCCTCGATCGGGTCCATCCCGGTGAGCAGCAGCAGGTCGGCGATCACCGAGCGGATCTGGGCCAGGACGACCTCGCTGGACAGGTCGCTGGTGCGCTCGACGTCGCCGGTCGCCATCCCCACGGCAACCAGGGCAGGCTGGGCGGCAACGGCCATCCGGTCGGCGTCGAGCTCGGTCGCCACGACCTCGACGGCGGCCGCGAGCTCGGCGGCGAGCAGCGCGTAGGAGTGTGGGATCGACTGACGCCGGTACGCCGCCACCGCACACTGCCGCACCAGCACGCGGGTGCTGCGCAGCGACCGGTCGAGCGGCTCGACGAGCTCGGCCATCTTGCGCAGGCCCGGAGCATGCCGGATGCGGAACGGCGAGGAGGCCACGACGTCGAGGCCCTCGTCGGCCGCGGCCTCGAGCTCGCGGATCAGCGGGTCGGTCCCGCGGGCCTCGGCCAGCAGTGACATCGCCCGCTCGACGTCGCCGTCGACCATCACGTCGCCGGCGGCTTGCAGGAGGTCGCGGACCTTGCGCAGGACTTTGGCGGCCTGCTCGCGCGGACGCCGCAGCGGCGCGGCCGGTACGACGGTGGCGGCGACCAGCGCGACGGCACCACCGATCAGGGCGTCGGTCCATCGGGTGAACGCCTGGCCCGGTGCCGGCTTCAGCGCCGTGATCACGATCGACTGCACAGCGGCCTGGATCAGGAACACCTGGCCGTTGTCGAGCAGCAGCGCGACGCTCATCGCCAGCCCGACCACCAGCGCGATCACCCAGCCCTCGGTGCCGAGGCCGCGCACGATCAGGTCGGCACCGAAGACGCCGAGGGCCACCCCGACCGTCACCTCGGCGACCCTCCGCAGCCGCTGGCCGTACGACGTGCCGAGCGACACCACGGCCGCCACCGGTGCGAAGAACGGCGCGGTGTGGTGGAAGACGTCGACCGCCAGCCACCAGGCCACGCCGGCCGCGGCCGCGCACTGCGCGATCTGCCACCGCTTCGTGCGCCACCGGTCGAGCCGGGTCGACAGCGACGTCCGGCCGCGGTCGAGCGCGCCCTCGAGCGGGTGGGCAGCCATGGCGCAGATCCTCTCACCGGCCGCGGACGGAGGCGGCAGGGGCGCGGACCGCCGCTTGTCCGCCGAGGGCGCAAGGACAAGGATCGGCGCATGGTGCAACCGCTCGACCCGACGGCCGCGGCGTTCCTGCTGGCGGAGAACCGCCGGATGCCGATGCACGTCGGCGGGCTGCAGCTGTTCGCCAAGCCCGCCGGTGCGGGCCGCAACTACGTGCACGACCTCTACCAGCAGCTGCGCGAGGCGGACGACATCGCGCCGCTGTTCCTCAAGCACCCGGTGCGGTCGGTGCGCACCGGCGGGCAGTACGTCTGGCGCGACGACGACGAGTTCGACATCGAGTACCACGTGCGCCACAGCGCCCTGCCCAAGCCGGGGCGCGTCCGCGAGCTGCTCGAGCTCTGCTCACGTCTGCACTCCACCCGCCTCGCGACCGAACGCCCGTTGTGGGAGTGGCACCTGATCGAGGGACTGCGCGACGGCCGGGTCGCGATGTACGCCAAGCTCCATCACGCGCTGGTCGACGGGGTGTCGGCGATGAGGCTGCTGCAGAGCATCCTCAGCACCGACCCCGACCGACTCGACATGCCGGCCCCCTGGGAGAACAAGCCCTCGACGTCGCGGATCCGTGACGCCCGGGAGCACGCCGAGCACTCTTTGTCCGACGTACCGCTCCAGGCGATGCGGACCGCGCTCGGGATCAGCGCCGAGGCGGCCGGACTGCCCGGTGCCCTGATCAAGACCCTGCGCAAGTCACTGCGCAACGAGACGTCGGCGCTGGCGCTCTACGCACCGCGGACGATCCTCAACCAGCCGATCACCGCCGCGCGCCGCTTCGCGGCCCAGGACTGGCCGCTCGAGCGGCTCCGCGCGATCAGCAAGGCCACCGGCACGACCTTGAACGACGTCGTGCTGGCGATGTGCAGCGGCGCGATGCGCACCTACCTGCTCGAGCTCGACGCGCTGCCGGACACCACGCTGGTGTCGATGGTGCCGGTCGGGCTGAGGGCCAAGGAGTCGCACCTCCCGTCGGCCTCCGGCGGCAACGCGCTCGGCTCGGTGATGGTCAAGCTCGGCACCGACCTGCCCGACCCCGCCGACCGGCTCAAGGCGGTGCACGAGTCGATGGTCGACGGCAAGCGCGGCCTCGCCGAGATGACGCCGGTGCAGATCCTGGCGATGAGCGCGCTCGGTCAGGCGCCGGCGATCCTCGGTCCGATGCTGCGGATGGGTGGTGTGGTGAAGCCGCCGTACAACCTGATCATCAGCAACGTGCCCGGGCCGCGGACGACGCAGTACTTCAACGGGATGCGACTGGTCGGCACCTACCCCCTGTCCATCCCGATCGACGGCATGGCGCTGAACATCACCTGCAACTCCTACGACGACCAGATGGCGTTCGGCCTCACCGGCTGCCGTCGTACCGTCCCCCATCTCCAGCGCCTGCTGATCCACCTCGACACCGAGCTGACCGCCCTCGAGCAGGCCGCCGGCGTCTGAGCGTTCTCGCGGACTCAGGAGTAGAGGCGCGAGATCACGGCGTCCAGCGCACGGTCGGGGAGCAGTCGACGGGCGGTGACGATGGAGGTCGCGCCGCGGCCGACCGGGTAGCGCGTCCGCGGGCGCCGGGCCCTCGCGGCCTTGACGATCGCCTTGGCCACCACCTCGGGGCCGCTGGAGAGCGCCGGCCGGTCGCCGGACTCCATCCGCGCACGCACCCCCTCGGCCTGCTGCTCGTACGCCGTGCCGGCACTGCTCTCGACGAGGCCGTCGCGGGCCAGGGTGTTCCACTCCGTCCGGATCGGGCCGGGCTCGACGATCACGACCTGGATCCCGTACGGCGCGAGCTCGAGCCGCAGGCTGTCGCTGAAGCCCTCGACCGCGAACTTCGTCGCGTGGTACCACGCGCCCAGGGGCTCGTAGTACTTGCCGCCCACACTGCTGATGTTGATGATCCGGCCGCTGCGCCGCTCGCGCATGTGCGGCGTGACGAGCTGGATCAGCCGGGCCAGGCCGAAGACGTTCACCTCGAACTGCCGCCGGGCCTCGTCGATCGGGACGTTCTCCACCGCGCCGTACGAGCCGTAGCCGGCGTTGTTGACCAGGACGTCGATCCGCCCGCGCTCGCCGACGATCCGCTCGATGCCGGCCGTCATCGAGGCGTCGTCGGTGACGTCCATCGCGAACGTCGTGATCCCGGTGTCCGCCAGGGCACCCATCCGGTCGACCCGCCGCGCGACGGCGTACGTCGTGAAGCCGGCGTCGTGCAGCCGGCGCGCCGTCGCCTCTCCGATCCCGCTCGAAGCCCCGGTCACCAGCGCCACGCGATCCGTCATGACCCCATCATCGCGGGTGAGGGATGTTCGTGACCGGATCGGTATGCGCCGTTCGTGGTCGCCGCGCAGCGCCGGGCATTACCGTGGGGCACAGGTTCTCCTACGCCGAGGTGGCGATGGTCGTCTATGCGCTGCTGGTGCTCGCCGGGCTGGCGCTCGGCGGGTGGCTGGGTCGTTCGCCGATCCTGCGGCAGATGCTTCGCGGCCAGGGTGTCGACCCGGGCCAGTGGGGCTCGTGGCAGGACCACCTCGAGGACATGGGCGTCGGGCCGTCGTGGCGCAGCGACGGGACGGGCGGCCGCCGCGAGACCAGGCTCTACTCGACGTACACCCGTCGCCGGTGACCACGCCGAGTCGTCACCGGACGACTCGGCGTGATCGCAGGGCGTGATCTGGGGCTCGACCTATCGCAGGTCGAACCGGTCGAGCTCCATCACCTTGACCCAGGCGTCCACGAAGTCCCGGACGAACTTCTCGCCCGCGTCGTCGGCGGCGTAGACCTCGGCGAGGGCACGGAGCTGCGAGTTGGCACCGAAGACGAGGTCGACCGCGGTCGCCGTCCATCGCCGGTCGCCGGTGGCCCGGTCGCGCCCCTCGAAGACGTTCTCCTGGTCCGGTGACGCCTTCCACTCGGTCCGCATGTCGAGCAGGTTGCGGAAGAAGTCGGTCGTCAGCGTTCCCGGCCGGTCGGTGAACACGCCGTGCTGCGTGCCGCCGTGGTTGACGCCCAGCGCTCGCATGCCGCCGACGAGCACCGTCATCTCGGGTGCGGACAGCGTCAGGAGGTTGGCCCGGTCGAGCAGCAGGGTCTCGGGAGAGACCTTGTCACCGGCACGGACGTAGTTGCGGAAGCCGTCGGCCCGCGGCTCCAGCACGGCGAAGGCGTCGGCGTCGGTCTGCTCCGCCGCGGCGTCGGTGCGCCCGGGCGTGAACGGCACGGTGACGTCGTACCCGGCCCGGCGCGCCGCCTCCTCCACCGCCGCCGACCCGGCGAGCACGACGAGGTCCGCGAAGGAGACCCGCTTGTCGTCGTCACGCTCGTTGAACTCCTCGGCGATCCCCTCGAGGGTGCGGATCACGGTCTCGAGCTGCTCGGGGTCGTTGACCTCCCAGCCCTTCTGGGGCTCGAGCCGGATGCGGCCGCCGTTCGCGCCTCCCCGCTTGTCGGTGCCGCGGAAGCTGGCGGCGGCGGCCCAGGCGCTGGTGACCAGCTGCTGGACGGACAGGCCGGAGTCGAGGATCCTCGCCTTGAGCGCCGCGACCTCCTCGTCACCGATCAGCGCGTGGTCGACGGCCGGCACCGGGTCCTGCCAGAGCTGCGGCTCGGGCACCCAGGGCCCGAGGTAGCGCGAGACCGGGCCCATGTCGCGGTGCAGGAGCTTGTACCAGGCCTTGGCGAAGGCCAGTGCGAACTCGTCGGGGTGGTCCAGGAACCGGCGGCCGATCTGCTCGTACGTCGGGTCCATCCGCAGCGAGAGGTCGGTGGTCAGCATGGTCGGTGACCGCTTCGCGCCACCCTCGTCGGGCGCGGGCACGGTGCCGGCACCGGCACCGTCCTTGGCCTCCCACTGCCAGGCGCCGGCCGGGCTCTTGACCAGCTCCCACTCGTAGCCGAACAGGGTCTCGAGGAAGCTGTTGTCCCATCGCGTCGGCGTGGGCGTCCAGGTGACCTCGAGGCCGCTCGTGATCGCGTCGGCACCGTGCCCGGAGCCGTAGGTGCTCTTCCACCCGAGACCCTGGTCCTCCAGGGGCGCGCCCTCCGGCTCGGGGCCGACGTACTCGTCGGCGGGCGCCGCGCCGTGGGTCTTGCCGAAGGTGTGACCGCCGGCGATCAGCGCGAACGTCTCCTCGTCGTCCATCGCCATCCGGGCGAAGGTCTCACGGATGTCCCGCGCCGCAGCGACCGGGTCGGGCTCGCCGTTGGGGCCCTCCGGGTTGACGTAGATCAGGCCCATCTGGACCGCACCGAAGGGCTTGGCGAGCTCGCGGTCGTCGCTGTAGCGCTCGTCGCCCAGCCAGGCGTCCTCGGCGCCCCAGAAGATCTCCTCCGGCTCCCAGATGTCCTCGCGTCCGAACCCGAAGCCGAACGTCTGGAAGCCCATCGACTCCAGCGCGCAGTTGCCGGTGAAGACCAGCAGGTCGGCCCACGAGATCTTGGTGCCGTACTTCTGCTTCACCGGCCACAGCAGCCGACGCGCCTTGTCGAGACTGGCGTTGTCGGGCCAGCTGTTCAGCGGGGCGAACCGCTGGGCGCCCTGGCCGCCGCCGCCGCGGCCGTCCGCGATCCGATAGGTGCCGGCCGCGTGCCAGCTCATCCGGATGAACAACGGGCCGTAGTGGCCGTAGTCGGCGGGCCACCACTCCTGCGAGTCGGTCATCAGGCCCATCACGTCGGCCTTGAGCGCGTCGAGGTCGAGGCTCGTGAACTCCTCGGCGTAGTCGAAGTCCTCGCCCAGCGGGTTGGCCCGTGACGAAGGCTGGTGCAGGACCTGGAGGTTCAGCTGGTTCGGCCACCAGTCCTGGTTGGTGCGCGGCCTGGGCGTCGCGGCCTGGGGCGACGGGATGGCCGGGTTCTCGCTCTCGCTGCCGTGTTCAGACACGTCGTTGCCTCTCCTCGGTGGGTGGGTGGTGCTGGTCGGGTGCGGGGTCAGGGGACGCGTCCCGGGAAGCCGCGGAGCACGCGGGGCACAGGCCCCAGTAGATGACCTCCGCCTCGTCGATCACGTAGCCGTGGTCGTCGGAGGGGGTCAGGCACGGCACGTGGCCGGCCGCGCAGTCGACGTCGGTGATCCGGCCGCACGTGCGGCAGACGAGGTGGTGGTGGTTGTCGCCGACCCGGACCTCGTAGCGCGCCAGCGACCCGGTGGGCTGGATCCTCCGGGCGAGCCCGGCGTGGGTCAGGGTGCGCAGCGAGTCGTAGACGGCCTGGTGGGAGACCTCCGGCAGGTCGCGGCGTACGGCGGTGATCACCGACTCCGTGTCGGCGTGGGCCAGCTCGACCAGCGCGTCGAGGACCGCGAGCCGCTGCCGGGTGACCCGCAGGCCCGCGTCGCGCAGCAGCTGGTCGAAGGCGGGGGGCACCCGTCGAGCCAAGCCCAGTTTCTTGAACGAGTCAAGAATCCAGGGTGAGCTCCTCGAACCCGCCGCCCACGACGTCGGCGACGGCCTTGAGCCTGGCCCGGGTGACGTCCGAGACCCGGGCCAGCCCGGCCAGGTCGGCGTTCGAACCGGGTCGCACGGGTTCGGGGAGGTTGACCGAGACGCAGGTACGCCGGCCCCCGTCGGCGGCGTTCTGCAGCGCGACCGCGTGGCCCGTCGTACCGCTGCCGGCGAACGGGTCGAGCACCCGGGCGTCGCCGGGCATCGTCTCGAGGATCCGGCGGAGGAGGCCGGTCGGCTTCGGCGACTCGAAGAGGTGGCCGATCAGCGCCTTGAGCTCCATCACCGCGGTGTCGGTCGACCCGATCTCCCCGGCCAGCCAGATGGTGCGCAGCTTCTTCCGGCGACCCTCGTGCAGCCAGTCGCGCTGGAACACGTCGGCGCGCCGGCGCTCGCCGGTGCCGACCCAGCGGCAGACGAGGTCGTCGGGCTGGGCGTCGATCTTGGCGGCCGACCAGCGCCACACCGCCGGTGCGCCGTCGCCGAACACCGGCTTGATCTCGACCGACCCCGCGAACGGTGCCGTCGAGACACGTCCGCTCTCCGGGTCGCCGTAGACCGCGAAGTGCATCGTCGGCGCCGTCACCGGGTTGAACTTCTTGTTGGTGTTGCGCAGCGGCAGCCGGCGGTGGCGGCGGCCGTCGTCGCTGGTCAGCGGGAAGTCGCGCGGGTCGACCAGCGAGGGGCTCGACGCGTCGAGGGCGCAGTGGGCGGGTGAGCGCGCGTAGACGAGCAGGTACTCGTGCGAGGTCGCGAAGCCCCGGCCGAGCTGCCGGCCCTTGGGATTGAGGTTGACCACCACCTGGGCGACGAAGCCCTTCTCGCCGTACACCTCGTCCATCAGCAGCCGCAGCCGGGCGGCCTCGTTGTCGTCGATGCTGACGAACACCGCGCCGCGCTCGCTCATGACGGCGCGCACGGCCTCCAGCCGCGGCCGCATCATCGCTGCCCACACGCGGTGCCGGTCGGCCCTGGGTCCGTCGACCTTGTCGGCGTAGGCGAACGGGTTTCCGGTGTTGTACGGCGGGTCGAGATACACCACGTCGAAGGGTCCGTACGCCGGTGCCAGCCGCGGCAGGACATCGAGGTTGTCGCCCTCGACGAAGGTGTTCCACGGCCGCACGCGCTCACGCTAGCCGCGGCGCCTTCTGGAAGCGTGTAACCGACCGATGGAGGGCGACACGCCGGGCAATCGTACGGCGGGTCGTCCGACAGCGGTCGGTGACACGCAGCGAGCTCAGTCGGCGCCCGGCACCGTGGCGATCGCGACGGTCGTGACCGGGGCCAGGCACTCGGGCAGCGGGCTCGCGACCTCCTTCGGGACGATCTGCACCTGACCGTCGCCGTCGAGCGACACCACCGCACCGGGCGGCCGGTCGCAGCCGATCGCGACCACGGCGCCGAACACCAGGTAGCCGCTCTGACGTGCGCGGGCGACCGCCTGGATGACCTGGTGCTTCATCGCCGGCGGCCCGAACTGTCCGGTGAACGCGCGCAGGTGGGCCCCGGTGTCCAGGAGGGTCGCCCGGGTCGACGCCCGGCCCCCGCCCCCGGTCATCGATATCAGGGGCAGGACGTGCGCGCCGGGCACCGGCCCGGGCCCCGGGCTGTCCGGTCCGGCAGCCGTGGACGAGCCCGACGACCCACAGGCCGAGGTGGCGGCGAGCACGCCGAGGACGAGCAGGGTTTCGAGTGTCCGTCGCATGCGGGTGGGACGGGTGGGGACACGCGCGGGTTCCGGAGACACCGCGGAACCGGTCGCCGGCACGCCCGAGCGGCGGGGTCGGTCGTGCGGCGGTCTCCCGCTCACGCGCCCGGCCCGGCCGCCGACGCAGGCGCCCGGGTGAAGTCCGTGAGGGCCTCGTGCCGAGCCGCGACGGCCAGTGTCCGCAGGTCGGCCCACCGCGGTCCCACCACCTGGAGGCCGACCGGCAGGCCGTCAGGCGTGCGCCCGGTCGGTACGGCGGTCGCGGGCTGGCCGGTGAGGTTGGCCGGCAGCGCCAGCGCGCACCAGTCGTCGAAGAACGGGTCCACCGGTGTTCGGTCGATCTCGGTCGGCCCCGGAACGTCGGTCGAGAACGCCGGCACCGGCATCGACGGGGTGAGCAGCACGTCGTACCCGCCGTCGTCGGCCCGGAAGAAGCGCTCCCAGGTCTCGGTGAAGCCGGCGCGCCGCTCCTGCGCGTCCAGGTAGTCGGCGGCCGAGACGCTCCGTCCCGCCTCGACGATCTCGCGCGTGGCCGGGTCGATCCCGTCGTGGCCGAGCAGCGGACCCTCGGACGCGAAGCCCTCGGGCAGGGCGATCGCGTTCCACAGCTCGGTGGGGTACGCCGACGCCGGGTGGGCCTCGGTGATCCGGGCGCCGTCATCCGCGAGCCGGTCGACCGCGCCGCGGAACGCCGTACGCACCTCGCGGTCGACCGCCGCCCAGCCGAGGTCCTCCGAGACCGCGACGCGCAGCGTCGACCAGTCGACCCCGGCCTCGACGCCGTCGTCGTCGCCGAACGGCACCGGCCAGGTCAGCGGGTCGGCCGGATGCGGGCCCGCCATCACCCGGAGGGCGAGGGCCAGGTCGCGCACGGACGCGGCGATCGGCCCGTCGACCGACAGACTCGGCCAGCCGCGGAACCCGGGCAGCTTCGGCACCAGGCCGAACGTCGGCTTGTGCCCGACCACGCCACAGAACGCCGCCGGGATGCGGATCGAGCCGCCGCCGTCGGTGCCGAGCGCGAGCGGCGTCGCGCCGTACGCCACCGACGCGCCGGCGCCGCCGCTGGATCCGCCCGGGGTCCGACCGAGCGACCACGGGTTGCGGGTGAGGCCGAAGACCCGGTTGTCGGTGAACCCGCGGTAGCAGAACTCCGGGTTGTTGGTCTTGCCGACGATGACGGCGCCGGCTGCTCGCAACCGCGAGACGGGTACGGCGTCGACGTCCGGCACGAAGTCGCGCAGGGCGAGCGAGCCGTTGGTCGCCGGCTGCCCGGCCATCCAGACGTGGTCCTTCACCGAGACCGGGACGCCGGCGAGCGGACCGTACGACGTGGGGTCCCTCCGCACCCCCTCGTCGATCTCGCGCGCCCGCCTCAGCGCCTCGTCGCGCCGGACGACGGTGAAGGCGTTGACCTCGCCGTCCCAGGCAGCGATCCGCTCGAGCGCGGCCGTGACCAGCTCCTCGGCGGTCGTCGTGCCCTCTCGGACCGCCTCCGCCATCGCGGTCGCGTCGAGCAGATCCACGCGGGCTCAGCCCTCCGTGCGCTCGTGCGCCATGGCCTCACGCTCGAGGATGTCGGCCTGCTCCTCGGCCAGCCGGCGCTCCCGGTCGGTGTCGATCGACCGGCACAGGGACCAGTACAGGATCGCCGAGACCGGTAGGCCGACGAAGAGGGAGTAGTCCGCGCCGTGCGCCGCGTTGGCCACCCACCCGGAGTACAGGCCCGTGCTGAAGAACGGGAGCATCGCGCCGAAGCCGACCAGGTAGGACACGATCCCGCGCCACCCCCAGCGGCCGTAGATGCCGTCGGGCTTGAAGATCTCGGCGATCGCGTAGTGCCCCTTGCGGACGATGAAGAAGTCGACCAGGTTCACCGCGGTCCACGGGATGAAGAAGTAGAGGACCAGCAACAGGAAGTTCTCGAAGTTGTCCAGGAACGACGACGACGCTCCCCAGGCGACCGCGAGTGACAGCAGCGCGGTGAAGCCGATCATCCCGAGCCGCACGGCCAGCGTCGGGCGCACCTTCTTGAACGAGTCGAGGGCGCTGATCAGGGTCAGCGACCCGCCGTACATGTTCAGCGCGGTGACCGAGAGCAGGCCGAGCGCGGAGAAGACGAGCACGATCGCGCCGAAGCCGCCGAAGAACTTGTCCCCGGAGTCCTTCAGCGACGCGATGGTGTCGAAGTTCGCACCGGCCCAGGCGGCGAGCGCGGACCCGATGAACATGATCCAGACCGCCCCCAAGGCAGAACCGCCGTAGGTCCAGAAGAAGGTCTTGCGGATGGTCACCTCGGGCGGGAGGTAACGGGAGTAGTCGGAGACGTAGATCGCCCAGCTGATCTGGTAGCCCGCGACGACCGAGAACTGGAGCAGGAACGGAGTGAGATCGAAGTTGCTCAGGGAGAAGGACCCCGACGGATAGCTCAGGGTGAGCACGACGATGGTGAGGATGCCGAAGATCACCAGGAAGCCGTAGGTGAGGTACTGCTCCATCCGGTGGATGGCGTCGTAGCCCAGGATCGCCGCCGCCGCAGCGGCGATCGTGCCGAGCACCAGCCACACCTTGGTGCTGCCGCCGGGGTTGACGTGCAGGGCGTCGGAGGCGAGCAGGGTGTTGAAGACGTTGAAGCCGGCGTACTGGAGGTAGGCGAACAGCCAGACCAGGATCGCGCCGACGTAGCCGAACTGCGGTCGCGACTGGATCATCTGCGGCAGACCCAGCTGAGGACCCTGGGAGCAGTGGGCGGCCATGAAGAAGGTGCCGATGGCGGTGCCGAGCAGGATCGCGATCAGCGACCAGATCAGGTTGCCACCCGTGGTCACACCGAGGACGCCGACCGCGAGGGTGGCGATCTGGGCGTTGCTCATGAACCAGAGGGGCCCGAGGTGCCAGAGCTTGCCGTGCCGCTCGGCGAGGGGCACGTAGTCGATCGAGCGGATCTCGACCGCGCCGCGGCGGGGTTCGGCGGTGGTGGTCATGAGGCGTCCTTTCCGAGGGGGTCGCGGGTGCGGCCTGTGGTGCTGGTGGTGCTACCGACTCATGCGTCGGGGAACTTCTGGCCCTTGCCGAGCACGGTGAGCCCGTCCTCGACCATGAAGCCGCGCTTGCGGTCGAGCTCCGGATCGACGCCGAGCTCCGCTCCGGGCGGCACGACCACGGCCTTGTCGAGGATCGCGTTGCGGACCACTGCGCCCTCCCCCACGAGCACACCGTCCATCAGCACGGAGTCCTCGACAACTGCTCCCTGCTCGACCCGGACCGCCGGCGACAGCACCGAACGTCGTACCTGCCCGCCGGACACGACGACGCCGGGCGACAGCAGCGACTCCTCCGCGAGCGGTGCCGACCCGTCGGCCCCCTTGGCCAGCTTCACCGGCGGCTGCGGGCCGTAGGCGGTGTAGATGGGCCACGCACCGTTGTAGAGGTTGAAGACCGGGAGCGGGGAGACGACGTCCATGTGGGCGTCGTAGAACGACCGCATGGTGCCGACGTCGCGCCAGTAGCCACGGTCTCGGTCGGTGGCGCCGGGCACCTGGTTGTCCTTGAAGTCGTAGACGTCGGCCTCGTGCCGTCGTACGAACGCCGGCACGATGTCGCCGCCCATGTCGTGCTTGGAGCCCTGCATGTCGGAGTCGCGGGTGACCGCCTCCTGGAGCGCCTCCGCGTCGAAGACGTAGTTGCCCATGCTGGCCAGGACCTCGTGGGGGCTGTCCGGCAGCCCGGCGGGAGCCGTCGGCTTCTCCAGGAACTCCCGGATCGACCGTGGGGCGTCGGGGTTGACGTCGATCACTCCGAACTGGTCGGCCATCGAGATCGGCTGCCGGATCGCGGCGACGGTGCACGACGCACCGCTCTCGAGGTGCTGGCCGACCATCTGGGCGAAGTCCATCCGGTAGACGTGGTCGGCGCCGACCACGACGACGATGTCGGGCTGGTCGTCGTGGACCAGGTTCAGCGACTGGTAGATCGCGTCGGCGCTGCCGAGGTACCAGTGCTTGCCGACCCGCTGCTGGGCCGGCACCGGAGCGACGTAGTTGCCGAGCAACGTCGACATCCGCCAGGTGGTGGTGACGTGACGGTCGAGGGAGTGCGACTTGTACTGCGTCAGCACGACCACCCGCAGGTAGCCGCTGTTGACGACGTTGGAGAGCGCGAAGTCGATCAGGCGGTAGATCCCCGCGAACGGCACCGCCGGCTTGGCCCGGTCGGCCGTCAGCGGCATCAGCCGCTTGCCCTCCCCGCCGGCGAGGACGATGGCCAGGACCCGCTTGCGACTCGTCCCGTTCATGCTTGGCACGGTAGCGACGGAGGGGGAGGTCGAGATAGGGGTAGTTTCACGGCGTGCGCGTCGACGTCCTGACCAAGGAGTACCCGCCCGCGATCTACGGTGGCGCCGGCGTCCACGTCGCCGAGCTGGTGCGGGCGCTGCGGGCGCTGGGCGGGCTCGACGTCCGGGTGCAGGCGTTCGGCGAGCCGCGCGACGAGGCGGGGGTCACGGCGTACGCGGACCTGCCGGAGCTGGGTGACGCGAACGCCGCGCTGCAGACGCTCGGCGTCGACCTCGCCATCGCCGCCGGCTGCGCCGGCACCGACCTGGTGCACTCGCACACGTGGTACGCCAACCTCGGCGGCCACCTCGCCGGCCTGTTGTACGACGTGCCGCACGTCGTCACCGCCCACTCGCTCGAGCCGCTGCGACCATGGAAGGCCGAGCAGCTCGGCGGCGGGTACGCCGTGTCGTCCTTCGCCGAGCGCACGTCGTACCTCGGTGCCTCGGCCGTGATCGCGGTGTCGGCCGCGATGCGGGACGACGTGCTCCACGCCTACCCCGACGTCGACCCGGCGAGGCTCCACGTCGTGCACAACGGGATCGACACCGAGACGTGGTCGCACGTCGACGACCCCGCCCGGGTGCGCGCGCACGGGGTCGACCCCGACCGGCTCTCGGTGGTGTTCGTCGGCCGGATCACCCGGCAGAAGGGGCTGCCGCTGTTCCTCCGGGCGTGCCGCGAGCTGCCGCCCGACGTCCAGCTCGTCCTCTGCGCCGGGGCTCCCGACACGAAGGAGATCCAGGCCGAGGTCGAGGGCCTGGTCGCCGAGCTGGCCAGGACCCGCGAGGGTGTCGTCTGGATCCGGGAGATGCTCCCGCGCGCCGA
>JAICSK010000186.1 GCA_025936915.1 Nocardioides sp.
GGCCGAACCCGCACACCACGTCGGGGCGGATCCGGTCGATCACCTCGAGCGCGGCTCGACGGGCTGTCCGAAGCCTGCCCGGGAGCCGGGCCAGGTCGGCGTTGGGCCGACGCGGCAGCGGCACGCTCGCCACGAACTCCAACGGGTAGCCGGCGGCGGGGATGAGCTGGGCCTCGATCCGCTCGCGGGTGCCGAGGCAGGTGATCTCGACGCCCGGCGCGAGCCGCTGCAGGGCGTCGGCCGTGGCGAGCAGCGGGGAGGTGTGACCGGCCGAGCCCCCTCCCGCGAGCAGGATGCGCATGGGAACCGTTCTACAGGCCCCTGCCGTCGACCCGCCCGGCGGTCACGCCAGAGTTGCGCGCCTTCTTCCGCTGGGCGAGGGCGCGGGCTGCCTCCGGCTCACGACGGGCGAATCCGACCAGCATCCCGAGCGCGACCAACGACGGCACCAGTGCCGAGCCGCCGTAGGACACCAGGGGCAGCGGGATGCCGATCACCGGCAGGAGTGCCAGCACCATGCCGACGTTGATCATCATCTGGCCGATGATCCAGACCACGATGCCGAAGGTCATGTAGCGCACGAACGGGTCCTTGGTCCGCCGGGCGACCCGGACGGCGGCGTAGGCGATTGTCATGAAGAGCCCGATCACCAGCAGCGTGCCGACCAGGCCGAGCTCCTCGCCCAGCACGGCGAAGATGAAGTCGGTGTGGGCCTCGGGGAGGTTGCCCCACTTCTGCTGGCTGGCGCCGATGCCCTGCCCGAACAGGCCGCCTGTCGAGAGGGCGAACAGCCCGTGCGCCGGCTGCCAGCCGGCGCTGTTGTAGTCGCTCATCGGGTCGGTGAAGTGGGTGATGCGGGTGAGCCGCTCGGGGTCGGTCGCGGCCAGCGCCCCGGCGAACACGGAGATCACCAGGAAGGACAGCGTGAACATCCTGGCGGGCGCGCCGACGACCCAGAGCATCCCCAGCAGGATGGCGAACAGCACCAGCGCGGTGCCGAGGTCGTGACCGAAGATCACCAGCCCGGTGGCCACCAGCATCCCGGGGACCACCGGCATCATCACCTGGTGCAGGCTGCCGAGCCGTCGGTCCTTGTTCGCATAGACGTGGGCCGCCCAGAGCACCAGCGCCAGCTTGGCGATCTCCGACGGCTGGATCTGGATCGGACCGAACGCCAGCCAGTTGGTGTTGCCGTTGCGGGTGACGCCGAACAGCGAGGTGAGCAGCAGCAGCCCGAGCGAGACGAAGTAGCCGGGCCAGGCGAGCCGTCGTACCCACCGCTGGGGCAGGTGACCCGCGACCCAGGCACAGGGCAGACCGATCGCGACCCAGGTGAGCTGCTTGACGACGACGGCGTAGGAGTCCTGGTTGTAGTTCTCGAAGGCGTACACGCTGGAGGCGCTGAACACCATGATCAGGCCGATGGTGAGCAGCAGGGCCGAGGCGCCGAGCAGCAGGTAGTACGACGTCAGCGGCCGGGCGAGGGCGTCGTGCAGCGCGGCGAACCAGGAGGAGACACCGGCCCGGCGGCTCCCGCGCGGCGGCGACGTGTCGGGCTCGGCAGTCGGTCGCCGTGACGCGCGGCGGAGAGGGCTGGCGATGGCCATCGGTCCTCGTGGGTCCCCTCGTGGTCGGCTAGGCGGTCAGTCCTCGGACCGCCGCGGCGAAGGCGTCGCCGCGGTCGGCGTAGTTGCGGTACATGTCCATCGAGGCGCACCCCGGGGCCAGCAGGACGGTGTCGCCCGGCTGGGCGAGGTCCCGCGCGGCCACGACCGCACGCTCCATGGCGGCATGTCCGGTGCCAGTCTCGTCGGCGTCCACGGTGATGACGGGCACATCCGGCGCGTGTCGCGCGAGGGCGTCGGCGATGACGTCGTGGTCGCGGCCGATCAGGACGGCACCCCGCAACCGACCGTGCGTCGTGGCGACCAGGTCGTCGAAGTGCGCGCCTTTGGCGAGACCCCCGGCGATCCACACCACCGGGTCGTAGGCGAGCAACGACGCCCGTGCGGCGTGCGGGTTGGTCGCCTTGGAGTCGTCGACGTACGTCACGCCCGCGACCGTCGCCACGGTGGCGATCCGGTGGCCGTCGAAGCGGAACGCGCGCAGGCCGTCGCGCACCGCCGCCTGGGGTACGCCGTGCGCCCGGGCCAGCGCGGCCGCGGCCAGCGCGTTGGCGACGACATGGGGCGCCGGACTCGCGAGGTCGTCGATCGTGCACAGCTCCGCCGCGCTCGACTGCCGCTCGGCGATGAACGCCCGGTCGACCAGGATCTCGTCGACCACCCCGACCATGCCGACCCCCGGCATGCCGAGCGTGAAGCCGATCGCGCGGGCGCCCTCCTCCACGTCGGCCTCACGCACGAGTCGCTCGGTCACCGGGTCCGACACGTTGTAGACGCAGGCCTTCTGGGCGCGTTGGTAGATCCGGCCCTTGTCGGCGGCGTACTCCGCCATGCCCGTCGGACCGTCGTACCAGTCGAGGTGGTCCTCGGCCAGGTTGAGCACGGCCGACGCCTCGGCGCTCAACGAGTCGGTGTAGTGCAGCTGGAAGCTGGACAGCTCGACCGCGAACACGTCGTACGGCGTCGGGTCCATCACCGCCTCGACCAGCGGAAGCCCGACGTTGCCGGCCGCGACGCTGCGGAGACCGGCCGCACGCAGGATCGAGTCGAGCATCTGCACGGTCGTGGTCTTTCCGTTGGTCCCGGTGACCGCCAGCCACGGCGCGGGGCGCCCGTCAGACCCGGGGGCACGCAGCCGCCAGGCGAGCTCCACCTCGCCCCACACCGGTATCCCGCGCTCGCGCGCCTGGACGATCAGCGGCGCGGACGGCTTCCACCCGGGCGAGACCACGAGCAGGTCGGCCTTGGCGGGCAGGACCGCGGTGGTGCCCTCGCCGAGGCGCACGTCGGCGCCCAGGACGCCGAGCAGCTCGGCCTGCTCCTCCTTGCCCTCGCCCTTCTCGTCGAGCGCGACGACCGCGGCGCCGAGGTGGATGAGGTTGTCGGCGGCCGCGAACCCGCTGACGCCGAACCCCGCGACCACCGCGCGGACGCCGGACCAGTCGTCGCGGCGCCCGAGGCGGGTGGCGTCCCTCACGCCTTCGCTACCCAGGCTGCGTAGAACACACCGAGCCCACCGGCCGTGCACAGCCCGGTGATGATCCAGAACCGGATCACCACGGTGACCTCTTCCCAGCCGAGGAGCAAGAAGTGGTGCTGGAGCGGAGCGATCCGGAACACCCGGTGCCCGGGCTCGACGCGGAAGACACGGCGTACGGCGTCGAACCGACGCGAGGCCTTGAAGAAGCCCACCTGGATGATCACCGACAGCGTGATCACCACGAACAGGCCGCCGATGATCAGCAGCAGCAGCTCGGTGCGGGTCATGATCGCGAAGCCCGCCATCGCACCACCCAGGGACAGCGAGCCGGTGTCGCCCATGAAGATCTGCGCCGGTGGCGCGTTCCACCACAGGAACCCGAAGCAGGCGCCCGTGATCGCCGCCGCGACCAGGGCCAGGTCGAGCGGGTCGCGCACCTGGTAGCACGCCTTGACGTGGTGGATGGCGCAGTTCTGGTTGTTCTGCCAGATGTTGACGAACATGAAGGCGCCGAACACCATCACGCACGCACCGGTGGCCAGCCCGTCCAGACCGTCGGCGAGGTTCACCGCGTTGCTGGTGCCGGTGACCATCACCCAGAACAGCAGGATCGCCACGACGGCCGGCAGCACGAACTTGGTGTCGCGGATGAAGGACAGGTGCGTCGACGCCGGGCTGATGCCGCGACCGTCCTCGAGCATGCCGGAGATCGCGAGCCAGCCGAAGACCAGCGCGATCAAGGTCTGCCCGACCATCTTCGCCTTGCTCCGCAGGCCCAGGGAGCGCTGCTTGGACACCTTGATGAAGTCGTCGAGGAGGCCCACGATCCCCATCCCGACGTAGAGGAACAGCAGGAGCAGGGCGGATGCCGACGGCGTGTTCTGGGTGATCAGCTCGGCGAGGAAGTAGGCGAGCACCGACGACGCGATGACCACGACCCCGCCCATGGTCGGGGTGCCGCGCTTGGTGTGGTGGCTGGTCGGGCCGTCGTCGCGGATCGGCTGCCCGTAGCCGAGCCGGAAGAACAGCGGGATCGCCGCCCGCGTTCCGAGCAGCGAGAAGACCAGGGCGAGACCTCCGCCCAGCAGAATCGCCTTCATCGGCTCGGGTTCCCGCCTTCTGAGTCCTCGACCGGCTCGGTCAGCCCGTCGGCCACGTGTTCCAGAGCGGCGCCGCGTGACGCCTTGACCAGGACCACGTCCCGGGCCACGACATTGTGTCGCAGCCACGCCGCCGCCTCGTCGCGGCCCGCCGTCGCAACCGCGGTCCCGGCCCAGCCCGGTGTACGTCGTGCGCCGGCCGCGATCTGCTCGGCCGCCTCGCCGACGGTGACCACCACATCGATCCCGAGTCCGGCGGCGTGCTCGCCCACGGCCGCGTGGCCGGCGGAGGACGTCGCCCCGAGCTCGAGCATCTCGCCGAGCACCGCGACCGTGCGCCGGCCGCCACGTCGGCCGATGGCCGCCAGCGCGTCGAGCGCCGCGGCCATCGAGGCCGGGTTGGCGTTGTAGGCGTCGTTGACGACCACCAGGCCGTCGGCGCGCTCGTGGAGTGCCATCCGCCAGGGCGACAGCGACCGCGCACGGCCGAGCGCATGGGCGATCGCGGTCCAGTCGACGCCCGCCGCGGCAGCCATGGCGGCTGCGGCCACGGCGTTGGGCACCTGGTGGGCACCGGCCTCCAACAGGCTGACCGGCGTCCAGGCGCCGTCGTGGCCCAGCTCGAACGACGGGCGCCCGAGGTCGTCGAGCTCGAGATCACGCCAGGACACCTCACCGCCACGACCGAACGTCACCACGCGCGCGGACGTCCGGTCGGCCATCGCCGCGACCATCGGGTCGTCGGCGTTGAGGACCGCGGTGCCGTCGGGCGGGAGGGCCTCGACGATCTCCCCCTTGGCCCGGGCGATCGCCTCGCGCGACCCGAACTCTGCGATGTGAGCGGTGCCGACGTTGAGCACGGCCGCGACGCGCGGCGGTGCGATCGAGCACAGCTCGGCGATGTGGCCGACGCCCCGGGCGCCCATCTCGACGGCGAGGTAGCGGGTCTCGGGGGTGGCACGGAGCACGGTGAGTGGGACGCCGATCTCGTTGTTGCGGTTGCCCGTGGTCGCGACCGTTGGGCCGCCATCCGCGAGCACCTGTGCCAGGTAGTCCTTGGTGCCGGTCTTGCCCTGAGACCCCGTGAGGGCGACCACGGTCGCGCCGACCGCGTCGACGACACGCCGACCCAGCCGGCCGAGCGCGATGACGGGGTCGTCGACCACGACCGCCGGAACGCCGGTCTCGTGCGCCGCCAGCACGCCACTCGCGCCGGCCTCGACCGCGGCCCGCGCGAACTCGTGGCCGTCGACGTGCTCCCCCGCGATCGCGACGAACAGCCCACCGGGCTCGGGGCTCCGGGTGTCGACGAACGCCGGGCCGGTGACGGTCGCTCCACCGTCACCCGCGTCGGCCACCCGGCCACCGACGACCTGGGCGATCTCGGCCAGGGTCATCGGGATCATCGGCCCGTCACCCGGCCCAGCTCCTCTCGGGCGACCACGCGGTCGTCGAAGGGGTGCAGGACACCGGCAACCTCCTGGCCGGTCTCGTGTCCCTTGCCGGCGATCAGCACGGTGTCTCCGGCACCCGCCCGTCGTACTGCGACGGCGATGGCTTCTCGGCGGTCGCCGACCTCGACCACCTCGGCGTCGCCGTGGGCCGTGCCGTCGAGGATCTCCCTCCGGATGCCGGCCGGGTCCTCGCTGCGCGGGTTGTCGTCGGTGACGATCAGCACGTCGGCCCCCCGGGAGGCGATCGTGCCCATCAACGCTCGCTTCCCGGGGTCGCGGTCACCACCGGCGCCGAGGACCACGATCAGCCGCCCGTTCGTCAGTGGCCGCAGCGTCGCCAAGGCGGCCTCGACGGCGTCGGGCTTGTGGGCGTAGTCGACGACGACCTCGAAGTCCTGGCCCGCGTCGATGCGCTCGAGCCGGCCGGGCACGCCCGGGCCCTCGGCGATCGCCCGCGCCACGGCTTCCGCGTCGTACCCGGCGGTGGCCGCCGCGGCGACGGCCGCGAGAGCGTTGGCGACGTTGAAGCCGCCAGGGATCGGGCACCCCGCCTCGACGTCCGTCCCGGGCCCGACGACGCGGAACATCGCGCCGGTCGGCGCCAGCTCGAGATCGGCGACCCGCCAGTCGGCCTCCCGGCCCGTTGCCGACATCGTGGTGACCGGTACGCCGGCCTGCCGGACCATCCGCTCGCCCCAGGCGTCGTTGACCGCGACCAGTCCGCACCGCGAGTGCTCCGGAGAGAACAGCAATGCCTTCGCCTCGAAGTAGTCGTCCATGTCGCGGTGGAAGTCGAGATGGTCGCGCCCGAGGTTCAAGAACACCC
>JAICSK010000163.1 GCA_025936915.1 Nocardioides sp.
CAGGCGGTCGCGCTGGACGACTTCGACTTCGGGTCCTACCAGAACTGATCGAGCCGGCCACCGGTCGCAGATCGCCGCGACGAGGCCCGTCCCTTGGGGGGCGGGCCTTGGCGCATCGAGATCCGGTCGCATGCCCAGAACATCAGGCCGCGGACCCGGCAGGAACGCGCACGTGACGCTTCTGCCGGGTCGGCGTCGTCGGGGGCCCCGGCAGGGTCTGAGGGATAGTCCGTGACGATCCGGCCCCGGTGGATCGTTCCAAGAGGACCGTTTCGTCACGGACTACCCCGACAGACCGCGATTGGGGAGCCAGGAGAGGCCCTGCGAGAATCGGAGGGTGACCGCGCGGGAGGCGACCGACGTCCTCGTCGTCGGGGCCGGGCCCGCGGGGTCGGCGACGGCGGCGTGGCTGGCGCGGCTCGGGGTCGACGTGCTGCTCACCGACGCGGCGGTGTTCCCGCGCGACAAGACCTGCGGCGACGGCCTCACGCCACGGGCGATCGGCGAGCTCGAGCGGCTCGGCCTGGGCGACTGGCTGCGCGCCCACACGGTCAACCACGGTCTCCGGGCCCATGGCTTCGGCCAGACGCTGCTGCTGCCCTGGCCGGGCGGCACGCTGCCCGACTGGGGCTCGGCCGTCGCCCGCACCGAGCTCGACGACCACCTGCGCACGACCGCGATCAAGGCCGGCGCGCGGGCGATCGACGGAGTGCGCGCAACCGGGGTACGGCGAGACGCGGGCCGGGTCACCACGGTCGCGTTCGGCCGGGGCGACGAGATGCTCGAGGTCGAGTGCCGACGGCTCGTCGTCGCCGACGGCGTCCGCTCCCCGCTGGGCAAGGTCCTCGGCCGCGAGTGGCACCGCGACACGGTGTACGGCGTGGCCGGTCGCTCCTACGTCACCTCGACGATGTCCGACGACCCGTGGATCAGCTCCCACCTCGAGCTGCGTGGCGAACGCCAGGAGGTGCTGTCCGGCTACGGCTGGATCTTCCCGCTGGGCAACGGCGAGGTGAACCTCGGCGTCGGCACCCTCGCCACCGCCAAGCGGCCGGCCGACCTGAAGGTCCGCGCGCTGATGACGTCGTACGCCGACACCGTGCGCGCGGCGTTCGGCCTCGGCGAGGAGCTCCGCGCACCCACGAGCGCCCTGCTCCCGATGGGCGGGGCGGTGACCGGTGTGGCCGGGCCCAACTGGGCCCTGATCGGCGACGCCGCCGCCTGCGTCAACCCGCTCAACGGCGAGGGCATCGACTACGGCCTCGAGGGCGGTCGGATGGTCGCCGAGCTGATCGCCGACGACGCCGACCTGGCGACGGCCTGGCCCGCCACGCTCACCGAGCACTACGGCGAGGCGTTCTCCATCGCCCGACGGCTCGCCGGACTGGTGACGATCCCACGCGTCCTGGCCGCGATCGGACCCGCCGGCATGCGGTCCGAGTGGTTGATGACCTTGGCTCTGCGCTGGATGGGCAACCTGGTCACCGACGACGACCGCGACCGGGCCGCCCGGGTCTGGCGCTGGGCCGGTCGACACTCCCACACCCGGGACGTCAGGCCGCCCTTCTGCTGACAGGATGGGCCGAAGCCCCGCCCGGAGGAGGCGCTCGATGCCGAAGTCCCTGCCCAAGGTGCAGCGGGTCGCGGCGTACGGTCTGGTCCTCCGCGACGGCCGGATCCTGCTGACCCGGCTCGCGCGACGCATCTCCGCCGACGAGCGCTGGCACCTGCCGGGCGGCGGAGTCGACCACGGCGAGGATCCCCGGGACGCCTTGGTCCGTGAGATCCGGGAGGAGACCGGCCTTCCCGCCGAGGTCGGGGAGACCGCTCGCGTCTACTCCGCCCACCGTCCGTCGATGTGGCGGCAGGGCCGGCGGTGGGACTACCAGGCGCTGCGCATCGTGTACGACGCGTGGGTGCCGGCCGACGCTCCCGAGCCGCGGGTGGTGGAGGTGGATGGCTCGACCGTCGACGTCGCCTGGCACCCCGTCGCCGACGTGCTCTCCGGCGCGCTGCCGGTCACCGACATCGTCACCGAGGCCCTCGGCGACCACCGGCCCTTCCGGCTGCAGAGACTGGCGGTGTACGCCCTGGTCCGCCGAGGCGACGACGTCCTGCTCACCCGGATCTCGCCCCTCGGTGCGCACCCCGGTGCCTGGACCCTGCCCGGCGGCGGACTCGACCACGGCGAGTCACCCCGTGACGCGGTGACCCGTGAGCTGCGCGAAGAGTGTGGCATCGAGGTCTCGGTGGGCGACCTGCTCGACGTCCACGACACCCACTTCGAGGGGACCGCTCCCTCGGGTCGCTTCGAGGACTTCCACGGTGTGCACCTGGTCTTCCGGGGCACCGTTGCCGACAATGTCGAGCCACGTGTGGTCGAGACCGGGGGCACCACCGACGCGGTCGCCTGGACGCCGGTCGCCGACGTCGAGGCCGGCGGCATCCGGGTGCTCGACGTCGTCACCGCGGCGCTGCGGGCCGACTCCTAGACTGAGCCGGTGAACCCCCGGCACCGGCGACTCGTCATCCCCGTCGCCCTGGCGGGGCTGCTCCTGATCGTCGTGATCGCCGCCCTGGTGCGACGATGACCCAGCCCGCGACGCCGGTCGCTGCGCTCGCGTCGCTGCCGGGACCCCGACGATGAGCGAACCCCTGCTCCGTGCGCTCAGCCGGGTGCGGGCGAGCGTCCTGGACGACCAGACCCTGGTCCGCGCGGTCGCCTCCGGCCGGCAGCGCGGCACCCAGCCCCGGTGGCGGCGCGTCGAGCTCCGATACGTCGACCTCAGGGCCGGCCGCCACCTCCAGGTCACGGCGTACGACGACGCCCAGGCCCACACCAGCAACCACCCGGTCGACGACGAGGCACGTCACGCGCTCGACGACCTGCTGGACCTGCCGTTCGGCAACTGGCACGTCGAGACGACGACCGAGACCCGTCAGCTGCGGGTGACCAAGAAGGGCGAGGCCGTCGTCCACGTGCAGGCACGCGCGGCGGAGCAGGAGGTCGACCGCGACCACGACCGCGACAAGGGCCGGCTCCTGCCCGCGGCCGACCCGGTCTTCCGCGCCCTCGGCCTCAGCGACCACGAGGGGCGGATGAAGCCGAGCCGGCAGGGGAAGTACCGGCAGGTCGAGGAGTTCCTGCGCATCCTCGACGCCTCGATCGGCGACGCCATGGCCAAGGGGCACCTGCGCACCCCGACCGCCGATGCGCCCCTGCAGGTCGTCGACCTCGGGTGTGGCAACGCCTACCTCACGTTCGTCACCGAGCGCTTCCTCAGCCACGTGCGCGGCCTGGCGGTGCACCTGACCGGGATCGACCAGCGCGAGCAGTCTCGGACGCACAACGAGAAGCTCGCCTCCGAGCTGGGGGTCGACGCGACGTTCGTCGCCTCGGCGATCGGGGACGCGGACCCCGGCGTACGTCCCGACGTGGTGCTGGCGCTGCACGCGTGCGACACCGCCACCGACGACGCGTTGGCCCGGGCGGTCGAGTGGGAGACGCCGCTGGTGCTGGCCGCACCCTGCTGCCACCACGACATCGCCGCCCAGCTGCGCCGACAGCCGACGCCGGAGCCGTACGCGATGCTCACCCGGCACGGCATCCTCCGCGAGCGCTTCGCCGACACCCTGACCGACGGGCTGCGGGCGTCGCTGCTGCGACTCGAGGGGTATCGCGTCGACGTGATGCAGTTCGTCGGGAGCCAGCACACACCACGCAACACCCTGTTGCGCGGCGTCCGCACTGGGCGACCGGTGAGCGGCGGGTCCGCGCGACGTGAGTACGACGAGCTGGTCACCGCCTGGGGCGTCCGGCCGCGTCTCGGCGAGCTGCTCGAGCGGGCGTGACGAGGCGTCGGATGCAGCTGCTGGCCGGGCTGGCGATCGCCGCCCCTCTCGCCCTGGGCCTCCTCACGACGCCGTCGGCACCCCAGGGTCATCAGGTCTTCCGGTTCGACGACCCGGCGATCGTCGAGGCGAGCGCGCTCGTGGTCGACCGCGGGTTGTTCCTGACCACCAACGACTCCGGCGACACGGGCCGCGTCTTCGCCGTCGACGATGCCGGTCACACGGTCGGCGTGACCCATTGGTCCACCGACCCGACCGACACCGAGGCCCTCGCGCCGGCGGGTCACGGCTTCGTCTGGGTGGGCGACATCGGGGACAACTTCGGGCGCCGGCCGTCGGTCGAGATCTCCCGCATCCCGGTCGGGCCGGGTGTGCGCACGGTGCACCCCACGACGTACCACCTCACCTATCCCGACGGCGCGACCGACGCCGAGACCCTGCTCCGCGACCCCACCACCGGTCGTCTCTACATCGCCAGCAAGAACGTCTTCGGCGGGGTGCTGTACGCCGTCCCGGAGCACCTGGACCCGTTGCGCGACAACGAGCTGAGGCCGATCGGCCGGGTGCTCCCGGTGGCCACCGACGGTTCGTTCTTCCCCGACGGTCGGCACGTGCTGATCCGCAACTACTCCACGGCCGTGGTGTACGCCTGGCCCTCGCTGCAACCGGTGGGGTCGTTCGCGCTGCCGCACGAGCAGCAGGGCGAGGGCATCGCCGTCGGCCCCGACGGTTCGGTCTACGTGTCCTCCGAGGGGGCGCGATCGCCCGTGCTCCGGGTCACCCTTCCGGCCGAGATCCGCGCCGCTGTACAGCCCGTCTCGGCCGGCCCGCCCGCGCCCTCGTCCTCCGCGTCGGGCAACCCGGCAGCCTCCCGGTCCGACCCAGCGGCTGCCGAGCCGGCCACTCGCGACCCCTGGCCGTGGGTCGCCGGTGGCCTGCTCGCGCTGGTGGCGCTGCTTCTTCTCGTCCGCGCGGTGCGACCTCGCTGACGGTTCGGCCCGGACGGCGGCATGGCGCGGTGCTCCGATGGTTACGTGGTCCGCATGGCGCGGCTGCGGCGGAGCTCACCCGACGATCCGGGGTGGAGCCGTCGGCGTGCGGGAAAGGGGTTCGTCCACCTCGACGAGAACGGTGAGCGCTTGCCGGTCGAGGACGCCGACCGGGTGAGGAGCCTGGCGATACCGCCGGCCTGGAAGGACGTCTGGATCTGCCCGTGGCCGAACGGCCATCTCCAAGCCGTCGGCACGGACGATGCCGGACGTCGCCAATACCTCTATCACCCCGACTGGCGCGCCCAGCGCGACGCGGAGAAGCACGTTCGGGTCCTCGACTTCGGCCGAGTGCTGTCGAAGGCTCGCGAGCGGGTGCTGGTCGACCTGCGCACAGCCCGTATGTCGCGCGAGCGTGCGTGTGCCACGGCGGTGAGACTTCTCGATCTGGGATATTTCCGGATCGGAAACGACATGTACGCCGACACCAACGGCAGCTTCGGCCTCACCACCTTGCAGCGTCGCCACGTGACCCGGCAGGGACACAGTCTCCAGTTCTGCTTCGTCGGCAAGTCGGGGGTGGAGCACCGCGTCACGATCGACGATCCGGCAACCGTCGAGGCGCTGGAGGTGATGCGCAAGCGCCGTGCCCGCGCCGACGAGAGGCTGCTCGCGTGGAAGGAGCGGGGTCGCTGGCACGACCTCGCTGCGGGCCACGTCAACGAGTACCTCCGGGATGCCACCGGCATGGACGCGAGCGCCAAGGACTTCCGCACCTGGCATGCCACCGTGCTCGCCGCCACGGCACTGGCCGAGAGCGACGAGCCCGGGGACTCCAAGGCGTCTCGGAAACGGGCCGAGGTGGCCGCGATGAAGGAGGTGGCGGAGTATCTCGGCAACTCGGCCGCTCTCGCCCGGTCGTCGTACGTCGATCCCCGTGTCGTGGACGCCTACGAGGAGGGTCGCACCATCCGGCACGCCGTACGCCGCAAGGTCGCCTCGCCGGTCGAGCGGCAGGCCGTGCTGGAGCGCGCGGTGCTGCGGCTGCTCAAGAACTGAGGTCGAAGGGCAGGATGGCGACATGGAGCTGACGGTCGTGCGGGGAGATATCACCGAGCAGGACGTCGAGGCCGTCGTGAACGCCGCCAACCGGGCGATGCGCGGTGGTGGCGGCGTCGACGGTGCGATCCACTGCGCGGGAGGGCCGGCCGTGCTCGAGGACTGTGTCCGTCGTTTCCCGCACGGGTTGGCGACCGGTGACGCCGGGTGGACAACCGCCGGAGACCTGCGGGCGCGGTGGGTGATCCACGTGGTCGGCCCGAACTACCGGGCGGGCGAGACGGATCGGTCGCTGCTGACGTCGTGCTACGCGCGTGCGCTGGCGGTCGCCGACGAGCTCGGGGCGCGGACCATCGCCTTCCCGCTGGTCAGTGCCGGGATCTACGGGTGGCCGAAGGGCGACGCGATCGCCGCGGCGATCGAGACGTTGCGCTCGACGCCGACCCGGGTCGAGGAGGCCCGCATGGTCGCCTACGACTCCGCGACGTACGACGCGCTGGTCGAGGCCGTCGATGCGTAGGCCGGTCTTCGTGCTGCACGAGCATCGCAGGCCACAACCGCACTTCGACCTCCGGCTGGAGGAGGACGGGGTGCTGAAGTCGTGGGCCGTGCCGAAGGGGATGCCACCCGACTCGGGGACCGACCGGCTCGCGGTGGCCGTCGACGACCACGCCCTCGGCCACGCGACGTACACCGACGCCGACAAGGACATCGCCGACACCGGCTGGTGGGAGCTCGAGGACCGCACCCAGAAGAGGTTCGTGTTCGTGCTCCACGGCCGGACGGGTGCCCGTCGCTACGCCCTGATCGACACCGGCTCCGACTGGCTCCTGCACCTGACCAAGGACCAGCCGCCGACCCGTTGACAGAAGGAACCGACGCGGATCAGCCTGAGCCCAGTCGGCTTCTTCGTCAGGGTCGCAGAAGACGTCTGCCACCCGGGGAGCCGGCGGGACATCGGGAGATCACCGTGAAGCATCCCTTCCCCGCACGGCCCGGATCGGGCCGTCGCGTCGTCGCAGCAGCCGCCGGGCTGCTGGTCGCCTCGGCCCTGACCGCGGTGGCCACCGGGGCCCAGGCTGCCTCGAGCACCACGTCCGAGCTGGCTTGTGTCGCGCCGGGCCACAGCCAGGCGCCGGCCCACATCTCGGGCGTCGTGCACGCGGTGAGGCCGCACTGCCAGGCGCACACCACCAGCGACGCGGCCATCGGCGCGCCGCCTCTGCTCTTCCACGGCGGTCCGATGATGGACACCGCGAGGACCGGTGCCCTGGTCGTCACGCCGATCTACTGGAACCCGGCGGGCTACCCGATCGACTCCGGCTACAAGTCGGTCATCAACCAGTACCTGAGCGGGATCGCTGCGGACAGCGGCAAGCACACCAACGTGTTCTCGACGCTCACGGAGTACTCCGGCTCCAACGGAACCATTCGCTACAAGGTCTCGTTCGGACAGCCGATCAGCGACACCGACGCTCTCCCGACGAGCAGCTGCACGGTGGCCACGAACGACACCACGAAGATCTATGCCGACGGCTCGGGCTACAGCGCATGCGTGGACGACGACCAGCTCATCGCCGAGACGAACCACGTGGTCGGCAGCCACGGCCTTCCGGTCGATCTGGCGCACATCTACGTGCTCTTCCTCCCCAAGCACGTCGAGTCGTGCTTCGTGGGTGGCAGCACCACCAACGGCAGCAACGCGTGCACGATCAACCACCACAAGAGCGCCGCGTACTGCGCGTACCACAGCATGGCGCCCAACGGCACGGTCTACGCCAACATGCCCTACCCGATCTACGGTTCGAACACCGGATACACCTGCAGCAGCGAGTTCGACCTCGGCGCCACCGAGGCGCCGAACGGCAACCCCGACGCGGACACGGAGGTCAGCCCGACCAGCCACGAGATCATGGAGGCCACGACCGACCCCGACACCGAGACCGGGTGGTACGACCGCCTCGGCTACGAGAACGGTGACGAGTGCGCGTACGTGTTCGGCCAGGTACAGGGCACCCAGGGCGCGCTGTACAACCAGGTCGTCAACGGGCACCACTACCTCACCCAGGAGGAGTTCAGCAACCGCGACTTCGCCAGCACCGGGCTCGGCTGCCTGCCCTACGAGTGACGGACGCGACGTCCCCGGACACCCCGTCCGGGGACGTCGCTCCAGCTCACAGGCGGTCGACGACGTAGTCGATGCAGGTCGTCAGCGCCTCGACGTCGGCCGGGTCGATGGCGGGATACATCGCGATCCGCAGCTGGTTGCGCCCGAGCTTGCGGTAGGGCTCGGTGTCGACGATGCCGTTGGCGCGGAGCGTGGCCGCGACGGCGGAGGCGTCGATCGTGTCGTCGAAGTCGATGGTGCCGATCACCAGCGAGCGGTGGTCGGGGTCGGCGACGTACGGCGTGGTGTACGCGGTCTTCTCGGCCCAGCCGTAGAGGGCGTCGGACGAGGCGGTGGTGCGCTCGACCATGCCGGTGAGCGAGCCGTGGGAGTTCATCCAGTCCAGCTGCTCGGCCATCAGGACGAGCGTCGCGATGGCTGGTGTGTTGTAGGTCTGGTGCAGCCGCGAGTTGTCGATGGCG
>JAICSK010000246.1 GCA_025936915.1 Nocardioides sp.
GATCTCTTCGGCGACATCTTCGGCAGCCGCGGCGGCGGCCAGCGGTCCAGGACCCGGGCGGTGCGCGGAGCCGATGTCGAGACGTCCGCGACGATCGGCTTCACCGACGCCTTGGAGGGCGTGACCATCAGTCTGCGGCTGACGTCCGACTCGGCCTGTCCCGACTGCCACGGCACCGGCGGCAAGCCCGGGACCCAGCCGCGCATCTGCCCCGAGTGCGAGGGCGCCGGCTTCATCGTCAACTCCACCGGCGGCGGCTTCTCGATGAACGAGACCTGCCCGCGCTGCGGCGGGCGTCAGCTGATCTACGACGAGCGCTGCCCGACCTGCCACGGCTCCGGTCGCGGCACGTCGGCGCGCACGATCCAGGCCCGCATCCCGGCCGGCGTCAAGGACGGCCAGCGCATCCGGCTGCGCGGCAAGGGCGGCGCCGGTGAGAACGGCGGGCCCGACGGCGACCTGTTCGTCACGGTGAAGGTGACCCCGCACAAGCTGTTCGGCCGCAAGGGCGACAACCTGACGCTCGACGTCCCCGTCTCGTTCGACGAGGTCGCCCTGGGCGCGGAGATCAAGATCCCTACCCTGGGTGGCGGTCCGGTCACGCTCAAGGTCCCGGCCGGAACGCCGAGCGGCCGGACGTTCCGGATCCGCGGTCGCGGGGCGCCGAAGAAGGACGGCAGCAAGGGCGACCTGCTCGCGACCGTGCAGGTGCAGGTGCCCGCCAGGCTCAACGACCCGGCCCGCGAGGCGATCGCGGCCTACCGGGCAGCCGGCGTCGACAGCACCCTCCGGGCCAACCTGTTCGAGAAGGCCGCCGGCTCATGACGCGTCGGGAGCCCCGGGCACCCGGCCCCGACGCCCACGTCTACGTGATCTCGGTCGCGGCCGAGCTCTCGGGGCTGCACCCCCAGACCCTGCGCTCCTACGAACGGATGGGCCTGATCATGCCCGGTCGCACGGGCGGAGGCGGGCGGCGTTACAGCCACCGCGACATCGAGCTGCTGCGTGAGATCGCCTCCCTCACCGCCGGTGGTGTCGGCATCGAGGGCGTACGCCGGATCCTCGAGCTCGAGCACCAGGTCTCCGCGCTCCGCGCGCGCAACGAGGAGCTCCAGTCCGAGCTCGCGGCCACCCGGGAGGCGGTCCGGCAGACGGCGACGACCCGCCCCACCGGCGCGAGCCGGTTGCCCGCGCTGCGGGAGCCGTCCCCCGGTTCGGCGGTGGTCGTCTGGCGGCGTACGCGGGACTGACCCGACAGGCACGCATCGCGGTCCGTCGTTCTCCCACAGTCCCGCGGGAGGGATAGTCCCTGACGAATCGGTCGTCTGCCGACGGCTGACGCGACCAGATCGTCGGGGACTATCGGGAAAATCCGAAGTTGAGGGGAATCGACTCAACTTCTGGATCGTTGGGAGAGTGAGGGCCACAGTGGCCCTAGCCAGACGTGACCCCATCAGTGAAGGAACCAGATGAGCCAGTTCGGGGCCGAGAAGTTCACGACGCGCAGTCGTGAGGCGATCGAGACCGCGCAGCTCGCCGCGACCACGGCGGGCAACACCCAGACCGAGCCCGTGCACCTGCTCGCCGCGCTGCTGCGCGATGCCGACGGTACGGCGCGCCAGCTGGTCGGCAAGGCCGGCGCCGACGCCGCCTCGCTCGCCGCGGCGGCCGAACGGGACCTGCAGGGGCTGCCGAAGGCGACCGGGTCGACGGTGCAGCAGCCGGCGGCGTCGCCGGCGCTCACCCGGGTCCTCGCCGGCGCGCTCGACCTGGCCGCGTCGATGAAGGACGACTACGTCGCGACCGAGCACCTGTTGATCAGCCTGGCGACGGTCCAGTCCGGCGCGCAGAAGCTGCTCGCCGACGCCGGGCTCACCGCCGACGGCCTGCGCGAGGGTCTGACCGCGCTCCGCGGCAACCGCCGGGTCACCAGCCCCGAGGCGGAGTCGACGTACGAGAGCCTCGAGAAGTTCTCGGTGGACCTCACCCGGGCCGCCGAGGACGGCAAGCTCGACCCTGTGATCGGCCGCGACGCCGAGATCCGCCGGGTGATCCAGGTGTTGTCCCGGCGTACCAAGAACAACCCCGTGCTGATCGGCGACCCCGGCGTCGGCAAGACCGCCGTCGTCGAGGGGCTCGCGCAGCGGATCGTCGCCGGCGACGTGCCCGACTCGCTCAAGGGTCGCCGGCTGCTCAGCCTCGACCTGGCCGCGATGGTGGCGGGCGCGAAGTACCGCGGCGAGTTCGAGGAGCGGCTGAAGGCCGTGCTCGAGGAGATCAAGGACTCGGGCGGCCAGGTGATCACGTTCATCGACGAGCTGCACACGGTCGTCGGTGCGGGCGCCGGGGGTGACTCCGCGATGGACGCCGGCAACATGCTCAAGCCGATGCTGGCCCGCGGCGAGCTGCGGATGATCGGCGCCACGACGCTCGACGAGTACCGCGAGCGGATCGAGAAGGACCCCGCCTTGGAACGCCGCTTCCAGCAGGTGTTCGTCGGCGAGCCGTCGGTCGAGGACACCATTCAGATCCTTCGCGGCATCCAGGAGAAGTACGAGGCGCACCACGGCGTCCGGATCACCGATGCCGCGCTGGTGGCGGCCGCGACCCTGAGCGACCGCTACATCACGGGCCGGCAGCTGCCCGACAAGGCGATCGACCTGATCGACGAGTCGGCGTCGCGGCTGCGGATGGAGATCGAGTCGTCGCCGGAGGAGATCGACCAGCTCCGGCGTACCGTCGACCGGCTCAAGATGGAGGAGTTCGCACTCGAGAAGGAGACCGACGCGGCGTCGCAGGACCGGCTCGAGAGGCTGCGCGCCGACCTCGCCGACTCCGAGGAGCGGCTTCGCGGGCTCGAGGCCCGGTGGGAGCGCGAGAAGGCGTCGCTCGAGGGCGAGGGCGAGATCCGTCGCGCCCTCGACCAGCTGCGGATCGAGGCGGACAAGATGCTGCGCGAGGGCAACCTCGAGGGCGCGTCGAAGATCCGCTACGAGTCGATCCCCGAGCTGGAGAAGAAGCTCGAGGCGGTGGAGAAGGCCGAGGCGGACGACGTCGACCCGCTGGTCGGCGAGGAGGTCGGCGCCGAGCAGATCGCCGAGGTGGTCGAGGCCTGGACGGGCATCCCGACCGGCAAGCTGCTCCAGGGTGAGACCGCGAAGCTCCTCGAGATGGAGGACGTGATCGGGCAGCGCCTGATCGGCCAGCGCGAGGCGGTGCGGGCCGTGAGCGACGCCGTACGCCGGTCGCGCGCCGGCATCTCCGACCCCAACCGGCCGACGGGGTCGTTCCTCTTCCTCGGTCCGACGGGCACCGGCAAGACCGAGCTGGCCAAGTCGCTGGCCGACTTCCTGTTCGACGACGAGCGGGCGATCGTCCGCATCGACATGAGCGAGTACTCCGAGAAGCACTCGGTCGCCCGTCTCGTGGGCGCGCCTCCGGGCTACGTGGGGTACGACGAGGGTGGTCAGCTGACCGAGGCCGTGCGCCGGCGTCCGTACTCCGTCGTACTCCTCGACGAGGTGGAGAAGGCTCATCCCGAGGTCTTCGACATCCTCCTGCAGGTGCTCGACGACGGCCGGCTCACCGACGGCCAGGGGCGCACCGTCGACTTCCGCAAC
>JAICSK010000094.1 GCA_025936915.1 Nocardioides sp.
CGGCTGCGCGAATGAGGGCACAGTGGTGTGACCGGCGGCACTGTGTCAATGGGTTCCGCGCAGAATCGGGAGGGGAGACCTCGCTCCCTTGACACACTCGGGCGGCGGGCAAAGACTGCGGCCACGTACGACCGTCCGAAAGGGCGGTGGAAGGGACCTCATGAGTGCAGCCACGCCGGGTCGCGAGCCGCTCGCCGGGCTGCTGGTCGCCGACTTCTCCCGGGTGCTCGCGGGTCCCTACGCCACCATGCTGCTGGCCGACCTGGGTGCCGACGTGGTCAAGGTGGAGTCTCCGGCCGGCGACGACACACGTGCCTGGACCCCGCCCGTGCGCGACGGGGTCTCGACGTACTACCTGGCGGTCAACCGCAACAAGCGCTCGGTCGCCCTGGACCTCAAGGACGACGACGACGTGGTGCTCGCCCGCGAGCTCGCCGCGCGCGCCGACGTGATGATCGAGAACTTCAAGCCGGGCGGCCTGACCCGCTTCGGGCTCGACTACGACGCCGTGGCGGCGGCCAATCCGGGGGTGGTCTACGCGTCGATCTCCGGCTTCGGTACGACGGAGCGCGGCCGCGTCCTGCCCGGCTACGACCTGATCGTGCAGGCGATGTCGGGCCTGATGAGCCTGACCGGGGCGCCCGACACCGAGCCGTTCCGGTCGGGGATCTCGGTCTTCGACGTGATGGCCGGGATGCACGCGACGATCGGGATCCTGGCCGCCCTCAACGGCCGCAGCACCTCCGGCCAGGGCCAGCACGTCGAGGTGAACCTGCTCTCCTCGGCCCTGTCCGGGATGGTCAACCAGACCAGCGCGTACGTCGCGGGCGGGGTGGTCCCGCAGCGCATGGGCAACAGCCATCCCAGCCTCTACCCCTACGAGCCCATCCCGTGCGCCGACGGCGAGCTGATCATCACCTCCGGCAACAACGTGCAGTTCCGCCGGCTCTGCGAAGTGATCGGGGCGCCGGAGCTGGCCGACGACCCTCGCTTCGCACGCAACGAGGACCGCACGGTCAACCGCGCCGAGCTGCGCCCGCTGCTGATCGAGCGGCTGCAGACCCGCACCACGATGGAGTGGTTCCGCGACATCATCGCCGCGGGCGTCCCGTGCGGGCCGATCAACGACGTGGCCGGCGGCGTCGGGTTCGCCACCGAGATCGGGCTCGACCCGGTCGTGGAGGTGGGTGACGGCGAGGCCATGGTGCCGTCGGTCCGCCACCCGATCACGTTCTCGGGTACGCCGGTCGACTACCGGCTGCCCCCGCCGGGCCTCGACGAGCACGGCCAGGAGATCCGGCGGTGGCTGTCGGTCGGCGGAGAACGGCTGGTCGACGCTCCGCCGGTCGAGGTGGTCGCTCTGCGACCGTCACGAGACCAACGCGACGAGGAGGCCGGCGATGAGTGAACTCGAGTTCCCGACGTCGCTGGGCACGTCGAGCGCCGACGAGATCCGGCTGCTGGGCCAGAACCTCACCGAGGACCTGATGGGTCAGGTCGGATTCGGGGAGCTGGCGTTCTGGCTGGTGACGCTGCGACGGCCGACGCCGCAGGAGACCCGCGTGTTCGAGGCCGTGCTGGTCGCCCTGGCCGACCACGGATTCACGCCGACGGCCATCGCGGCGCGGCTCACCTACCTCTCGGCCCCCGACTCGATCCAGGGCGCCCTCGCGTCGGGACTCCTGGGCGGCGGCTCGCGGTTCCTGGGTGTCACCGAGGACTGCGGCCGGTTCCTGCACGGCGTCCTGGAGCAGCAGGCGAGCCTGCCGGACGACGAGCCGGGCTGGGACGCGCTCGCCGTGGACGCCGTACGCCGGGAGCGCGAGGCCGGCCGCTACGTCCCCGGGCTCGGGCACCCGGTGCACAAGGTGCTCGACCCGCGCACACCGAGGCTGATCGCGATCGCCGAGGAAGAGGGCCTGAAGGGACCCCACCTGACGTTGTTCGAGGCGATCGGACGGACCCATGAGGAGGTCCTGGGCAGAAGGCTGCCGCTCAACGGTGCGGGTGTCTGCGGCGCCGCGCTCGCCGACCTCGGTCTGCCCGTCGAGCTGTTGCGCGGGTTCGCCCTCCTGGCGCGCGCGGCGGGGCTGCTCGGGCAGATCGCGGAGGAGGTACGACGCCCGATCGGCATGGACGCCTACCTCGCCGTCGACCGCAACGCCGTCTACGTCGACCCGACCGAGTCTGCAGAGGAGGACTGATGGCGACTGTCGCAGCGGTGATCGCCTCGACGCACCACCCCTTCTACTACCGCGCCAGCACGAGCACCGGCGCCGAACGCCCGCCGTTCGCCGACGAGTGGCAGGCCAAGATCGAGGCGTTCCGCGAGACGCTGACCCGCGCCGAGCCGGACGTCCTGGTGATGGTGGGCAGCGACCACTTCCACCAGCTGTGGCTGGACAACATGCCGCAGTTCCTGGTCGGCAAGGCGCCGCACTACGACGCCAACTGGTACAACGAGGAGCGCGAGTTCGGGCTGCCGCGGTTCCGCCTCGACGGCGACGAGGAGCTGTCGCAGCACATCCTGCGCGGAGGGCTCGACCGCGACTTCGACCTGGCCTTCAGCAACGAGCTGCGGATCGACCACAGCATCACCTGCCCGATCATCACGCTGCGACCGGACGCCGACCTGCCGATCGTTCCGGTCTACACCAACATCTTCGCGCCACCACTGCCGCAGCCGAAGCGGTTCGTCCAGCTCGGCAAGGCGATCCGCGAGATGGTCGAGTCGTGGGAGAGCGACAAGCGGGTGGCGATCATCGGCACCGGCCATCTGTCGCTCGAGCTCGGTGGCCCGCGCCAGTTCGGCGAGCACGGACCCGACCCGGAGTTCGACCGCAAGGCGGTCGAGTGGATCGCGAACGGCGACATCGAGGGCTGCTGCGGCGAGGTGACCCTCGACAGCCTGCACCTGCCCGGCAACGCCACCCACGGCTTCATGGACTTCATGCTGATGATGGGGGTCGCGGGCGAGGGGGTGAAGGCCGACCACGTCGACTCGCTCGACCTGTTCCACACGATGGAGGCCTACTTCACGTGGTACCCGGAGGGGGCCCTGGAAATGAGGCTGCGATGAGCAGGTACCTGCTGGACAAGTTCCTCTACACCGTCGACCGCGATCCCGAGCTGGTCGAGCGCTACCGCGACGACCCGGCCGGCACGGTCGCGTGGTGGGAGTCCGAGATGGCCAACTCGATCCTCAACTGCCACGGGCTCGAGAAGTCGACCTGGCTCGCCTTCACCGACCACGAGCGAGACGTCCTGGTCCGTCAGGACCACATCGCGCTCTTCGAGCTGGGGGCGCACCCGTTCCTGACGCTGACCCTCTTCATCGCGATGTTCGAGCGTGACCACGGGCCGCTGGAGTACCAGATCGCCTTCGGCCAGCGGCTCCAGCACTTCGACCTGCCCTACCCCGACATCGCGACATGAAGGCTGCCGTCGTCCACAGACCGGACCGGCCGCCGACGTACGGCGAGCACCCGGCCCCGAGTGCGGCCTCGGGCTCGACCGTGGTCCGGGTCTCGGCGGCACCGGTGGTGCCGCTCGACCTGCTGTGCGCGTCCGGTACGTCGTACTTCGGTGTCCCGCAGACGCCGTACGTCCCGGGAGGCCAAGGGGTCGGCGTCGTCGAGTCCTCGGATGCCTGGGAGGCGGGGACCCGCGTATGGTTCTTCGCCACGGCCGGGATGAAGCCCGGTGACGGAGCGCTGGCCGAGCGGTGCGCCGTACCCGACTCCGACGTGGTGCCGATCGACGCCGACGTCCCCGACGAGCTCGCTGCCGCCCTCGGTCTCTCCGGGATCGCGGCGTGGATGGCTCTTTCCTGGCGGGCACGCCTGCAGGCCGACGAGCGGGTGCTCGTCCTCGGCGGCGGCGGGGCCGTGGGGCAGGCAGCGATCGGGGTGGCGCAGGTGCTCGGCGCGGAGTCGGTGACGGCGGTGGCGCGGCCGTCGTCGGCGGACCGGGCCGAGGCAGCCGGAGCGGACGTCGTCGTCGCGTACGGCGACGACGTCGACGCGCTTGCGGCCGACCTGGCGGCACACGGGCCCTTCGACGTGGTGGTCGATCCGGTCTTCGGGGTCGCCTCCGAAGCGGCCTCGCGTTGCCTGGCGGAGCGCGGTCGGCTGGTCAACCTGGGCGGAGCCGCGAGCGACTCCGCGACCTACTCCTCGGCCGTCCTGCGCAGCCGCACCGCGTCGGTGCTCGGCTACACCAACAACGCGCTCAGCGCCGAGCAGCGACGGGAAGCGCTCAGAGCCGTGCTCGCCCATGCCGCGGCCGGGCGGATCCGGATGCGCTACGACGTGCACCCGCTCGCCGAGATCGAGCAGGTGTGGTCGCGGTTCGCCGCGGGCGAGTCCGGGGCTCGGTGCGTGCTGGTGCCGTGATCGCCCGGCGCACCGCTGGTTGAGGAGGTCGTGCTACGACCGTCTCGAAACCGCCGACCCTCGCACAGCCCGCCGCTGGGGGAGGCGGCGGGCTGTACGTGTCGGCGTCGCGAGCGTCGCGTCGGGCATCAGCGCCTCGACGTACACCCGCATCAGCCGCGGCCGAGGGACCGCGCGCCGAGCCCGGGAGAGGTGAGCTCGTGGCGTGCGCATGGCGGCTCCTTCGAGATGAACCACGAATCCCTTTCCCCTTCGGGCGCCGGTTCACACCTGCGCGGTGGAAGAACTTTCGCGCAACCGGAGTCGGTGACGCGATCGATACCTCCCCGGGGTGGCCTCACCCGAAGGGGTCCCCTATGTTGGCACCGGACTTCGAAGCACCGCGCAGCGCCGAGCGTGGTGCGGCCGCAATCTCTGGGGAGATCACCGTGCCTCGGGTACTACGCATGCCTGATGTCGCGGCCGACTCCGACGAGGGCGTTCTCGCCGCCTGGCTCGTCGAGGAGTCGGCACGGTTCGACGCTGCCCAGACCATCGCGTACGTCGAGACCGAGAACGAGCTGTTCAGCGTCGAGGCCGGGCGTCCCGGCCTGCTGCTGAAGACCCTCGTCGAGCCGGGCACCCGGGTCGAGCCCGGGACCCCGATCGGGATCCTGGGCGAGCCGTGGGAGCAGGTCGATGATCTCGAGGGGGTACTGGCCGAGCTCGGGCTGGTACGCCGGCAGCGCGTCGGCGCCGGCTCGCTGCTCGAGTCGCCGGTGTCCGGTCACCGGTCGGAGCCGAGCCCGTTCGATCCGCCGTTCGCCACTCCCCACCCGCTGGCCGTCGTCGCCGAAGCCTCGGCGCCGTCGGTGGTCGAGGAGGGCGCGGCGCCGTCGGTGGTCGCGGAGGGCGCCCTGGGGCCCGTGACGAGACCACCCGCCACCCCCGAGCCCGAGCTCCAGCACCACTACCTCCGCGCCAGGGTCCGGGTCGACCGTCTCGTCAGCTTGTCCGCGCGGCTCGAGCGCGACCGGGCCGACTCCAGCGTGCTCGACCTGGTTGCCCGGGCGATCGTCGCGGCCCACCGGCAGGTGCCCCAGATGGGTGTCGCCCGGATCGAGCAGGACAAGTCGGCGCCGGCGGGGATCCCGGTGACCTATCCGGGTCGGTTCGGGGTGGAGGAGGCCGCGGCTGTGGTCCCCACCGGTCAGGCCGCTGCACTCGCCGTGGGAGCCGTCCGCGACGAGCCGGTGATCGACGCCGGTGCCGTCGTACCAGGCAAGGTGATGACGCTGACCCTGTCGGTGCGGTCGGGGAAGATCGACGATGTGCAGGCGTCCCGCTGGCTCGCGGTCCTGGTGGCGCTGCTCGAGCGTCCCGAGTGGTTGCTCGACTGATGGACCACGACCTCGCCCAGGCCTGGCTCGACCGCTACGTCGCGGCGTGGAAGTCCTACGACGCCGACGACATCGCCTCGCTCTTCAGCGACGAGGTCCGCTACCGCTACTACCCCTACGCCGACTGGGTCGTCGGCCGCGACGCGGTCGTCGCCAGCTGGCTCGGCGAGGAGACCGACAGCCAGTCCTCGACCCGCGACGAGCCAGGGACGTACGACGCGACCTACTCTCCGGTCGCGGTCGACGGGAACGTCGTCGTCGCGACCGGTGTCTCGACGTACACCGAGGGACCGGGAGGTCCGGTGCGGCAGGTCTTCGACAACTGCTTCGTGATCCGCTTCGACGACGACGGCCGCTGCCGGGAGTTCACCGAGTACTACACCAAGCGTTCCTAGGGGTCCGGTGGGTCGCTCTGCGACCCGCACGAGACCACACCTCACGGTTGCAGGCTGGCCCCTGGACGCCGAGGGGACATCGGTGGGATGCTCGAAGACAGAGCCACGTCGTATCTGCGACTGGCGGGGATGCGAAGCCACCCCTGGACCCCGGATTCCTTCGCCTGAGACAAGCGGGGTCTGTGGTGTCCGGAGCCAGTCCAGTCGTCGAACACGCCGGGGACTACGCCGTTGTCTCGCTGAGCGGCGACGTCGACATCGCCGTCAAGAGTCAGATCCTCGACGCCTACCAACAGGCGATCGATCTCATGAACGTGCCCCATCTCATCGTCGACGTCAGTGGAGTCACCTTCATGGACTCCACCGGTGTGAGCACGCTCGCCGCAGCCCTGGAGAAGGTCAAGGCGCATGGTGGCGCCGTCTTCGTGGTCGGAGCGAGCGCTCGCATCCTGAGGCTGTTCCACATCGTCCGTCTCGACGCGGTCATCCCCGTTCTTCCCGAGACGCGCTACTTCCTGGGCGGTGCGGCCGCGCGCCCCAGAGAGCTGACGTTGCATTCCTGAGTACCGGATCGGCCACACAGATGCCGAGCACACGACTCGAACGTGAGCGGACGCAACCCGTGCGGCCGGATCGGGACATCAGCCCTCGGGAGTCACGAGGCTACGACGACGCGCCGGTCTCGCCCGCCTGGCGCAGCATGCCGGCGAGCGTCTGCAACAGCGTCCACGCCATGGTCGGGCTGCGTTGTACGAGAGGCTGGAAGTCCCAGAGCGTGATGCCTTGGCACACCAGCTCTCCGTCTGCGGTCACCGTGGCCGAGCGAGCGCGTCCGTCGATCAGGGCGATCTCCCCGAAGTGGTCGCCGGGACCCAGTGTCCGCCGGAACGCACCGCCCACGGTCACGGTGGCCGTGCCCGACTCGATCACGTAGAACGCGGCGCCGTCCGCGCCTTCCTTCATCACCGTCTCGCCCGCCGCGAAGGTCCGCTGGGTGAAGAGTCGGGCGATGGCGTCGTGGTCGGACTCCGGGAGGTCCGACAACAGCGGCACCCGCACCAGCGACTCGGTCAGGACTTTCGGCGCCTTCACGGCGGGCGCCGCGGCACCCGCCGATGTGGTCATGGCGCGGCACTGCAACAGGTAGAGCTGTCCTCCGGCGAAGGCCCACTCGATGTCGCGGTGCACGCCGTACACCCGTTCGCAGTCGGCGGCTAGTCCGGACAGGGCCTCGAGCTCCTCGTCGCCCAGGCACAAGGACTCCACCAGCTCCGGTACGACGTCCTCGTCCACGGTGCCGCCGTCCGGCGCGGAGCGGATGGCGAAACTCTTGAGTCCGGCACGACGCTCCAGCACCTCGCCACTGCGGGTCAGCCGGAACGAGTCGGGGATGACCCGGCCGGAGACGACGGCCTCGCCCAGGCCCCAGCTGGCCTCGATCATGCGCTCGTCGGCGCCGGTGATCGGGTTGCGGGTGAACATCACCCCGGCGGTCTCGGGCTGGAGCAGCGACTGCACGACCACGCCGACGACCGGTCTGGCGAACACGCCCAGCCGCTTGCGGTAGGTGATGGCCGAGTCGGAGTTGGCCGACCACCAGACCTCCCGGACCGCCGTCTCCACGTCGCCTGCCGACGGCACGTTCAGGACGGTGATGTGCTGCCCGGCGAAGCTGGCCCCCGCACTGTCCTCTCCGACAGCCGACGATCGCACGGCCAGGGGAGCCGGAAGTGACCGCACGGCCTCGAGCAGCGCCGTCGTCGCGGCGACCTGGCCGGACGCGATCGCGTCGACGTCGGGACCGGGCAGCGCGACACCCGGAGGAACCGGCAGCCCGGCCCGGAGCGCGTCTCCGAGTCCCACGGCCTTGGCGCCGTACCGCTCCTCGGTGTCCGCCTCGACCAGCGGCACGATTCCGCTCACCCGAGGACCGTCACGGTGCCTTCGTCACCGTCGACCCGCACGCGGGTGCCGTCCGCGATCCGCGCGGTCGCGTCGCGGGTGCCGACCACCCCGGGGATGCCGTACTCCCTCGAGATGATGGCCGCGTGCGACAGCGCCCCACCACTGTCGGTGATGATCGCGCTGAGCAACGGCAGCAGGATGTTGAACGCCTCGGTGGTGGCCTCGGTCAGGAGTACGTCGCCCTGCTGGATCCGGTCGAAGTCGCTCGGCCCCGCGACGCGACGGGCGATCCCCTCCCGGGTGCCGGAGCTGGCGCCGAGGCCGCGGATCACCGTCTCCTCGTGCTCCTCCTCGGAGACCGCGAACATCTCGCCCATCGCCGTCCCGAGCGCGGCCATCAGCCGGGCCATCGGCGGTGGAAGCGTCGACGGGTCGGGCATCGGCGGAGCGTCGTCGCCCAGGTGCGTCGGCGCGTCCTTCGCGGTCCAGGTCCGGTGGTGGGCATGCCGTTGGGCCAGCTCGTCGGCCCTCGGCGTCGACGCCCCCGCGACCAGCGCACACATCTCGCCGATGTCCGCGAACACGAAGTCCTCCGCGTCGTGGACGGCCCCGCGTACGGCGAGCCGACGGCCCGCTGCGAGTGCGGCACGGCGCATCAGCCCGGACGCCCAGATGTCGGAGTAGACACCTCGTTCGTCTCGCACGCTGTAGCCGATGCGCGCCTCGGCGAGGAGAGCGTCGTACTCGTCGCGGTGCTCCTCCGGGACCTGGCTCCGCACCTCGTCCCCCTCCACCTCACGGGCGGTTCCGGTCTCGTCGATCGCGGTGCGGATGGCCCGCAGGAGGACGTCCGGCATCTCCAGCGCGTACCGGTTCGAGATGTCGAACCCGTCCAGGAGGCGGTATCCGACGAAGTCGAGGTAGTCGTCGAGGGCCTGGCCGGTCGGGGTGGCTTCCCGCCGCAGGCGCTCCAGCAGGGCGCCCGGCTCCTCCTCGGCGTCGAGGGCCTCGCGCGCAGCCGGGTCGGCGCGGTACGCCGCGACGAGCGCGGCCTGCTCGGGTGAGGCGCCGCCGGAGATCAGGGAAGCCCCGCGCATCAGCCCGAGCAGCTTCACCGTCGGCAGACCGGTCCATTCCCTCGCGTGGACGAGGAAGTCACCCGGCGGCATCACCGCGGTGCCGGTGAAGGCCATGTGCTGTCGGATCATCGCGGCGTGGTGGTCGTGGCAACGACGCAGGTAGGCGACCAGCTCCTCGTCGCTGAGCTCATCGGGGTCGATCGCCTGGATCTCGTGATGGGCCCGCACGGACGCCGGCTTGCGGACCTCGTGCCACTCCTGCGCCTGCTCACGCCACAGCTTGCCCGCGAAGACCTCCGCCGCTCGCTGGACACGGTCGGGAAAGGACTCGGGTGGGACCGGCTGCGTCTGCCCGTAGGAGAACCCGTTGACGTAGGTCGTCACCCTCGTCTGGATGGGCGCCCCGTAGAACGCCATCATGTCGCCGTACCCGAGGCTGAACGGCCCCGGGTGCATCTCGGCCCAGTAGGCGGTGACCGGCCGGGGGAAGTGGAGCGCGTCGAGGTCCCAGGGACCGGGGCCCGGCGGCTCGAAGGTGGGTCGTGTGGTCACGGTGTCCATCGAGACCCCTTCTCGACGCGAGAGGCCCTCAGTGTGGACGTCGCGGAACGTCCAGCACAAGGCCTTCACCGGTGGTCGGCGACTCCGGTGAGCCTCAAGCCCGCGACTCCAGAACGGCGAGGTCGCGTTCGGCGTACCGCCGGTGGTGCCACTCCTCGTCGAGGACGGTCCCGAGCGCCTCCGACACGTCGTACCTGTCCGGCGGTGGCCAGCCGGGCCCGTCCACCGGCGTCGTCTGCTCGGCGAGCCGTTCGTCGGTGAGGTCGGCGAGGACACGACGTACCGTCGCCTGCCGGTCTTCGCGGAGAGCGAGCACCTCGTCGAGCGAAGGGCGGGCGTCCACGTCGTAGGGACACTCGAGGTCGCGCAACGTGGTGAACGGAAGGTCGAGCGGTGACCAGGGGTCGGGGTCGCCGAGGTACACGCGGTTGACCCATGCGTCGGTCGCGTAGCAGAGGTGGCGCAGCGTCTCGATGAACGACCACTCGTCGTCGACCCGGCGGTGCAGCGGTTCGGCGCCCAGCATGCGGGCGCGCGCCACGGTCTCGGCCCAGCGTCGTTCGAGGATCTCCCACGCCTCGCGGAAGCCGGCGGCATCGGTCGGTCTCATCGCGGCGTAGTCGGGGTCACGCCTCGCGAGCTCGGCCTCGACGAGCGGCGCGACGTCGACGCCGTTGACGACGACGTTCTGGATCTGCCCGTCGATCTCGACGTCCAGGAGCTCGACGCCACGCATCCGCACGCGTTGCAGCCCGACGTGCCGGAAGTCGGAGCCCTCCAGGTCGACCCAGCGGAACCTCGAGTCCTGCATGTTCACGTACTCGTACGTCGCGCCCGTCCGGTCCTCCAGCTCGGCCATGTGGCCACGCTAGGGCAGCTTTCGGACGAAGGGCGTCCGCAAGGACCAGCCAGGTCATCCATTCGGCCGACGCGACGGCCCCCACAGGCGCTCTAGCGTGGCGTGTCGGCTGGGGGTGGCAGATGACGGAGGACGCGGAGTTCCTGCGCTGGTTCGAGACGACATGGCTGGACGGCGAGTTGGCTGTGCACAACGGCGACGGCCGCGGCCGGGACGAGACCTGGTCGCGCACGGACCCGGTGACGCTGTTCGGCGCGTGGAAGAACGCGACGAACGCCGCAGAGGCCTTCGAGGTCTTCGGCGTCCTCGGCGAGATCTTCTCCGGAGTGGTCGACGAGGACATCGACCTGCTCGCGCACGGCGTCAGCGGCGACCTCGCCTACACCGTCCATCGTGAGCACACCCGGACCTCGGTGCGCGGCGAGGCACGCGACTACGTGCTGCGCACGACCCAGGTCTACCGTCGCGAGGGCGGCACCTGGAAGGTGGTGCACCGCCACGCCGACAGTGACCCCGCCGCCGACGGGTCGTAGATTCCCGGCCATGGGTCTCGTCTACGCCACGGCCACGCTCGAACCGTCCAAGCAGGAGCTCGCCGAGGCGTGGCTCCCGTCGCAGCCGTGGGCCTCGGGTGCGGAGGCACTGACGAAGGTCGCGGAGTACCGCTTCGACGACCCCGAGGGTGAGGTCGGCGTCGAGACGATCGTGTGGCGCACCTCGGACGGCACGTTGCTCCAGGTGCCGTTCACCTACCGCGCGACGCCGCTCGACGGCGCCGAGGCGCGCCTGGTCGGCACGTCGCAGCACAGCGCACTCGGGCCGCGCTACGTGTACGACGGCTGCGCCGACCCGGTGTGGGCGGCGTGCGTCGTGACGACGATCCTGACCGGCGGCACCCAGGCGCAGATGCAGGTCGAGCACGACGGCCGACTGGTCGACGTACCTGCGAGGCTGCCCGTGCGCGGCTCGGGGTCACCCGACGCCGAGGTGCCCGCGATCTCGTCGGTCGACTCGGTCTCCGACGACGGGCCGGTCACGACGGTCTCTGCCGGCGGCCTCACGATCTCGCTCGCCCGGGTCGTCGGTACGCCGCTCCCGGGGACCGCGACGCTCACGGGGTCGACCACCGATGCCGAGCTCGGCGTGCTGGTGTCGCTCAGCTGAGAGTGGTCCCCGCCACCGGCGGCCGCGCGCTCGGTCGAGAATCGCGCCGGTGCCGTCACGGGACCGAGGTGCCTATCCCAATGCCGCTGCGACCACCTCGCGTGCCGCTTCCTGCACCTGCGCCAGGTGCTCGGGCCCCCGGAACGACTCGGCGTAGATCTTGTACACGTCCTCGGTGCCGGACGGCCTGGCGGCGAACCACGCGTTCTCGGTCACGACCTTCAAGCCACCGATTGCGGCACCGTTGCCCGGCGCCTCGGTGAGCTTGTCGACGATCTCCTCACCGGCAAGGGACGTGGCCGTGACATCGGATGCGGACAGCTCGGCAAGGGCAGCCTTCTGCTGCCGGTCCGCCGGCGCGTCCACCCGCGCATACGCCGGGTCGCCATGCCGCGTGACCAGCTCGGCGTACAGCTCGGAGGGTGTCTTACCGGTCACCGCCAGGATCTCGGAGGCGAGCAGGTCGAGGATGAGGCCGTCCTTGTCGGTGGTCCACGTCGACCCGTCCCTCCGGAGGAACGACGCGCCTGCGGACTCCTCGCCGCCGAAGCCGAACGACCCGTCGATCAGGCCCGGCACGAACCACTTGAACCCGACCGGGACCTCCACCATCTCCTGACCCACGTCACCGGCGACCCGGTCGATCATCGACGACGACACCAGCGTCTTGCCGATCCGCGCGCCCGCCGGCCAGTCGGGCCGGTGACCGCCGAAGAGGTAGCCGATCGCGACCGCGAGGTAGTGGTTGGGGTTCATCAGCCCGGCGTCGGGCGTGACGATGCCGTGCCGGTCGGCGTCGGCGTCGTTGCCCGTTGCGAGCTGGTACTCGTCCTTGCGCCCGATCAGCGACGCCATCGCGTCGGGCGACGAGCAGTCCATCCGGATCTTTCCGTCCCAGTCGAGGGTCATGAACCGGAAGGTCGGGTCGACGAGCGGGTTGACCACGGTGAGGTCGAGGCCGTGCCGCTCCGCGATCTCGCCCCAGTACGCCACACTCGCGCCTCCCAGCGGATCGGCTCCGATCCGCACCCCGGCCGACCGGATCGCGTCGATGTCGACCACCGACGGCAGGTCGTCGACGTACGTCCCGAGAAAGTCGTACGACGTGCACACGGCGCGGGCGCGGGCGAACGCGATCCGCTGCACGCCCTCGAGGTTGGCCCGGATCAGCTCGTTGGCCCGGCCGGCGATCACCTTGGTCGCGTCGGTGTCGGCGGGGCCGCCATGGGGCGGGTTGTACTTGAAGCCGCCGTCGGACGGCGGGTTGTGCGACGGCGTCACCACGATGCCGTCGGCAAGTCCCGGGCCCGTCGTACGCCCGGAGTTGGCCCGGATGATCGCGTGTGAGACCGCCGGGGTCGGCGTGTACCCGTCGCGGTCGTCGACCATCACCGTCACGTCGTTGGCGACGAGCACCTCGATCGCGGTCGCCCACGCCGGCTCCGACAGGCCGTGGGTGTCACGGCCGAGGAACAGTGGCCCGTCGTACCCCTGCTCCTTCCGGTAGTCGCAGATCGCCTGGGTCGTCGCGGCGATGTGCACCTCGTTGAACGCCGTCCTGAGGCTGCTGCCGCGGTGGCCGCTCGTGCCGAACACCACCTGCTGGTCGACATCCTCCGGGTCGGGCTCGAGCGTGTAGTACGCCGTCACCAGGTGCGCGACGTCCACCAGGTCCGAGGGCTGGGCGGGGGTTCCTGCACGGGGGTCGGCCATGCCGCCATCCTGCCGCTGTCACGACAAACCGGCCACGCGTGATCTCGCGAGCAGGCATGATCGCGGCAGCGTTCGGGCCGGCCGACCGCGTGACTCGAGGGGTGCGATGGGCGGGGCCGAGCGCATCAGCACCCGGGCGGACTTCCAGGCCCATCTGGCGCAGCTGCGCGAGCGTGGCGGCGAGCCGTTCGAGTTCGAGCTCGCGGTGCGGACTCTTGCGACGCTCCTCGACGGCGCCGTGGGATGGAGCGGGCTGCTCGATCTGGGACGTGTCGGGCTCGCGGCCTTCACCACGCCGGCCGACGAACCTTCGCCCCAACCGCCCACGTTCGCCGGCACGTCCGTCGACCTTCTTCCCACGCCGCAGCCGACCATCGACCTCTTCGTGCCGCGGCTCGATCGGCTGCCTGACGAGTCTCCGAAGGAGTACGGCGAGTACCTTGCCGAGCACCTGCTGAGCTGGCTCTCCGACCACGACGTCGAGCACACCCACCAGGTCGAGCTGGCCGCCGCCGGCTACGCGATGATGCTCGCCCGCGACGACTTCCGCGCGCTCGTGCCGCGGACCCGGTCCCTGGACGTCCACGCCCTCTGCATGCTGGCAGCCGAGCGTGGCCTCCGTCAGGTCGGGGGCATCGCGCTGAGCGAGGTCGACGAGGAGGCGTTCTTCCGCTGGCTGCACCTCACGTCGTACGCCGACGTGTCGGCCGCCCATCTCGCGGAACAGGCCGCGCGACGGAGGCTCCGGCTCGAGCACGACCGTCGGCCGGCCGACGAGGTGGCGGTCATGACGTGCGAGGTGTCGGTGGAGACCCTCGCCTACGGCGCGATCCTGGGCAGCGTCGAGACCACGACCATGACCGAGGAGCAGCTCCGGCAGACCTACCGGGCCCTGTCCGAACGGGCGGACGGCTCGCCCGAGAAGTGGGCCGCTCGTGCTCGGGGCTTCGACCTCACCGACCGGCTCGACCTCACCCCGGCGGC
>JAICSK010000149.1 GCA_025936915.1 Nocardioides sp.
CGCGCCCGCGTCGGAGATCGACTCGACCTTGGTCCCGAGCAGCACCTTCACCCCGAGCCTCTTGTAGTGCTTGAGCAGCTCCTTGGAGATGTCGGCGTCCTCGGTCGGCACCATCCGATCGAGGAACTCCACGATGGTCACGTCGACGCCGAAGTTCGCCAGCACGTAGGCGAACTCGACGCCGATCGCGCCGGACCCCGCGATGATCACCGAACCCGGCAGCTCGGGATCGAGGATCTGCTCCTCGTAGGTCACGACCCGCTCGGAGAGCGTCGTCCCGGGGATCAGCCTGGTCGTGGCGCCGGTCCCGATGATCAGGTCGGAGTAGGTGTACGACGCCTGTCCGCCGTCGTTCAGCGCGACGTCGATCCTCCCTGGGCCGCCCCGCTCGACGGGACGGAGCGTCCCCCACCCGTCGATCTCGGTGATCTTGTTCTTCTTCATCAGGAAGTGGACGCCGCGCACGATCTGGGCGCTCACCTTCCGGGACCGCTCGTGGGTCGGCGCGAACGCCATGGTGGCGTTGCCCTCGATCCCGAACACGTCCTTCTCCTGGGTGAGCACGTGCGCCAGCTCGGCGTTGCGTAGCAGCGCCTTCGACGGGATGCAGCCGACGTTGAGGCAGACCCCGCCCCAGTACTTCTTCTCCACCACGGCGACCGACTTGCCCAGCTGGGCGGCGCGGATCGCGGCGACGTACCCACCGGGGCCCGCGCCGAGGACGATCACGTCGAAGTGTTGGGCCGAAGACTGCTCGCTCACGTCCGCCAGCCTAGTGAGCGCAGCCATTACGCTCTGCGCGTGCCCCTGTACGCCGCCTATGCGTCCAACCTGGACCCGCGGCGGATGGGCCAGCGCTGCCCGCACTCGCCCCTCCAGACCACCGGCTGGTTGGTCGGCTGGCGGCTGACCTTCGGCGGCGAGGACCTCGGCTGGGACGGGGCGCTGTCCACGATCGTGGAGGACCCGATCGACCAGGTCTTCGTCGCGGTGTACGACGTGTCGCGGGAGGACGAGGCCAACCTCGACCAGTGGGAGTCCACCGACACCGGGCTCTATCGCAAGGTCAAGGTGCGCGTCTCGACCATGACCGGGGAGCTGCTCGCGTGGACCTACGTGCTGGACGCGTTCGAGGGCGGTCTGCCGAGCGCGTCGTACCTCGGGGTCGTCGCGGACGCGGCGGAGGCGGCGGACGCGCCGACCGACTACGTCAACGCGCTCCGGCTGCGCCCCTGCCGCTCGACCGGCCTGTGAGGCGGCGGCCAGGGGCCAGCGACCGGGTCAGTCGCTGAGGAGGCCGGCACTCGCCACCGACCAGCCGTCCTGGTTCAGCGCCTCGACGGTGAACGTCTGCGGCTCGCCGTCGCCGAGGGGGAAGAGGGTCGACGTGTGGTAGCCGGCCGGGCTGCGGACGTACCTGCTGACTCCGCTCGGCGAGGCGGTCACCCGGTAGCCGAGCACGATCTGACCGTTGTCGGACGGTGCGCTCCAGTGCACCTGGTACCCGTCGGTGGTCTGCGTGGCCGAGTCCACGACCGGCGCGTCGGGAGCCGCCGCCGGCTGGTCGAAGGTGACCTCCACGGTGGCGTGCCGCCCGGTCGAGACCGTCGTGAACCGGATGTCCTGCGGCGTGGTCAGGCTGCTGCCGACAGGGAGCGCGGAGTTGGTCAGGTCGCGGTCGGGGAACGCGATGCCGGTCGGGTTGCCCGGTGAGGCGTCGATCATCTCGACCGGGCCACGGCCGACCTCGCGCCGGATCATCACGCCCGGGATGGTCCGGCCGACCTGCGGGCTGTGCTCGGGCTGGTACTCGACCCAGTACGTCGTCCGGCCGGCCTGGATCCGCAGCGCCTGGTTGTCCGCCCCCGAACGCGCGACGTCCGCGACCGAGTAGGTGCCGGACGTGGTGACGTCCTGGATCTTCCCGGCCCAGCCGAGCCGCACCAGAGCCGGAGCGGAGAAGAAGCCGGTGGAGTGACCCATCGCGTCCCAGCTGTCGCCGTACTCCACGGGCAGGCAGCTGCCGCCGAGGGCGACCCGGCGGCCGTCCTGGCGGCAGACCACGCCGTAGGCGTGCTCGAGACCCATGTTGTGCCCCAGCTCGTGCACCAGGGTCGGCACGCCCGGTGCCCGGTAGCGGATCCAGCTCACCTGACCCGGCAGCTGGGCCGCGGAGGCCGCGGCGTCGCACTGCTCGGTGAAGATCATCAGCCGGTTGAACCTGCTGGGGTGGTAGCCGGCCCGGCGCAGCGCCGACCGCGCGGCGTCGATGGAACGCCCCTGGGTGTTGCACATCACGTCGCCCGAGGCGGTCACATGGACCCACCGGGTCACCGTCACCCGGACGTGCTGGCGCCCGCGCGAGACGTGGCGGTACCACTCGGCGGTCTTGCCGAGGTCGTGGCTCACCTTCTGCGTCGAGGGGTACGACGGGTGCCGGCGGCCCCAGTAGAGGCGAGCGGCGAGCAGGTGGATCGTCCGCGGGGAGCGCACCGGGCCGGTGAACCGGCTCTGCCGGCTGTCGAGACGGGTGTCCCGGCGTGCGGCGGACCCCACGGAGACGTCCGCCGCGACCCGACGGACGGCCGCGACCGGGGATCGGAGCACGTGGGAGGAGGTCGTGGAAGCCGCCGGCACGGCGGTGGCCGCGGGCATGCCGAAGATCGGCGCGAGCAGCGCAAGCGCGACGTATCGCGGACCCCCCACGGTCAACCCCCCAGTTGGACCTGTGCCCAGGGTGAGGCATGAAGCCCCCCGAAGCAACCATCTCGACGGATGATCTTGTGGCCCTTTCGGACTAGACGACCTGGGGTCGGTCCCATGACGCGCTTCCGTCCGTCACCACTACGCTCACGCCGTGACCCCTCAGGAGCAGGCCCGGGAGGCCGCCGACACGCTCGCCCGCCTCACCGGCGTCGAGAAGCACGACGTCGCCCTCGTCCTCGGGTCCGGCTGGCGCTCCGCCGCGGAGACCCTGAGCACCGAAGGAGTGGGCGAGACCACGGCGGAGATCGACACCACCGACCTCCCGGGTTTCGTCGCGACCGCCGTGGCCGGGCACTCGGGGAAGATCCGGAGCATCCGGTGCGGTGACTGGCAGCTCCTGGTGTTCGGCAGCCGCACCCATTACTACGAGGGCAGGGGGATCGCCGCCGTCGTCCACCCCGTGCGCACGGCGGCTGCCGCCGGCTGCCGGACGATCGTGCTCACCAACGGCTGCGGCGGCCTGCGCGAGTCCTGGACGCCGGGGACCCCGGTGCTCATCCGCGACCACATCAACCTCACCGCGCGGTCGCCGATCGAGGGTGCGCACTTCGTCGACCTCACCGACCTCTACTCCGTCCGGCTCCGTGCGCTGTGCCGGGAGATCGACCCGTCGCTCGACGAGGGCGTCTACGTCCAGTTCCCGGGTCCCCATTACGAGACACCGGCCGAGGTCGAGATGGCGCGGCGGATCGGAGGCGACCTGGTCGGGATGAGCACCACCCTCGAGGCGATCGCGGCCCGCGAGGCCGGGCTGGAGGTGCTCGGCATCTCGCTGGTCACCAACCTCGCCGCCGGCATCTCCGGCGAGCCGCTCGACCACGCCGAGGTGATCGAGGCCGGCCGAGCCGCCGCGGCCCGGATGGGCGACCTGCTGGCCAGGATCGTCCCGAGGATCTAGTGGAGGGGCGCCCGCCGCCGGTCGAGGACGGCGCCGGCGCCGTCACGAGACCACGCGGCTCCGCAGACCCTCCACGCACCCGGCCATCATCCGGTCGTGGTTCCAGCGCATCAGCGGCCGCACCACCGGCGACAGCGCGGCCAGCCAGCCGCCGACGGTGACCTCCTGGACGAAGTCGAGGCGGGTGCGCCGGCCGAGATCGGTGAGCCGCCAGCCGGCGACCCCGTCGAGGTCGCCGGTGATCCGCACCTCGAGCCGCGTGCCCTCCCGGCGTACGGCGTGCAGGACGAGGTCGAGCGTGCACGGCAGCGCCGAGCGGCACAGCACGCGCGCGTCGTTCCGGCCGAGCGACGCGACGGCGCGCACCTGCGGCCACCATTCCGGGTAGTGCTCGAGGTCCATCAGCACCTCGTGCACGCGCGGCAGCGGCGCGTCGACCGTCCAGCTCCCCGAGAACGCGTAGCCGCGCCTCAACCCCGGCTCACCGGGTGACCCCGTCGAGCGGGGGAAGATCGAGCCGTTGCGCCATCCGCTCGTAGGCGCGGGCCGCGTGCTCGCGCACCCACACCTCGGCGTCGTGCAGGACGGCGAGCACGTCATCGACGTGCTCGGTGTCGCCGACGACGCCGAGCGTGCGGACGGCGTTGGCCCGGACCCGAGGAAGCTCGTGGCGGGTGAGCAACGCGGCCCCCGGTCCGGAACCGGCGACCTCGTGCTTGGCGCAGACCTTCAGACACATCTCGGCGGGACGGTAGTGCGCATCGCCGAGCCCTGTCACCACCGGTCTGGTGGCGGAGTCGGACCAGCAGTGGAGCAGCCCGCGCGCACCCCAGGTGCGCACCCAGTAGTCCTTCCAGGACTCGCGGTCGAGAAACGGGTCGCCGTCGTGCCCGGTGAGGTAGCGCAGCTCGGGCAGGTACGCCGTACGGTCGGCGCCCTCGAGCAGGTCGACGCACACCTCGACGAACCGCTCGCGGCCGACCAGCGCATCGAGCTCCTGGATGCGCGCCGACAGCGGACGCTCGCCGGGGGCGGGCGGCGGCAGCACGTTCACGGGTCGATCATGCCGCCTCCCGCCCGTCGATGGTCGCGCCCGCGCGACCCCACTAGCCTGCGATGCGTGAGCGACCCCCGTGCAGACGAACTCACCCGGCAGGCGTCGGCCTGGGCCGCCGACGACCCCGACCCGGAGACCCGGGCCGAGCTGGAGGCCCTGCTCGCGCGCGACGATGCCGCGGCACGCGAGGAGCTCGCCGACCGGTTCGACGGCACGCTGGAGTTCGGCACCGCCGGGCTGCGGGGCGAGCTGGGTGCGGGGTCCAACCGGATGAACCGGGTGGTGGTCACCCGCGCCGCGGCCGGGTTGGCCGCCTATCTCAAGGAGAACGGCGCCGGCCGCGATGCCTCGGTTGTGATCGGGTACGACGCCCGCCACAACTCCGACGTGTTCGCCCGCGACACTGCCGAGGTGATGACCGGGGCGGGACTCCGGGCGCTCGTGCTGCCGCGACCCCTGCCGACGCCGCTGCTCGCCTTCGCCATCCGCGAGCTCGGCTGCGTGGCCGGCGTGATGGTCACGGCCAGCCACAACCCCCCGCGCGACAACGGGTACAAGGTCTACCTCGGCGACGGCAGCCAGATCGTGCCTCCCGCCGACGCCGGGATCGCGGCGCAGATCGAGGCGGTCGGCCCGGTGTCCGAGGTTCCCCGCGGCGACGGGTGGACGATCCTCGGCGACAGTGTCGTCGACTCCTACCTCGACACCGTGGCGGGGCTCGCCGGCGACGGACCGCGCGACCTGCGGCTGGTCTACACGCCGTTGCACGGGGTCGGCGGGACGTCGGTGCTGCAGGTGCTCGAGACGGCCGGCTTCGATCCGCCGTACGTCGTACCGCAGCAGGAGCAGCCGGACGCCGCCTTCCCCACCGTGTCCTTCCCCAACCCGGAGGAGCCGGGCGCGATGGACCTGGCGCTGGCGTTGGCCCAGCAGAAGCAGGTCGACCTGGTGGTCGCCAACGACCCGGACGCCGACCGGTGCGCAGCCGCGGTCACGGACGCTCACGGCTGGCGGATGCTGCGGGGAGACGAGGTCGGCGTCCTCCTCGCCCACCACCTCCTGACCGGCGGGCACACGGGCACGTACGCGTGTTCGGTCGTGTCCTCCAGCCTGCTGGCGAACATGGCCGAGGCGGCGGGCCAGCCGTTCGCCGAGACCCTGACCGGGTTCAAGTGGATCAGCAAGGTCGACGGGCTGGTGTTCGGCTACGAGGAGGCGCTCGGCTACTGCGTCGACCCCGAGCACGTGAAGGACAAGGACGGCATCTCGGCACTGCTCCTGCTGTGCGAGCTGGCCGCGGCCGAGAAGGCTCAGGGCCGGACGCTGGTCGACGTCCTCGACGACCTGGCCCTCGCGCACGGTCTGCACGCCACCGACCAGCTCTCGGTACGGGTCACCGACCTGTCCGAGATCAGCCGGGCGATGGACCGGCTGCGCACGACACCTCCGACGACTCTGGGTGGTCTCCGGGTCGAGACCGTGGACGACCTCGCCGCGGGCGTCGGTGGGCTGCCGCCCACCGACGGCCTGCGCTACCGCCTCGCCGACGGCGCCCGGGTGATCGTGCGGCCGAGCGGCACCGAGCCGAAGCTGAAGTGCTATCTCGAGGTCGTGGTGCCGGTCGACCCCGCGGCCGGCGTCGACGCGGCCCGGATCTCGGCCGCCGCGCGCCTCGATGCGCTCCGCGACGACGTCCGAGCCGCCGCCTTCGGTGGTTGAGGCAGGACTCGCTCCTCAGCCAACGACGATGACGGCGACGACGAACGCCACCGCGAGGACGGCCAGGGCGACGAGCTCGGGCCACGCCGTACGCCGGACGACCTGTGAGCCGAGCTCGTACTCCTCCTCCGAGCGCTCCTCGATGCCGCGCCGGGCGCGATCGTTGGCGGCGAGCGCGGCGATCTGCTGCTCGACGAAGTCGGGGTAGTCCACCCCCGGCTGCTTCACGTCGGTCTTCATCGAGCCGCCGGCGATCCGCTCCTCGCTGACCCCCGGGCTCATCAGCTGCTGGCCGCCCCAGCGCATCTCGTTGCGCACCGTGCGCCGCAAGGGGCGGCTGATCGCGGGGCAGATGTACTTCCGCCCCCCGGAGCGGACGAGCAGGTAGCGGCGGACGATGACGGTGTCGACCGAGGCGAGCGGGATCGACACCGTCTCGAACAGGGTGCGCATGGTGAGGTCGGTGGTCGACGCGCTCACGCCCGGGCGCAGCATCGCCAGCCACACCAGCAGGGCGACGAAGCCGCACCCCACGGTCCCGGGCACCGCGATCCGGGGCGACTCGTAGGCGACGAGGACCACCGCGACGAACACGCACAGCAGCAGACCCAGGATCCCCATCACCCGGCCGTTGGTGGGCCGGAACCGCTGGATCTCCTCGGCCGGTTGGTCGGCCATGTCGTCTCTCCTGCTCGTGGCTGTCGTCGCGCGACCGGCGTCGTCGGAGCGGGTCACGCTCGAGTACCGGGCCTCGCACCCTCAACTCTATGCTGGGGCGGTGACGAGCACAGCCGCCAGGACCGACGGTCTGCCCGATTCGGCAGATCACGATTCGGTCACGAACACGTGGGCGGACGTGACGGCGTCGGAGTCCTCGCTGCGGCGGTTCCTGCACGGCCTGCCGGGCGTCGACCAGGTCGGTGCCGAGCAGCGCGCGGCCGGACTCGGCACGCGCTCGATCAAGACCACCGCCAAGGCGCGCGCGATCGACCTCGCGATCTCGATGGTCGACCTGACCACCCTGGAGGGGCAGGACACGCCCGGCAAGGTGCGAGCCGTCTCGGCCAAGGCAATGCGACCCGATCCGGCGGACCCCTCGTGCCCGCCGGCCGCCGCGGTCTGCGTCTATCCCGACATGGTGGAGGTGGCCAAGCAGGCGCTCGGCTCCAGCGGCGTCCACGTCGCGTCGGTCGCCACCGCGTTCCCGAGCGGGCGGGCCGCGATGGACGTGAAGCTCGCCGACACCCGTGACGCGGTCGAGGCCGGGGCCGACGAGGTCGACATGGTGATCGACCGCGGCGCGTTCCTGGCCGGGCACTACCTTCAGGTGTTCGAGGAGATCGCCGCGATCCGTGAGGCCTGTGCCCGTGAAGGGGGCCCCGCACACCTGAAGGTGATCCTCGAGACCGGAGAGCTCCAGACCTACGACAACGTACGCCGCGCCAGCTGGCTGGCGATGATGGCGGGCGGGCACTTCATCAAGACCTCCACCGGCAAGGTCCAGCCCGCTGCCACTCTCCCGGTCACGCTGGTGATGCTCGAGGCGGTGCGCGACTACCGCGATCAGACCGGCCGGATGATCGGCGTGAAGCCGGCCGGTGGCATCCGCACCAGCAAGGACGCGATCAAGTACCTCGTGATGGTCAACGAGATCACCGGTCCCGACTGGCTCGACCCCGACTGGTTCCGGTTCGGCGCCTCCACGCTCCTCAACGACCTCCTGATGCAGCGCACCAGGCTCGCCACCGGCCGCTACTCCGGCCCCGACTACTTCACCCTGGACTGACCCATGACCACGTTCGAGTACGCACCGGCACCCGAGTCGCGGGCGATCGTCGACATCAAGCCGTCGTACGGGTTGTTCGTGAACGGCGACTTCGTCGACGGGCACGGCCGCAGCTTCAAGACGATCAGCCCCTCCACCGAGGAGGTGCTGGCCGAGGTGGCGGAGGCCGACGACGCCGATGTCGACCTGGCGGTGAAGGCGGCCCGGCGCGCTCACACTCGCGTGTGGGGCCGGATGCCGGGCAGGGAGCGCGCCAAGTACCTCTTCCGGATCGCCCGGATCATCCAGGAGCGAGGGCGCGAGCTCGCGGTGCTGGAGTCCATCGACAACGGCAAGCCGATCAAGGAGACCCGCGACGTCGACGTCCCGATCGCCGCTGCGCACTTCTTCTACTACGCCGGGTGGGCCGACAAGCTCGAGTACTCAGGCCACGGCACCCGGAGCCTCGGCGTCGCCGGACAGGTCATCCCGTGGAACTTCCCCCTCCTGATGCTGGCCTGGAAGATCGCACCGGCGCTCGCCTGCGGCAACACGGTCGTGCTGAAGCCTGCCGAGACCACTCCCCTGACGGCACTGCTGTTCGCCGAGATCTGTCAACAGGCCGATCTCCCGCCGGGCGTCGTCAACATCATCACCGGCGCCGGCGACACCGGACGTGCCCTGGTGTCTCACGACGACGTCGACAAGGTCGCCTTCACCGGGTCGACCGAGGTGGGGCGGGCGCTAGCCAAGGCGGTCGCCGGGTCGACCAAGCGGGTCACCCTCGAGCTCGGCGGCAAGGCCGCCAACATCGTGTTCGACGACGCGCCGATCGACCAGGCGGTCGAGGGGATCGTGAACGGGATCTTCTTCAACCAGGGCCACGTCTGCTGCGCCGGATCGCGGCTCCTGGTGCAGGAGAGCGTC
>JAICSK010000280.1 GCA_025936915.1 Nocardioides sp.
CAAGGACGCGGTCGCCGGGCGGATCCGGCGGCTGCTCGCGCTGGCCGACAAGCGGGCCGCCGACCTCGGCATCCCCGACACCGAAGCCGCCGTCACGCCCGAGATGCTCGCCCCCTGACGGTCCAGCCCTCAGGCGTTCGGTTCGCGGAAGACGGGGTCGAGCGGGTCGGGGTTGCGGTCCGGCGGGGGCGGGGGCAGCGTCGTGTCCGCGCCCGGCTCCTCCGCCGGGGCGGTCACCCCGGCGGCCCGCAGCTTCTCCAGCATCGCCTGCTCGTCGGCGTCCAGCGGCCTGGTGTCGCGATCCTCGTCGCCCGGTTCGCCCTCTTCGCTCTTGGTGTCCATCGCCGAGTCGGGTACGGGTCCCTCAACCATGCCGCTGCCATACCCGATCGCCCGCGCGGCGATGCAGGCCACGGTGTCGTCCACAGGCTCAGGCTCGGTTCGAACGCGGGCTCCGACGCCCGGTAGGGTCGTTGCCGACACACCACCAGCAGGGAGGTCCACCGTGACGGTCCGCGTCGGCGTCAACGGCTTCGGCCGCATCGGCCGCAACTTCTGGCGCGCGGTCGATGCCAATGACCATCATGACATCGAGATCGTCGCCGCCAACGACCTCGGTGACGTCAGGACGATGGCCCACCTGCTCAAGTACGACTCGGTGCTCGGCCCGCTCAAGCACCGCGTGGAGGCCACCGACAGCGGCATCGAGATCGACGGCAAGGAGCTGAAGATCCTTGCCGAGCGCGATCCGGGCGCGCTGCCGTGGGGTGACCTCGGGGTCGACGTGGTGATCGAGTCGACCGGCTTCTTCACCAAGGCCGACGAGGCCCGCAAGCACGTCGACCAGGGCGGCGCCAAGAAGGTGATCATCTCCGCGCCGGCCAGCGGCGAAGACCTCACGATCGTGCTCGGTGCCAACGACTCGATGTACGACGGGTCGCAGACGGTCATCTCCAACGCGTCCTGCACGACCAACTGCCTGGCCCCGCTGGCCAAGGTCCTGCTCGACACGTTCGGCATCGAGCGCGGCCTGATGACCACCGTGCACGCCTACACGCAGGACCAGAACCTGCAGGACGGCCCGCACAAGGACCTGCGCCGGGCCCGCGCCGCGGCCATCAACGTCGTGCCGACCAGCACCGGTGCGGCCAAGGCGATCGGCCTGGTGCTGCCGGAGCTGAAGGGCAAGATGGACGGCTACGCGCTGCGGGTGCCGGTGCCGACCGGCTCGTGCACCGACCTGACCGTGACGCTGTCGCGGGACTCCAGCGTGGAGGAGGTCAACGCGGCCTACGCCGCGGCGGCCGACGGCCCGCTCAAGGGCTACCTGCGCTACACCGAAGACCCGATCGTCTCCACCGACATCGTCACCGACCCGGCCTCCTGCATCTTCGACGCCGGGCTGACCAAGGTCATCGGCGACCAGGCCAAGGTCGTCGGCTGGTACGACACCGACTGGGGCTACTCCAACCGTCTCGCCGACCTGGTCACCCTCGTCGGTTCGCGGCTGAGCTGAGCCGGCGGCCGTGAAGACGCTCGACGACCTGCTCGCCGAGGGGGTGTCGGGTCGCCGGGTGCTGGTCCGGTCCGACCTCAACGTCCCGCTGGACGGCACCCGGATCACCGACGACGGTCGGATCCGCGCCTCGGTGCCGACCCTCAAGCGGCTGGCCGACGCCGGGGCGCGGGTGATCGTGACCGCGCACCTCGGCCGGCCGAAGGGTGCCCCGGACGAGAACTACCGGCTGCGCCCGGTGGCCGAGCGGCTCGGACAGCTGCTCGGTGGCGGAGTCGCCTCCGCCAC
>JAICSK010000199.1 GCA_025936915.1 Nocardioides sp.
CCCCCCGCGGGCCCCGGTGCCCTCCCTTCTCCCCCCCCGGGGCGGGGGGGGGGGGCGGGGGCGGCCGGGTGGGGGGGGTGTTTCCATCCCCCCCCGCCCGCCCGCCCCCCCCCCCCCACGACTCGAACGGAGCCTGCTTCCTCGCGATCCGCGGGCCGGGACCTTCTCGCACTCCCGGGTCAGCGCTCGAGGATCGAGAATCCGGGCCGTTCCGCCGCGCGCCGGACGATGCCACCATGGGCGCGTGGCACCGCTGGATCTGGTGCGCGACGCCGTGGACCGGGTCGCCCTCTCGGGGCACGAAGGGAGGTCGGGAGCCGGCCTGGAGCGGCTCCGGCTCGGCCCGCCGCCCCTCGGCCGCCGTATCGAGCTGATGCGGCTGGTCCCGCGAGGAGATCCGCGTCCGGAAGCGGGCCGCCCTGGAGTGGTGGATCCGGCTGCCGCGGATCGCCCTGGAAGAAGGAGTCAGCTGATGGACCTCAACACCCTGTACCACCGCACGGTCGAGGCCTGGGCCGACCGGGTGAACGGCGTCGGGCCCGAGCAGTGGGGCGCGCCGACTCCGTGCCGCGGCTGGACCGTCCGCGACCTGGTCAACCACGTCGTGGGGGAGGACCTCTGGACGGTGCCGCTCGTCGAGGGGCGGACGATCGAGGAGGTCGGCTCCAGTCTCGACGGGGACCTGCTCGGCGACGACCCCGTGGGTGCGGCACTCGACGCGGCCATGAGCGCGACCAAGGCCACGGCCACGCGACTTCCCGACGGTGGCACGGTCCACCTGTCGTACGGCGAGGAGCAGCTCGGTGAGTACGTCCACCAGCTGGCGGCCGATCACCTCGTCCACGCCTGGGACCTCGCGGCCGCAACCGGTGGCGACACCCGGCTGGACCCGCACCTGGTCGCGGAGGTGCACGCGTGGTTCACCCAGCGCGAGGAGATGTACCGCTCCGGCGGTGCGATCGGGCCGCGTGGCGTCTCGCACGGCGGCGCCCAGGCGGACCTGCTCGCGGCGTTCGGTCGCGACAGCGAGTGGGGCACCACCCATGCCGCGCTGGCGGCGTTCTCGGCGGCGTTCGGCCGGGGCGACGTCGACGCGATCATGGCGCTGATGACCGACGACTGCGTCTTCGAGGCCACCGGACCGGCGCCGGACGGCGCGCGTCACGACGGAGCCGAGGCCGTCCGCGCGGTGTGGGAGGAGCTCTTCGGCCAGACCCCCGGCGCGGCGTTCACCGAGGAGGAGTCGTACGCCGGTGGCGACCGCGCGGTGCTGCGCTGGCGGTTCGACTGGACCGACGACGACGGTTCCCCGGGGCACGTCCGAGGTGCCGACGTGCTGCGCTTCCGGGACGGGAAGGTCTGCGAGAAGCTGTCCTACGTCAAGGGCTGAGCGAGCGCGGTCCGCGATCCGCCGCTGTGTTTGGATGGTCGCCATGAGCAGCTCGGACTCACGCGACGCCCATGAGCTCGACCCGGTCATCGCCGAGGCGGTCGACGGCGTGACCAACAGGTTCGGCGCCGAGGGCCTGGAGCAGATGATCGGGTACGCCGAGAAACGCCTGGCGGAGGCGCTGGCGGCCCTGGCAGAGCTGGCGGACGCGGCCGATGAGCGCTGACCCGGCAGAAGTGTCACGCCGTACGCCGCTGACCCGGCAGAAGTGTCCCGCGCACCCACAGCTGACGCGGGTGTGCCAGGGCGGTGAGGTCGGCGGAGAGATCGCCGTCGACCACCAGCAGGTCGGCGTTCAGACCCTCTGCGATGCGGCCGGTGGTATCGGTGAGGCCACACTCGTCGGCGGCCAGAGAGGTGGCCGTCGCGAGGGCCTGGGCGGGGGTGAGCCCCGCGTCGAGCAGCTGGACGACGGCACGCCAGACGTTGCCGTGGCGCTTGGGCGGCGTCACGCCGGCGTCCGAGCCGGTGACGATCCGGACGCCGTGCTCGATCATCCGCGCGAGCTGGCGGGCGCGTCCGACGGCGATCTGGGCGGGTGTGAGACCCAGGCGCTGAACCATCTCCTGCACGTGGGCGGGCATCTGTTCGATCGGGATCGCCCGGGAGAGGTCCATCCCGAGCGTGGGGTCCACCGTGATGTCACGGGCGGCGATCTCCGAGATCAGGTCGTCGGGTACGGCGATCCCCTCGGGTGAGAGCAGGGTCGCGTGCTCGAGTCCGTCGACGCCGGCCGCGACCGCGTGCCGGGCCCCCGCCTCCGACTGGCAGTGGGCGATGATCCGCAGGCCGGCACGGTGGGTCTCCTCGACCGCCGCGCGCAGCTCCTCGGGCGAGAACTGCACGCCGAAGATGTCGGTGCCCAGGGTGAGCAGCCCGCCGCTGGCCATCACCTTGACCACGTCGACACCACGCTCGACGTGGTCGCGCACGCCTGCCCGCACGCCCTCGACCCCCTCGACCTCGCCGCCCAGGTAGTGGCAGTGCCCCTCCGGCACGGTCAGTGGTGGACCTGCTGCCACGATCCGCGGCTCACCGGTGGTGCGGCGGTCGCGTGCAACCAACGTGCGGTAGCGGCGGTCGCCGAGGTCGCGCACGGTGGTGACGCCCGCGGCGGCATTGGTGGCCAGCGATCGCGCGATCGCGGCGTCCAGCCCGTCGTCGCCCAGCGCCCCGGCCGCCTCGAGGCTGCCCGGTGCTCCGGGCCGGATCCCCTCGGCCACGAGGTGCACGTGGGCATCGATCAGGCCCGGCAGCAGCGTCCCGTCGTACGACGTGACCTCGACGCCCTCGGGCACGTCGTACCCCACTGCCTCGACGCCGGCGATGCGCTCGCCCTCGACCAGCACGGTGACGCCGTCGGGCCGGAAGCTTCCGCCGTCGTAGCAGTGCGCGGCTCGGATCGCGAGCATCGTGGGGCTCTCAGCCCGCGAGCCGGCGGAGGCGTTGCCGGGCGCTCGAGCCGGACTCCACCCGGACGAGCTCGCTCGCCCGCCCGAGTCCGAACGGCGGCATGTTGCCGTAGATCGCCTCGTACTCGCCGGAGCGCACCAGGTACGTCTCGTGCCAGATGCCGGTCCTCGAGCTCCGGCCCACGCGTCTCCAGTAGTTGCGCCACGTGGCGAGATGCGGGTCGTCCTCGTCCTTGGCGAACGCCTCCAGGTGCTCGAACGACCGCCAGTACTGCACGACCAGCGTGCTGACCCCGGCGGTCTGGAACCCCAGCAATCCCTTCTCCGGGTGCTCGCTCAGATAGCCGAGCATCGACCTCATGCCCCGCTTGAACTCGCCGAGGTCGCGTAGCGAGCGGAGCGGGTGAGTGGCCTGGAGCCGGGCGCCGATGATGAACACGACGAAGTCGCCCTCGATCTGCGCCGTCCACCGGCCCTGCCTGATGTCCGCCATGGTCGTCCCCTCGTGCCGGCGATGGCGGGATTGTGCTCCCGCCGCAGCCGCGCGGCAACGGGAACCCTCCGGGCTGCGGTCCGCGAGCACCGCCGTCGTAGTCTGGTGGTTCCCCCACGACCCCGAGAGGTGCGAGAGGTCTCGCCGTGTCCACGAGCGTCTTCCCCCGGCTCGAGCCCCGGCTGCCGTCGGTGTCCAAGCCGATCCAGTACGTCGGTGGTGAGCTCAACTCCACCGTCAAGGACTGGGACTCGGTCGAGGTGCGGTGGGCGCTGATGTACCCCGACGCCTACGAGGTCGGCCTGCCCAACCAGGGCGTCCAGATCCTCTACGAGGTCCTCAACGAGCGCGACTGGCTGCTCGCCGAGCGGACGTACGCCGTGTGGCCCGACATGGAGCGGGTGATGCGCGAGGACGGCATCCCGCAGTTCACCGTCGACGCCCACCGGCCGGTGCGCGACTTCGACCTGTTCGGGATCAGCTTCGCCACCGAGCTGGGCTACACCAACCTGCTCAACGCCCTCGACCTGGCCGGCATCCCGCTGCACGCCGACGACCGTGGCGAGGACGACCCGATCGTGATCGCCGGCGGCCACGCGGCGTTCAACCCCGAGCCGATCGCCGACTTCCTCGACGCCGCCGTGCTCGGCGACGGCGAGGAGGTCGTGCTCGCGATCTCGGAGGTGGTGCAGGAGTGGAAGGCCGAGGGGCGCCCGGGCGGCCGGGACGAGGTGCTCCGCCGGCTCGCGGTGTCGAAGAACGTCTACGTCCCGCGCTTCTACGACGTCGCGTACGCCGCCGACGGCACCATCGAGGCGGTCGTGCCCAATCGGCCAGGGATCCCGTTCCGGGTCCGCAAGCACACCTTGATGGACCTCGACCAGTGGCCCTACCCGGCGAAGCCGCTGGTGCCGTTGGCCGAGACCGTGCACGAGCGGTTCTCCGTCGAGATCTTCCGCGGCTGCACCCGCGGTTGTCGCTTCTGCCAGGCGGGCATGATCACCCGCCCGGTGCGGGAGCGGTCGATCGAGACCATCGGCTCGATGGTCGAGACCGGTATCCGGCGGTCGGGATTCGAGGAGGTCGGGCTGCTGTCGCTCTCGAGCGCCGACCACACCGAGATCGCGGAGATCGCGCACGGGCTCGCCGACCGCTACGAGGGCTCCAACGTCTCGTTGTCGCTTCCGTCGACGCGCGTCGACGCGTTCAACATCACCCTGGCCAACGAGTTCTCCCGCAACGGGCGTCGCTCGGGTCTGACCTTCGCACCCGAGGGCGGGAGCGAGCGGATGCGGAAGGTGATCAACAAGGCGGTCACCGAGGACGACCTGATCCGCACGGTGGCGGCGGCCTACTCCAACGGCTGGCGGCAGGTCAAGCTCTACTTCATGTGCGGCCTGCCCACCGAGACCGACGACGACGTGCTCGGCATCGCCGACCTGGCCACGAAGGTGATCGCGACCGGGCGTGAGGTGACCGGACGCAACGACATCCGGTGCACGGTCTCGATCGGCGGCTTCGTGCCCAAGCCGCACACGCCGTTCCAGTGGGCCGCCCAGCTCGACCACGCGACCACCGACGAGCGGCTGAAGAAGCTGCGCGACGTCGTACGCGCCGACAAGCGCTACGGCCGTGCCATCGGCTTCCGCTATCACGACGGCAAGCCCGGGATCGTCGAGGGCCTGCTGTCGCGGGGCGACCGTCGGGTCGGCCGGATCGTCGAGGAGGTGTGGCGCGACGGCGGCCGCTTCGACGGCTGGAGCGAGCACTTCTCCTACGACCGCTGGGCCGCGGCCGCCCAGCGCGCGCTGGCCGGCACGGGGGTCGACCTCGACTGGTACACGACCCGTGAGCGGGAGTACGACGAGGTCCTGCCCTGGGACCACCTCGACTCCGGCCTCGACAAGGACTGGCTGTGGTCCGACTGGGAGGACGCCCTCGCCGTCGCCGCGGACCCCGACGCGGTCCCCGACGTCGAGGACTGCCGGTGGACGCCGTGCTACGACTGCGGGGTCTGCCCCGAGATGGACACCGAGATCCAGATCGGTCCGACGGGTCGGCAGCTGTTGCCGCTCTCGGTCGTGTGAGCCCGGACCGGTGCG
>JAICSK010000147.1 GCA_025936915.1 Nocardioides sp.
CGTGTGCCTGAGACCGCGCCATAGAGCGTGCTCAGGCACACGACCCCCCAGGGTGGCGCCCCGCGCTCACTGGCAAGGGCAGGTGGCTAGACCTGGTCCGTCACCGGTGCCGTCGGGGCCGCCTCCGACCGGACGGCGGCGCTGGCCGAGGTCGACCGAAGCTCGACCTTCGGCATCAGCAGCAGGGTCAGGAAGGCGAGCACGCCGACCAGTCCGGCGAACAGGAAGACCGTGTCCATCGCCTCCGCGAAGCCGACCTTGAACGGATGGGCCAGGACCGGCGAAAGCTTCTGGATGAACGACGAGTCGTCGGTCACCTGTGAGAGGAACGTGCCGTGCCCGCCCTGGAACGACTGGGCGAACTGGTGGTCCAGCGGCGTGACCGGGTGCTGGAGGGACTGTTGGAACGCCGGCGTTCGCGACTCGGTCTCGAGCGCGGAGCCGATGTGGCCGCCCACCTGGCCGAACAGGATCGACAGGAAGATCGCGACGCCGATCGTGCCGCCGATCTGCCGGAAGAACGTCGCCGACGCCGTGGCGACGCCGATGTCGCGCGGAGGCACGGCCGACTGCAGGATCAGCAGCAGCGGCTGCATGCAGTTGCCGAGCCCGTAGCCGAGCAGCAGCATCAGAAGCATCACCAGGGTGAGCGCGGTGTCCGCGCCGATCCGCGAGAGGAAGAGGAGCGCGACCGCCGCCAGCGCCGAACCGAAGATCGGGAACCCGCGGATGCGGCCGGTGCGGGAGATCACCTGACCGGAGACGATCGAGGCGCTCATCATGCCCACCACCATCGGCAGCATCAGGAAGCCCGACCTCATCGGGGAGGCGCCGTGCACGATCTGCATGTAGAGCGGCAGCACCATGATCCCGCCGAACAGCGCCATGCCGGTGATCACGTTGGCGGCGATGCCCACCGCGACCGGCCGGATCGAGAACATCCGGAGCGGGATCATCGCGTGCTCGCTCATGCGTCGCTCCGCGGCGTAGAACGCACCGAGCCCGATCGCACCGATCACGTAGCAGACCATGGCGCGGCCCGAGGCCCAGCCCCAGTCGCGGCCCTGCTCGGCCACGGTCAGCAGCGGTACCAGAGCGACCACCAGGGTCACCGCACCCCACCAGTCGATGCGTGCCTCGCGGCGCTCGTGGTGGACGTGGAGGGTGCGGTAGACGACGAACAGCGCGGCGATGCCGATCGGCACGTTGACCAGGAACACCCAGCGCCACCCGGTCAGGCCGAGGATCACCGCGTGCGAGGCGAAGAAGCCGCCGATCACCGGCCCGAGGACGCTCGACGTCCCGAACGTCGCCATGAAGTAGCCGGTGTAGCGGGCCCGCTCGCGCGGCGAGACGATGTCGCCGATGATCGCGAGGACCAGGGTGAAGAGGCCGCCCGCGCCGATCCCCTGGACGGCGCGGAACGCCGCGAGCATGTACATCGAGGTCGCGAACGAGCAGAGAGCTGAGCCCGCGATGAACACCGAGATCGCGAACATGAAGAGCTTCTTGCGACCGTAGAGGTCGCCGAGCCTGCCGTAGATGGGCGTCGCGATGGTCGAGGTGATCAGATACGCCGTCGTGACCCACGCCTGCACCGAGAGCCCGTGCAGGTCGTCGGAGATGGTGCGGATCGCGGTCGAGACGATGGTCTGGTCGAGGGCACCGAGGAACATGCCCATCATCAGTCCGGTGATGATGGTCAGGATCTGCCGGTGGGTGTACTCGCCGGACTCGGCGGGCGGGGCGGTGGCTGCATCGGGTGTCGACATCGTCGGGCAGTCTATCGGTTGTCCGAGGCAACTGTTAATTTTCTCAGAGCCCGAACCGGCACCAGACGGTCGTGACCCCTTCGCGCTCGTCGCTCCCCCACGCGGTGGACAACGCGTCCACGAGCCCGAGCCCGTGGCCGGAGATGCGCAGCGGGTCGGCGTCGTCCGGGTGGAGGATCTTCCGCGGGCTCGGGTCGGTCATGTGCTGCAGCCGTACGACGAACTCGTCCCCGTCGCGCTCGAGGCTCACGACGCTCGGCCGCCCGGTGTGCATGACCACGTTGGTGACCAGCTCGGACGTGCACACGACGGCCGCATCGACCGCGTCGGGTGTCGCGTCCAGGTCGGCCATCGCCTCGACCAGCCAGTGCCGGGCCATCGACGGAGCCGTCTCGTCCGGGGGCAGCACCATCCCCTCGGCCGGCGGCCACTCGGCGGCCGGCCGGACCGCGAGCAGCGCCTCGGCGACGATGTCGGCCACCTCGACCGCCTGGGCAAGGGCCGAGTCGCCCACGAGGTCGACGCCGTAGTAGAGCAGCAGTCCCCCGAGCGCGTCGTGCCCGTGCGGGATCGGGACCGCGACCACGCTGCGCACCGTCGTACCGCGCTGTGCCCTCGCCAGGGCCGGGTAGGCGCGGGCCATGGCCTCGGGCGTGCCGTGGCTGAGGGGTCGACTCGTGCGGATGCAGTCGTTGAGCGGGAGGTCGTCGTAGGCGTCGATCAGGCACCACTCCGGCTGGGAGCGCAGCCTGTCGGGGTCGCTCGGCAGGAAGTGGTGCTGGCGCCGCCCGGGCGCGACCAGGGCGATGCCGGCGCGCACCACGTCGGGGACCCCCAGCAGGCGCTCGAGCACGATCCGGGCGACACCGTCGACGTCGGTGCAGCCGGCCAGCTCCGCCCGGAGCCGAGTCGCCCGCCTGGTGGCCATACCGAGAGGTTAGGCCGGTGGGCGGGGTCTGGCGCGGGCTCAGCGGGAAACGAGGTGGCCCTGGCGCACCGGCCGGGCATAGCGGGTCGGGGTCGACGCCGCGGCCCGCAGGTAGATGTTCTGGAGCAGTCCGACGGCGAGCATCCCGGCGAACATCGACGACCCGCCGTACGAGACGAACGGCAGGGGTACGCCGGTGACCGGCATGATGCCCAGGCACATCCCGATGTTCTGGAACGCCTGGAAGCCGAGCCAGCAGGCGATCCCGGCCGCCGCGACCCGGCCGAAGACGTCGGTGGACAGGGCCGAGATCGCCAGGGCCCGCCAGATGACGACGCCGAGGAGCGCGATCAGGAGCCCGGCACCGACCAGGCCCAGCTCCTCACCGGCGACGGTGAAGATGAAGTCGGTGTGCTGCTCGGGGACGAACGATGCCCGCGTCTGCGAGCCGTGGAACAGACCCTGCCCGAACAGGCCGCCGTTGCCCACCGCGATCCGTGCCTGCTCGGTGTTGTAGCCAGCGCCGCGCGGGTCGAGGTCGGGGTTGGTGAACGCCAGGAACCGGTCGACCTGGTAGGGCTTGAGCAGGTGACCGGCGAACATCGCGACCGCGCCGGCCACTCCCCCGGCCGTCAGCAGGGCGAGCCAGCGGCGCGGCGCCCCGGCCACCGCGAGGACGCCGAACACCGTGGCCGAGAGCACTAGCAGCGTCCCGAGGTCGGGCTGCAGCATGATCAGCGATGCCGGGACGGCCGCGATCACCAGCATCCCGGCCACGTCCACCGCACCCACCGTGGTACGACGGGCATCGTGGCGCTCGGCGACGAGGAGCGCCATCCCGATCACCACCGCGAGCTTGGCGAACTCCGAGGGCTGGATCGACATCCCCGCCACGTCGATCCACGAGCGCGAGCCGTTGATCGTGGTGCCGGCCGTGAGCACCAGCACGAGTCCGCCGATCGAGGCGAGGTAGACGACGGGCGCGACGATCCGCACCCAGCGGTGGTCCGTGGCCATCACGACCACCATCAGCACGAGCCCGAGGCAGAGGTTGACCAGCTGCTTGCGCAGGTACGCCGTCGGGTCGCCGCCGGTGAGGTCGTCGCGGTGGGAGGTGGCCGACCAGACCAGCAGCGTGCCCAGCACCAGCAGGCCGAGCACCGCCAGCATCAGGATCCGGTCGATGCCGGGGTGAGGCAGACGTCGGTTCACGGGGTGCTCCTGGGCAGACGACGGGGCTTCGGCGGGAGGATCGACCCGTCGGGCTGAAAGGACGGCAGCGCGCCAGGCTCGACGACACCCGGGATCAGCGCGTTCCGGGTGTTCACGGCCGAGCCGTGAACGCCGTACAACGACTCCCAGATCCTGCGGACGAACGGCCCCGACGTGCCCGAGCCGGTGCCGCCCTGGGTGACCATCATCAGCACCACGTAGTTGTCGTCGTACGACGCGACCCAGGACGTCGACTGCTTGCCGTACACCTCGGCCGAGCCGGTCTTGGACCGGATGTGGATCCGGTCGAGCGGGAAGCCGATCATCTTCCAGGCCATGGTCCCCGTCTTCGCGGTGCCGAGCAGGGCGTTGCTGACGTAGTCGATCGCGTGGGCCGGGTCGGTCACGTGGCCCTGCACCTTCGGGGCGATCCGCTTCACGACCTTGCCGCCGGGGCTCACGATCGCCTTGGCGATCCGCGGCTCGTAGAGGGTGCCGCCGTTGGCCAGGGCGGCGTACGCCCGGGCGAGCTGGAGCGGGGTGACCAGCGTGTCACCCTGGCCGATCGCGAAGTTCACGGCGTCGCCGGCGCGGTAGTAGTTCCCCTCGAGGCAGAACTCGTGCGCGAACAGCTTCAGGTAGGCGCTGGTCCCGGCCGGCGGCTTGTGGTCGATGCCGCAGTAGTAGCCCTTCATCGACTTCCAGTAGGCCAGCTTCCAGCGCCGGTCGGCGATCCGGCCGGCGCTCTCGCCCGGGACGTCGATCCCCGTCGGCCGGCCGAAGCCGAACGCCTCGGCCTCGCTGACCAGCGGGTCGCGGGCGTGCACGTTCGTGGGGTCGGTGCCGTACTCCTGCCAGAAGTGGTAGCCGACCCGGTAGAAGAAGGTGTCGCAGGAGACCTGCAGAGCCTTGGCGAAGTCGATCATCCCGTAGGACTCCGACTCGTAGTTGTGGAACAACCGGTTGCCGACCTGGAAGCCCGACGAGCAGTCGAGGCGGGTCGCCGGCCCCATGCCGTTGTTGAAGGCCCCGACCGTCATCACCGGCTTCCAGGTCGAGCCCGGAGCGAACTGGCCCTGGTAGGCCCGCGCCAGCAGCGGGTCGCCGGCGCGCGGCGAGTACAGCCGGTCGAGCTGCTTCTTGGTGATCCCGCCCACCCACTGCGCGGGGTCGTACGTCGGCTCGCTCGCCATCGCGACGACGCGCCCGGTCCTGGCCTGGAGCACGATCGCGGCACCGGAGTCGGCCCGGTAGGGGCGGTGGGTCACCGGGTCGTACGTCGCGCGAGCGGTCGTGATGGCGTCGTGCAGCGCCTGCTCGGTGACGCTCTGCACCTTCGCGTCGATCGAGGTGACCAGGGTGTCGCCGGGGCGACCGCGCACCTGGCCCTCGCTGCCGAGCACCCGGCCCATCGAGTCGACCGCGACCTTCTGGTAGCCCGGGCGGCCGCGCAGGTAGCGGTCGTACTCCTCCTCGATCCCGGCCCGGCCGACGGTGCTGGCGCCGTTGACCGAGGTGTCGTGGTCCTTGCGTGCCTGCTTCAGCTCCCCGGCCGTGATCGGACTGAGGTAGCCGACGATGTCGGCGAGGTTCACGCCGTACGGCCGCGGGTAGGCACGCACGCTCTGCTGCTGGGCCAGGACGGCGGGGTAGTCCTCTGGCTGCTCGAGGATGCGCAGCGCCACCGACTGTCGGACGTCGGTGGCCACCGGCACGGGTTGGTACGGCGAGCCGTTCCAGCAGCGACCACGCCGGCTGCCCGCGTCACCACAGGTGACCAGCGCCTGGTCGATCCGCCTCACCGGCGTGCGGACCGCGTCGGCGAGCCGGTGGAGGACGATCGAGCGGTCGTGGTCCGACAGCTTGCCGAGCACGGTGCGGTCGACCGACACCACCCACGCGGTCCGGTTGGCGACGAGGGGGCGGCCCTGGTCGTCGACGATCAGGCCTCGCTGCGGCTGTACGACGACCTCGCGCAGCGACTGCGACGCGGCCGCCTTCCGGTAGGAGTCCCCGGAGACCACCTGGAGGTAGTAGAGGCGGGCGAAGAGCGTCGCGAAGAGGGAGAACACCAGCACCCGGACCACGATCAGCCGCAGTCGCGACCGCTCCGCCTCCGGGTCGCGGCTCGTGGACGGCTTCATCGTGCGCTCGCCGGCTCCAGTCGGGCGAGCAGGCGCATCACGCCCGGCAGCACCAGCGGGGTGAGCAGCACGTCCCAGAGAAGGGCCACCAGGATCACCCGGGTCAGGTCGCCGAAGCTCCCGACAGGCTCACCGAGCACGATGCCCGAGAGCGCGTACACGGAGGTGCCGACGAACGACGAGGCCGCTACCGTCGCGACCACGGTGGTCGCCGGTGTCCGGGTGTCCTGGCGCATCAGCCCGGCGACGTACCCCACGACGACGAGTGCGAGCGCCCAGCGGCCGGCGACATGGTCCGCCGGCGGTGCGAGGTCGAGCATCAGGCCGGCGAAGAAGCCGAGCGCGGCCGCGAACTCCGGGCCCCGCACCAGAGCCGCAGCGACGACGACCAACAGGCAGAAGTCGGGGACGACGCCCTCCCACGCGACGTGGGGGAAGACCGCGACCTGGAGCACCAGCGCGACCACGACCAGGGCGCCTGCGACCCCGACCCGCAGCGACGTCATCGCAGGGTCCCGTCGGCCTCGATCAGGCCCCGGTCGCTGTGCGTGCCCGAGGGCACGACCACCCCGACGAGGTCGAGAGCGCCGAAGTCGACGTACGGCGAGATGACCGCGCGCTGCGACGACTCGCGCAGGCTGGCGTAGACGGCGGTGACCCGGCCGATCGGGACGCCGGACACGTACGGCGCGCCGTCCTTGCTGCCCCAGGTGACCACCGTGTCGCCCTCGGCGGGTGCGGCTGCCTGGTCGACCAGCTGCAGCTCGAGCGTGCCGTGGTCGCCCAGCCCGCCGCGACCGGTGAGGAAGCCGACCTTCATGGAGGCACCCACCCGGCCGCCGACGACCGACTCGGTGTCGACGATCAGCAGCACGGTGGCGGTCGTGCGGGTCACCCGGAGCACCCGGCCGACGAGACCGTCGTCGTTGAGCACGGTCTGGTCGGGTGCGACCCCGGCGGCGGAGCCGGCGTCGATGGTGACGGTGCGCGAGAACGACTGCGCCGGGCCGTAGGCCACCACGTGGGCCGGGACGAGCGCCTGGCGGAGGGTGTCGGCCGCCGACGTGAGGCCTTGGTACTCGGCGAGCTGGTTGCGCTGGTACTGCGAGGTCGCCTGCTGCGCCTTGAGCCGGGAGTTCTCCGACTGCAGCTCCGCGATGTCGTCCTGCATCCGACGCCTGGTCGTGAACCAGTTGCCGATGGCGGTGACCGGGCGGATCGCCGAGGAGGTCCCGGACTCCACCGGGCCGAACACCGAGCCCATCGCGTCGCGGGCCGGCTCGAGCGGCGAGCCGGGTCCGGGATGGTGGTCGAGCGTCATCAGGGTCAGGCAGGCCAGGACCAGCGCGATCATCCGCGACCGCAGGCGCGAGCGGGCGGCGCGTTCGTCGAATGCGTCGGGGCGGCGGGGCATCAGTACCGCCGGCGCTCGGAGACCAGGACCTGTTGGAGACCTTCGAACTCCTCCACGCACTTCCCGGCGCCCATCGCCACGCTGGACAACGGATCCTCGGCGACGTGCACCGGCATCCCGGTCTCGTGCCGCAGCCGTTCGTCGAGCCCCCTGAGCAGGGCACCTCCCCCGGTCAGCACGATCCCGCGGTCCATGATGTCGCCGGCGAGCTCCGGCGGGGTCTGGTCGAGCGTCGTACGGACGGCGTCGATGATCGCGTGCACAGGCTCCTCGAGGGCCTTGCGGACGTCGGCGCTGGAGACGACCACCGAGCGGGGCAGCCCGCTGACCATGTCGCGGCCGCGGATCTCGGCCTCGGGCTCGTCATGGGTCGGGAACGCCGACCCCAGGGTCATCTTCACCTCCTCCGCGGTGCGCTCGCCGAGCATGAGGCTGTACTCCTTCTTCATCCACGCGACGATCGCGGCGTCGAGGTCGTCGCCGGCCGTGCGGATGGAGATGCTGGTGACCACGCCGCCCAGGGAGATGACGGCGACCTCGGTGGTGCCACCCCCGACGTCGACGACCATGTTCCCGGCGGCCTGGTGGACGGGGAGCCCGGCACCGATCGCGGCGGCCATCGGCTCCTCGATGATGTAGACCTTGCGCGCGCCGGCCTGGTAGCCGGCCTCCTTGACCGCCCGCTGCTCGACGGCGGTGATCCCGCTCGGCACGCAGATCACCATCCGCGGCTTGGCGAGGTATCGACGACGGTGGACCTGCTGGATGAAGTACCGCAGCATCTGCTCGGTCGCCTCGAAGTCGGCGATGACGCCGTCCTTCATCGGGCGCAGGGCGGTGATGTTGTCCGGCGTACGCCCGATCATCCGCTTGGCCTCGTGCCCCACGGCCAGGACCTCGCCGCTGGTGTCGTTGAGGGCGACCACACTGGGCTCGTCCAGCATGATCCCGCGGCCGCGCACGTAGACCAGCGTGTTGGCGGTCCCGAGGTCGACCGCCATGTCGCGGCCGATGATGCTGTTCGCCATGCGCAGTCGCCTCGCAGGTGCGTCGTTCCGGGGAAGGAGTGGGGGCACACCTGCGCCCCCGCGGACCGGCCTGCCGATCCGCCCGACACGACGACCCGCTAGCAGGTTAAGAGCGGCTCCGCCTTCTCCCGGGCAGACACACCGGGGTGACCTGGGGGTTTGTCAGCCGAACCAGATCGTGATCTCGCGCTCGGCCGACTCCGGGGAGTCGGAGCCGTGCACGATGTTCTGCTGGACCGCGAGACCCCAGTCGCGGCCGAGGTCGCCGCGGATGGTGCCCGGTGCGGCCGCGGTGGGGTCGGTGGCACCGGCCAGGGCGCGGAAGCCCTCGACCACGCGCTCGCCCTCGGCCACCATCGCCACCACGGGCCCGGACAGCATGAACTCGACCAGCGGCTCGTAGAACGGCTTGCCCTCGTGCTCGGCGTAGTGGGCGGCGAGGAGGTCACGGGTCGCGGAGCGCAGCTCCAGCCGGGACAGGGTGTAGCCCTTGGCCTCGATCCGCCGGATCACCTCGCCGGTGAGGCCGCGGCGTACACCGTCGGGCTTGACCAGGACCAGGGTGCGCTCCATGGGCGGCACCCTATCCAGCGTCACCAGTCGGCCAGCCGCCGCCTGACGTCGTCCGGAACCGGGCCCTCCTGGTCGGACAAGACGGCGCCCGCCCTGACGGTGAGGGGGACCACGCCCGCCCAGGTGCCGCCTGCGACGTCCTCGTCCTCGTCCTTCGGGCCGCCGGTCCGCGCCTTCACCGAGGCCTCCGCCAACG
>JAICSK010000125.1 GCA_025936915.1 Nocardioides sp.
GCCTGGGCACCGATCACGTCCGGGTTCTCGTCGGCGATGTCGAGGTAGTCGATGGAGAACCCGAACGGGTCGCCGGCGTCGACCGAGTTGTTCGTCATCAGGTCGTTGAGCACGTCGACGGAGTCGCTGCCGTCGTTGTTGCGGTCGCTGCCGTTGTGGTCGCTGATCATGAACAGCCCGCCGCCCGCCTGGACGAACTGCATGATCGCGGTCTTCTCGGCCGCGGTGAACAGGATGTTCGGCTCGGGGAGCACGAACTCGTCGTAGTTCGACAGGTCCTGCGGGTTGGAGGAGTCGCCGTAGGTGATCCGACCGGACGACGGCAGGGTCTTCAACGAGTAGTTCCCGGTGCGCTGGAGCGCGACGCCCCAGGCCGAGACCGCGCCGGTCCAGCTGGACTCACCGGTGGGGTTCGGGTTCTGCACGAGGGGGTCGGGCTGACTGGTGGAGATGATCCAGTCGGCGTTGCCGGCGGTCTCCGCCGAGGTGTTGTCGAAGAGCACGCGGTAGGGCGGGGTCGCCGCGGCCGACCGGCTCTGCAGGGCCAGGCAGGTGCCGGCCACGAGGGCACAGGTGAACAGGGTGGTTCTCAGTTCCCGAGACATGGCCGGAATCTAGGGGCAACCCGCGACGCCGCGCCAGAGTCGCCTTCTCAGCAGACCTGGGGGCGCTGCCGCGAGCGGGCGACGGCGTACGCCGTGTCGAGGCCGGAGCGGAGCATCGCGATCAGCTCCGGCACCTCCTCGACGGTGAGCCGGAACGATCCGGTGCACACGTTCCCACGCCACAACGAGAGCACCACCAGGTCGGTGTCGTAGTGCCAGGACACCCGCAACGCGCGGTCGTCGCCGCGCGCATCGAGGAAGATCTCCCCCGATGCCGGCAACGGACGCGCGGTGGCCATGGTCGATTCTCCCTCCGGGTCCGAGATCTGTCACCGGCTTCGCCAGCGCGGACGCTGCCGTTCGGGCGAAGATGACCGCATGATCGTGGAGTCCCGAGTCGTCGGCCGGCGCAGCGCACTGGCCGACGTACACGTCCCGCTGGCGGCGGGTGACTACTCGCTCGACGAAGTGCTGGACGCCCTCGTGCGGATCGAGGTCGAGCAGTACGAGAGCCGCCGGGCCGAGCGCAGCCTGCTCCGCGTGCTCACGCCGGTGGACCTCGTCCGCGGCGTCGACTCGGGGAAGTACGCCGCGGAGGGCCGCAACGTCCCGCCCGCGCCGACGGTCGACGAGGCGACGGCACGGGCTCGCGAGGCCTTCGGTGACGGCCTCTTCTACGTCTTCGTCGACGACCGCCAGGTCGAGGACCTCCGGGCGCGGGTGCTCGTCACCGCCGAGACCCGACTCCGACTGATCCGCCTCGTGGCACTCGCCGGCGGCTGAGCATGCTCTCGTCGGAGGAGGCGGAGCGCCGCCTGCGCGCCTATCGCGAGGCCGTCCGCGAGCCGCTCTCCGACGCCGCCCGCGCCGCCCGCGCGGGGAAGCTCGGTCCAGCGATCGTGACGCTGGGGCGCCGTCGCGCGACGAACCCGGACGAGGTCGGTCGCACGATCGATGCGATGACGGCAGCGCGGCGCGCCCGCCTGCTGGCCTACATCACGCCCGAGATCGACGAGGAGGTGGGGCGCTGGTGGACCTGGGCCGTCTCGCGTCCCTATCAGACCGGCTGGCTACGACGAGGGTTCCGCAGCCCCGATCCGGCGGACAGCGCCATGGCCCGCTTCGGTCAGCTCACGGCGTACTCGGTGGGCGCGCGCACCTACCGGCAACCCCTGACCTGGTTCGCGAGCTGGGCCGGCCATCTCCGCGACGGCCATGCGTTCAGCGAGCTGCTCGCCTCGGCCATCGACGCGGGCGATCACGACGTGCGCGAACGCCTCGTCGACCAGGCCTTCGGCCGCGACGAGATCGGGGGCATGGGTCGCCACGTCGTCCTCGCTCTGCTGGCGGCCCGGGACCCGGACGGGTGGTCCGCCATCGAGCGGCTGCTCCGTTCGGCGCAACGGCAGGAGGGTCTCCGGCAGACGATCTTCGAGTCGCTCGACGTCGCCCACCCGGAAGCCTTGACCCACGTCCTCGGGGTGGCCCTGGAGGAGCGGATGACGCGCTTCTCGTCGCTGGTGCGCGCGGCCGGGGTGTGGTTCGGGGAGCAGCTCGAAGCACGTCAGGAACGTCGCGTGGCGGTGCACCTCGCGGCGTGGAGGGCGATGCTCGTGGAGCCGCCCGAGGCGGAGGAGCTGCTGCGGCGCGAGGCGGTCGAGGCCTTCCTCGGCCTCCACGCCCACGCCGTCCACGACGTACGACGCGCGGTCGCGGTCGGTGCGCACCTGCTCTCCGCTGCGGCCGAGGAGCACGCCGGCCACCGGCTCGCGGCGGCCCGGGTGCTCACCGAGATCCGGCTCCAGGTCGCCGCGGATGCCCTGGTGCCGGCCTTCGCCGACGCCGACCACCGCGTCGTCGCCACGGCGGTGTCGGCGTTCCCCCTCCACGACCTCGCCCGCGCGTCCGGCGTCACGCTGCCGGCAGCGGCCATCCCGCTCCTGCTGGACCGGCTGGACGGCCTCGGCTCCTCCCAGGTGGTCGAGACCGGGTTCCTCGGGTCCCGCCAGGTCAAGCTCGGGGCGGGCGAGGTGGCCGATGCGATGCTCGGAGCGTCGACCCCGGAGACCGAGCACCTGCTGGAGCCGGCGTACGCGCGGCTGAGCGCCGAGGGTCGACGCGTCCGCGTGCGTCGGCTGGCCGAGGACCCCGTGACCCATCGGGCAGCGCTCTTCCGGCACCTCGGGGACACCGCCGACCAACCACGGTCGACGGCCTTCCGCGCCCTGCGCGACACGGCCGAGATCACCGGCGACGAGGCGGTGTTCCTCGAGGACCTGCTGCGCCGCAAGAACTCGGCCGTCCGGCGGATGTCGCTCGAGCTGCTGGGTCGTCAGCCCGGGGCGGCCGTCGCCGCGAGCGCCGAGAGGCTGCGCGCCGGCACGGCCGAGCAGAAGCGCGCTGCGGACGAGCTCGTCCCGCCCGAGGTCGAGACGTCGGTGGCTCGCGACGAGATCCCCGCGATCCTGTTGCCGGACCCGGCACGTCGTACGCCGGCGGTCCGTCCCTACCGCGGCGACGCGCCTCCCGATCTCGCCGCCGGCTGCGCCCGCGTGGTCACATCCCTCGTGGCGTGGTTCGACGAGCACGCCCACACCGAGGTCATGGTCGGTCGCGAGGCGCAGCTGCTCTCGTCGATCCGCTGGCTTCCCGCAAGCCGGGGGAACGACGGGCCGGCCCTGCCGGAGCTGTGGCAGCCGTGGTGGGAACGGGTCGGGCCGACCCTGACCGACGGCGGGCTCGAGCTGTTGATGATCCGGGAGCTGAGACCGCGCAGACACCTCAAGGGAGAGCCGGCGCTTCGCTCGTCGGTGGTCGGCGATCTCCCGGACCCCGCGGTGTTCGGGGGGAACTCGGGCCTGCACTGGTCGCTGATCGACGCCCTGGCGGTCCACTGGCTGCGGCCCACGTGGGTCGACCCGCTGCTGCGCGCCACCCGCGAGCTCCTGGTCCGACTCGACGTCTCCACGGTGCACGCGCCCCTGGCCGTGCACGAGCTGCGCGGGCAGGACGTGGAGGTCGATCGCTACGGCCACCGGCGAGACTTGGATCCGAGGCGAGCCGTTCGAGCGCTGGACAGCGCGATCTGGAGCGAGTTCTGGCGACGAGGAATGCTGGATGACGAGCAGCTCGCCGAGGCGTTCCGGCTGCTGAGGTTCGTCGACGAGCCGGAGGGCACCTTCGACCCTCGCCACGGGTCGACGGTGATGGCACCTCCCCGCGACGGCATCTGGCCGCCGGTCGACCACCCACGTGCGATCCCGGTCCAGCCGTACCGCGTGCCGCCCGCGACCGAGCTGGTGTTCGCGGCCTTCGACCGGGGGATCGCCTCGGAGGACGACGTCGTGGACCTGTTGCTCCGCGACACCGTCGAGCGCATCGGCTACTTCGGTCGCTCGGCTCTCGCGGAGGCCACCCGGCGTACCCCACCGGAATGGGCGCGCCACCCGCGAGTGGTCAGTCTCGTCGACGGGGTGCGCGACGCCCTGCTCGAGGTGGAGTCAGGCCGCGGCGACCTGCCCACGCCCTTCTCCGACTCCGTCGGGGCGATCGGCACGGTGTACGGCGTCGGCTGGCTCGTGCGGCTGGTGGGGGCGCTCGGCACCCGACCGTTCGTCCGTGGCTACAGCTGGACGCACAGCCGGGAGAGCGTGCTGAGCAGGCTCGTCCAGCGCACCTTCCCCGCCAGCGGCGACACCGACGAGGCCGTGGCGGCCGCGTTGACGGCGCTGAGGCCGAAGCGGCTGCTCGAGGTCGCGGTCTACGCCCCGCAGTGGGCGGGACACGTGGAGCGGGTCCTGGAATGGGACGGTCTGGAGTCGGGCGTGTGGTGGCTGCACGCCCACACCAAGGACGAGAGCTGGTCGGTCTCCGCAGAGGTCCGTCAGGAGTGGAACGCCGCGGTGAGCCAGCGCACGCCGCTGGACCACACCGATCTGGTGCGGGGCGCTGCCGACGTAGCGTGGTTCCACGAGGTGCTCGCGACGCTGGGCGACGAGCGGTTCGACGCGCTGTTCGCGGCCGCCAGATACGCCTCGAGCTCCGGCGGACACAAGCGCGCCGAGCTGTTCGCCGGCGCCCTGCGCGGCCTCGTCACCGAGGGAGAGCTCGTCGGGCGGATCACCGGCAAGCGGCACCAGGACTCCGTGCGTGCGCTCGGGCTCGTGCCACTCCAGGACGACGATGCCGTGCTCCGACGTTACGAGCTGCTGCGCCGGTTCGTGGCCACCGACAAGTCGTCCGGCTCGCAACGACGGGCCTCGGAGGCCTCCGCGGTCTCGGTCGGGATGGAGAACCTGGCCCGGACGGCCGGATTCCGCGACCCACAGCGGCTGGTGTGGGCGATGGAGGCCGAGGCGGTGCGCGATCTGGCGGACGGGCCGCTGGTGGCGAGGGATGACGACCTCACCGTGACTCTCACGCTCTCGGCCGACGGCACGCCCGACCTCGAGGTACGACGTGGTGACCGGCCGTTGAAGTCGGTGCCGGCCAAGGCGGGCAGGACGCCCGAGATCGCGGCGCTCCGCACCCGGGTCACGACCCTGCGACAGCAGGCTTCCCGGATGCGGGCGTCGCTCGAAGCATCATGCGTGTCGGGCGAGAGGTTCGAGCGGGGCGACCTCGGGGACCTGCTCGCGCACCCGATGATCGCGCCGATGCTGCACCAGCTGGTGCTGGTCAGCGACGAGGGGGTACTCGGGTTCGCGGCGGACCCCGACCACGTCCGGGACGCGTCCGGCGAGGCGCAGGGACTGGACGGGTCGGCGGTGCGGATCGCCCATCCGGTCGACCTGCTGCGGTCGGGTTCGTGGCCGGACCTCCAGCACGCCCTGTTCGCCGACCGGCGCACCCAGCCGTTCAGGCAGGTGTTCCGCGAGCTCTACGTGCCGACCGCCGGTGAGGTCGACCACGAGGTGTCACGGCGCTACGCGGGCCACCAGGTGCAGGCCCGGATCGCCGGCGGGATCTTCGGCTCGCGCGGCTGGGTCGCCGACTTCGAGACCGGCTTCGTGAAGACCCTCCACGCCGAGAAGGTCACCGTCTGGTGCTCGCTGCTGGGCGCGTGGGGTACACCGGGTGAGGTCGAGGACGCGACGATCGACGAGATCAGGTTCCACCACACCGGGAAGCCCGGGCGCATCCCCCTCGCGGAGGTGCCGCCTCGCATCTTCAGCGAGGTGATGCGCGACCTCGACCTGGTCGTGTCCGTCGCCCACGCCTCCGGGGTGGACCCGGAGACCTCGGAGTCGTCGGTGGAGCTCCGCAGGCGGCTGGTCGAGGAGACCGCCGCCCTGCTCGGCCTCGACAACGTCACCACCACCGACCACCACGCGGAGATCCGTGGCCGGCGGGCGTCGTACTCGGTCCATCTCGGCTCGGGCACGGTCCACCGCGTGCCCGGCCACGCGGTGTGCATCGTGCCGGTCAGCGCCCAGCACCGCGGCCGGGTCTTCCTTCCGTTCGCCGACGACGACCCGCGCACGGCCGAGGTGATCGCCAAGGTCGCACTCCTCGCCCGCGACCACGAGATCACGGACCCGACGATCCTCGAGCAGTTGCGCGCACCGGGATAATCACCCCCATGCCGGAGCTGCCCGAGGTAGAGGCGCTGGCCCTCGACCTCAGGGGCCGACTCGACGGGCACGCCATCGCCCGGATCCACCTCGCGGCGTTCAGCGCGTTGAAGACCTTCGACCCGCCGCTGCAGGCCCTCGAGGGCACGCTGGTCGACGACGTCACCCGGCACGGCAAGTTCCTCGACATCGAGGCAAGCGGGCTGCACCTGGTCTTCCACCTCGCCCGCGCCGGCTGGATCCGGTGGAAGGACGAGCTGCCGGCCGTGCCGCCGCGGCCGAACAGCAAGTCGGGCCTCGCGGTGCGGGTGGTCCTCGACGACCAGAGCGGGCTCGACGTGACCGAGGCCGGTACCAAGAAGAGCCTCGCGGCGTACGTCGTGCGGTCGCCGCAGGACGTGCCCGGCATCGCCAGCCTCGGACCCGACCCGCTCGACGACGCGTTCACCCGCGAGGTGCTCGCGAACATCCTCGAGGACGCCGGTCGCGGTCAGATCAAGGGCGTGCTGCGCCACCAGGGCACGATCGCGGGCATCGGCAACGCCTACAGCGACGAGATCCTGCACGCGGCGAGGATGTCGCCGTTCAAGCCGGCGAACAGCCTGACCGCCGACGAGCTCGACCGGCTGTTCGCGGCGATCAAGGACGAGCTCGGCGACGCGGTCGAGCGCTCGCGCGGTCTGGCCGCCAGCGAGCTGAAGAGCGAGAAGAAGACCAACATGGCCGTGCACGGGCGAACGGGCGAGAAGTGTCCGGTGTGCGGCGACACCGTGCGTGAGGTCAGCTTCGCCGATACCTCGCTGCAGTACTGCCCGACCTGCCAGACTGGCGGCAAACCGCTGGCCGACCGCAGGATGTCGCGCCTGCTCAAGTAGGAACCCGAGGTGTGTCGTGAACCTTCGACGCCCCGCGCGGATCTCGGCCACGCTCGTCACGTTGCTCGTCCTGGGCTCACCGGCCCTGACCGGCTGCACGCTGCACACGGCGCAACCGCAGAGCCCCACCCCCAACCAGGGGCCCGGGCAGCTCCCCACCGGGGGTCAGACCATCGTCGCCCCGGGCTGACGAGGCAGACGCCCCCCGGCACCGGTTGAATGGACCCATGGAGGTCCCCACCGCGTCGGTCTCGGGCGTCCCCGACCCACTGCCCGACGGACTCCTCGTGCTCGACGTCCGCGAGGACGACGAGTGGCAGGCGGGCCACGTCGCGGGGTCTCTGCACGTCCCGCTGCGGGAGCTCGGCATGCGGTACGCCGAGCTGCCGGAGCTGGCCGACGCCGAGCAGACTCTGGTGGTCTGCCGGGTCGGCAACCGATCGGCGTACGCCACGGCCTTCCTGCAGCAGCAGGGCATCGAGGCGGTCAACCTCGACGGCGGCCTGGCCGCCTGGGCCCGCGCCGGCCGGCCGCTGGTCAGCGACGACGAAGGACCGCCGACGGTGCTGTAGCGGACTCGAAAGGACCACGAACCTGAAGAAGTACATCCTCTTCGATCACGACGGTGTCCTGGTGGACACCGAGTTCTGGTACTTCACGGCCGGGGAACGTGCCCTCGCAGAGATCGGCGTGACGCTTGACCGGGATCAGTACCTCCGCGACATGACCCGAGGATCGGGCACGTGGTCCCAGGCCAGGGCGGCAGGTGTCGACGAACAGACCATCAGCAGGCTGCGGGATCTCCGCAACGAGTACTACCAGGACTACCTGAGGACCGAGGACATCGAGATCGACGGCGTCGTCGACACTCTCGCCGACCTCTCACGTCATGTCCGCATGGCCATCGTGACGACCGCCCGTCGTGTGGACTTCGACCTGATCCACGACCAGCGCGAGATCACGCCCTTCATGGACTTCGTCCTCGCTCGCGAGGACTACACGCTCGCCAAGCCCCACCCGGAGCCGTACCTGACCGGCTTGAACCGCTTCGGAGCCCCCCGGGCGGAGACTCTGGTGGTCGAGGACTCGGCCAGGGGGCTGAGCTCAGCCCTGGCGGCCGGGATCGACTGTGCCGTGGTCCACCACGACTTCACCCAGGCACAGGACTTCTCCGGGGCCGGTTATCGGATCGAGTCCCTGCGTGAGCTGGCGGACATCGTCCAGCAGGTCATCTGACGGGTTGGACGTCGGGGCGGCTCAGGACGGCGCGCCCGTGGGGAGGCCCTGGCACTCGCTCGCGTAGTAGCTGATGAACGCCGTCACGTCTGCCTGGTCGGTGCCGGTCAGCCCCTTGGCCATCTGGGTGATGTCGCCCTTGTTGGCATGCTCGGGAAGCTTGCGGAGCCGGTCGAGCAGCACCTCGAAGCCGTGCCGCGCACCGGCGCCGATGTCACCGGGAGTGCCGACCCGGGCCAGGGTGTCGGCCGCGCGCTTCGGCGAGACGTGGGCCGTGAGCTGGTCGAAGGATCCGCAGAACGACGACTTCGACGCATCGGTCGGTGCGCCGCCCGGCGCCGCCGTCGAGCCGCTGCCGCACGCGGCGAGCCCTCCGGTCAGCACCAGCAGCCCGGCGGCCGGCAGGCTCCTCGCGATCCGCATGCGTCTCCTCGTGGGTCGGCTCATCCGGGCGCCTGTCGCTGTGCACGGTGCGGCGTCCGTCCGGAGATACGCACGTCGGCGTGTCTGCGTTCGAAATCGGGGTCGGGAAGCTCGAGGAGGCCGGGCAGCAGTCGCAGGTATCGACGTCGCGACACCTCCGTGACGCCGAGACTCGCCAGGTGGGAGGTCTGCCACTGGGTGTCGATCAGCCGGTCGATGCCGTCGTCGAGCAGCCGGACGAGCCCGACCAGCGCCACCTTCGACGCGTCGGTCTCGTGGTGGAACATCGACTCGCCGGCGAACAGGCCCCCGATCGCCACGCCGTACAGCCCCCCGACGAGGCGGCCGTCGCGCCAGGTCTCGACGGAGTGCACCCAGCCGAGCTCGTACAGGCGCAGATAGGCCTCGCGGATCTGGGCGTCGATCCAGCCCGACGGCCGACGCGGGTCGGCGCACGCGTCGATCACCTCGGCACAGGCGGTGTCCACCCGGATCTCGAACCTGCGCACCGACCGGGCCAGCGAGCGCGAGACGTGGAGCTCACGGGGGCGCAGCACCCCGCGTCGTACCGGGCTGAACCACGCCATCGGCGCCCGCGGCCCGCCGACCGGCATCGGGAAGATGCCCCGGCGGTAGGCGGCCAGCACGGTCCCGGGCTCGAGGTCGGCGCCGGTGGCGATCAGGTCGTCGCGAGGGTGGAACCGCGCGGGAGAAGGGAACTCCCAGATGGTCGGTGGTGGTTCGACCGGCACGTCACCACCGTAGGCCACGGTTCCGAGGCGACCGTAGGATCGAAGCATGCCCGGCGACACCAGCACGCGCAGCAGCGGGCGCCAGCCCGCGCGGCTGGTCGAGCTCGCCCCGGGCCTGACCGCGGCGTTCGTCCGCGAGGCGCTGCACCGCGCGATCCACGGCATCGGGCCGCTCGCGGCGGCCTCCGTGGCCGCCGACAAGCAGCTGAAGGAGCATCGCGGCGACGTCGACCGCGCCATCCACGAGGTGATCGAGAACCACGTGCGGTACGCCGGAGCGCAGGGATTCGTCACCAACCTCGGCGGCCTGGCCACGATGGCGTTCACGGTCCCGACGAACATCTCGGGCCTCGCCCTGGTGGAGTGCCGGATGATCGCGGCCATCGCCCACCTCCGCGGCTACGACCTGAGCGATCCGCGGGTGAAGAACGCCGTGCTGGTGTGCCTGCTCGGCGAGGACACCGTGCGCGACCTCGTGGCGGCCGCGAAGCTGCCGGCGCCACCGATGGCGCTGGCCACCGCACCGGCCCACGATCCGTGGCTCGACCGCGTGATCTCGGCCGAGGTCGCCTCCGACCTGGTCGCCAAGGTGGCCGGGAAGAAGGTCGCCGGCACCGTGGCCCGGCGTATCCCGCTGGTGGGCGGGCTGGTCGGGATGGGCGCCGACGGCTACGCCACCTGGAAGGTCGGCCGCTACGCCGACCGCGAGCTCCTGCCCCTCGCCCGGCGGTAGGCCTTCATCAGCAGCCGTCCCGACCCGCCGGTCTCGAGCCGACGGACGAGCTTCTCGCGCCAGCGGTACGTCGGACGCAGGTAGGCCTTCTCCAGGGCCCGCTGGGTGTCGCTCAGCTCGGCCTCGCGTTGCCCGAGCTCGCGCTGCAGCCGCGCGTGGTCGAGCAGCACCGCCTTGAGCGCATCGACCGCGGCGCTCGAGACGATCGACTCGTCGGGGTGGTCCGGGTCGGCGTACTCCGTTACCGGCGGAGCACCCCGGAGGTCGTCGAGGTCGCCGATCACGTCGTACCCGCGCGCCCGGATCTCGGCGATCCAGGCCTCCTCGAGGCCCCTGGCCCACGGGTGTACGTCGGGCGGCAGGGCGAGCCGCGGCGTCTTCCGGCGTCGCGACAGGGTCTGATGGGCGAGCAGCTCGCGGACCAGAGGCCGGTAGTGCGCCGGCTCGAGCTCCTCGTTGGCGGCACGGTTGATCCGCCGGATCAGAGTGGTCTCCGCCGAGCCGAGGGATGGGTTCACCCGCTCGCCGTCGAGCTGGAGGTCGATCCCGTCGAGCCCGAACGCCTCGACGAACCGCTTCCAGAGCAGTTCCGGCGATCCGCCCGCCGGCGGGACGGTCACCACATGGACGTGCTCCGGCGGCAGGTCGTGACCCCAGCGGTCGAGGATGTCGGGGATCTCCTGCACCCCCCAGAACCACGTCGGGATGCGGCCCTCGCGCCGCGGGTCCTGGATCTGGTCGAGGAAGGCGCCGAAGCTGAGCGCCGCTCGGTGCTTGACGTTCTCCTGCCACTCGGCCGGGATCTGCCGCACCAGGTCGCGCACCGAGAGGACCAGATGGATCTCGCTGTCGGTGCCGTGGCCGAGGCTCTCCAGGGCCC
>JAICSK010000244.1 GCA_025936915.1 Nocardioides sp.
AGGTGACGTTGGAGGACGTCGTCGTCGGTCGTCCCGCCGGCGCCCTCCCCCGGGCCGCCGGAGACCTTGCCGTCGATCGAGATGCCCATCTGCAGCACGAGGTCGCGCATGTCCTACTCCTTTCGGCAGCGGTTCAGAGCGCCAAGCGACGTCGTACGACGTCGGCGAGACGCTCGGCGACGTCGGTGGCCTCCTGCGAGGTGGCCGCCTCGACCATGACCCGCACCAGCGGCTCGGTGCCCGAGGCGCGCAGCAGCACCCGGCCGGAGTCGCCCAGCTTCTCCTCCTCGCGGGCGACGGCGTCGGCCAGCTCGGGGTCGTCGGTGCGGGTGATGTCGACGCCGGGCACGTTGAGCAGCACCTGCGGCAGGGCGCTCATCACCGAGGCGAGCTCGCGCAGGGACGACGCGGTAGCGCTCATCCGCTGCAGCACCTGCAGGGCGGTCAGGATCCCGTCGCCGGTGGTGGCGTAGTCGCGCATGATGATGTGCCCCGACTGCTCGCCGCCGAGGGTGTAGCCACCCTCGCGCATCGCCTCGAGGACGTAGCGGTCGCCGACGGCCGTCCGGAGGACGGTGATCCCGGCTGCTCCCATCGCCTGGACGAACCCCAGGTTGCTCATCACGGTCGCCACGACCGTGTGGTGCGCCAGCCGACCGCGTTCGTGGAGGTCGAGCGCGAGCATCGCCATCAGCTGGTCGCCGTCGACGACGGCGCCGGCGTGGTCGACGGCCAGGCAGCGGTCGGCATCACCGTCGAAGGCGAACCCGACGTCCGCGCCGCGGGCGAGCACCGCCTCGCGAAGCGCTTCGAGGTGGGTCGAGCCGCACCGCTCGTTGATGTTCAGCCCGTCGGGGTCGTCGTTGAGGGCGATCACGTCGGCACCGGCCGCGCGCAGGGTGTGCGGCCCGACCACGGAGGCGGCGCCGTTGGCGCAGTCGAGCACCACGCGCACCTCGGTCAGCGACTGGTCGAGGGTGCCGAGGAGGTGGTCGGAGTACTCCTCCACCGAGCGCGCGTACGGCGTGACCCGGCCGACGTCGCCCCCCACCGGGCGGTCCCACGGCTCGCCGAGGCGGGACTCCATCTCCGACTCGAGCACGTCGTCGAGCTTGACCCCGCCGCGGGCCAGGAACTTGATCCCGTTGTCGGGCATCGGGTTGTGCGAGGCGCTGATCACGACCCCGACATCGGCACCGAGCGCGTCGGTCAGGTAGGCGACGCCAGGGGTCGGCAGCACCCGCAGCCGGATCACGTCGACCCCGGCGGACGCGAGCCCGGCCACGACCGCGTGCTCGAGGAACTGCCCCGAGATCCGGGTGTCACGGCCGACCACGGCGACCGGCCGCTGGCCGGTGAACTCGCCGTGGTTGACCAGGACGCGGGCAGCGGCGACACCGAGGTCGACCGCGAGCTCGGCGGTGATCTCGCCGTTCGCGAGCCCCCGGACCCCGTCGGTGCCGAAGATCCGCTGCGTCATCGCCCGATCATCGCAGGCTCACCGCCGGACTGCGCCCGATCAGCGCTTGCTGAACTGCGGAGCCTTGCGGGCCTTCTTCAGCCCGGCCTTCTTGCGCTCGATCACGCGGGCGTCGCGGGTCAGCAGGCCCGCCTTCTTCAGCGTCGGGCGGTTGGCGTCGACGTCGACGGCGTTGAGCGCCCGGGCCACCCCGAGGCGCAGGGCGCCGGCCTGGCCGGTGATACCGCCCCCGTGGATGCGGGCGATGACGTCGAACCGGCCGTCGAGCTGGAGCGCCGCGAACGGCTCGTTGACGACCTGCTGGTGCAGCTTGTTCGGGAAGTAGGAGTCGAGGGTGCGGCCGTTGATCGTCCACACACCCGAGCCGGGGACGATCCGCACGCGGGCCACGGCCTCCTTGCGGCGGCCGGTGGCAGCGGCCGGCGCGATCGTCGCGGGACGGGCCGGGTCGGCGGCCGGCGAGCTCTCGGAGGTGTAGGCCACGCCCTGCTCGTCGGCGGTGTAGGCCTCGGCCTCGGTGCCGTCGGTCTGGGCCTCGGTGGCCTCGGCGGTCGTGTCGGTCACAGACGTTCCTTCGGTAGTCACTGGGAGACCTGCGTGATCTCGAACGGCTTGGCCTGCTGGGCCTGGTGCGGGTGGGTGGGGCCGGCGTACACCTTGAGCTTCTTCAGCATCTGGCGGCCGAGCTTGTTCTTGGGCAGCATCCCCCACACGGCCCTCTCGACGACCTTGCGGGAGTCCTTCTCCAGCTGCTGGCCCACCGAGACGGCGGTCAGGCCGCCGGGGTAGCCGGAGTGGCGGTAGAGGAGCTTGCTGTTCTTCTTGTCACCGGTCAGCGCGACCTTGTCGGCGTTGACGACGATGACGAAGTCGCCCATGTCCATGTGGGGGGCGAAGGTCGGCTTGTGCTTGCCGCGCAGGAGGTTGGCCACCTGGACGGCGAGCTTGCCGAGGACGATGTCGGTGGCGTCGATGACGTGCCACTCGCGCTGGACGTCGCCGGGCTTGGGGCTGTACGTACGCACGTGCGTGTGCCCTTCTCGTTCGTTGGTCCGACGGGCGGTTGCCCCTCGGGCGTGCTGCCACGACCTCTGACGAACGCTTCCTCGCGGGAAAGTAATCTGCCCGGCTTCACTCCATCCGGGTCTGCCCTGCGTGACGAGCACGCAGAACGGCAGGGGTCGCGACCGCACAATCTACCGGCTGGCGCGGTCGGCGGCCAAAATGCCGGTACCGAGACGCACGCCGCGCTCCTCGACCTCCTGCGTCGCCTGGGACGGAAGTGACAGGTGGGTCGGTCGGCAGGCTGACTCGGTTTCGCTCCGCGCGGATGGCCGGACTAGGTTTGCAGCGTGAATGACTCGCTCTCCGTCCGCGACAACCGCACCGGCCAGGAGTACGACGTACCGATCGAGAACGGTGCGGTGAAGGGCTCCGATCTCGGCAAGATCCGCGACCGCGACGGCAGCCCGCTTTCGGTGTACGACCCCGGTTTCGTCAACACCGCCTCCTGCAAGAGCGCGGTGACGTTCATCGACGGCGACGAGGGGATCCTGGAGTACCGCGGCTACCCGATCGAGCAGCTCGCCGAGAAGTCGACGTTCCTCGAGGTCGCCTACCTGCTGATCCACGGCGAGCTGCCGAGCAAGACCCAGTACGAGAACTGGGTGCACGACATCACCTATCACACGTTCGTCCACGAGAACGTCAAGAGCTTCATGGAGGGCTTCCGGTACGACGCGCACCCGATGGGGATGCTGATGGCCTCCGTCGGGGCGCTCTCGACCTTCTACCCCGACGCCCGACACATCGACGACGACGAGATCCGCCAGCTCCAGATCGTCCGGATGATCGCGAAGATGCCGACGCTGGGGGCCTGGTCGTTCCGGCACGCGCAGGGCAAGCCGTTCGTCTACCCCGACAACGAGCTCGGCTACACCGCCAACTTCTTGTCGATGCTGTTCAAGATGAGCGAGGACCGGTTCGCCGCCGACGAGCGGCTGGTCAAGGCCCTCGACGTCCTGTTCATCCTGCACGCCGACCACGAGCAGAACTGCTCGACCAACGCCGTCCGCTCCATCGGCTCTTCGCAGGTCGACCCCTACTCCGCGGTCGCCGGTGGCATCGGCGCGCTCTACGGCCCGCTGCACGGCGGTGCCAACGAGGCCGTGCTGCGGATGCTGCGACGGGTCGGGAAGAAGGAGAACATCCCCGACTTC
>JAICSK010000214.1 GCA_025936915.1 Nocardioides sp.
ACGCAGTACTGGCCGCCGACCACGAGGGCCGTGCTGCCGTCCTGGGCGACGTTGTGCGAGTTGTTGAACGGCTTGCCGAGGTTCCAGTTGTCGCCGAGCGGCGTCCACGACGTGGAGGCGGTGTCGACGTCCCACTGCTTCGAATTGTCGGCCGTGTAGTCACACGCGTTCGCAACGTTCGCGTCGTTCCACGGGGTGACGTCGACCTCGTAGCTCGCGGCGCCCGGGACCGGATCCCACGAGACGATCGGGAGATCCGTCGAGATGCCGCCGGGCGACCATGCGATCGGGTCGTCGTTCTCGTCGCGCATCGAGAGGTTCGAGATCGACGACGTGCCCGGGTCGTAGTTGATCGTGAAGGTGTCCGCGGGCGTGGCCTGCGCGTCCGTGTAGTAGCTCCAGTCGCCCGGGTTGTTGCTGGCGTCCCACGGGCGCACCCGCCAGTAGTAGGTGTCCGCCGGCAGCAGCACCGTCGGCGTCAACGACGTCGCCACCGTCGTGCCGGAGCAGCACACGCGCGAGCCGGAGGCCCAGTTCTGGTCGGAGTTGACCTCCACCTCGTAGCGGGCGGCGCCCTGCACCGGCGTCCACGAGAACTTCGGGTCGAATACCTGCGGGTTGGAATCGAGGTCGGTCAGGCTGAGCGTCGTCGAGTCCGGCCACGTCCAGGTGAAGTGGTAGATCTGCGACTCCGTGCCGAGGTGGCCCTCGGCATCCATCGGGGTGACCGCCCAGTAGTACGTGCCGCTGGCCAGCCGGGTGGCCGGGGAGTAGGCGGTCGCAGCGGTCGTCGTCGCCCCGTCCGCCTGCGGGTAGCCCGCCACGAGCGACGAGAGGTTCGGGTCGCTCGAGATCGAGACCTGGTACTTCTGCGCGCCGGGCACCGACGTCCACCGCAGCAGGAACGGATCGGGATAGACGATGCTGTCGCCGTTCTGGGGCGAGACCGCGGCGGCGACGTCCGCCCAGTCGACCGTGAACGACCGGGCCGCCGACCAGGCGCCGTTCGCGCTGGCCGTCCCGGCCCGCACGCGCCAGTAGTAGGTGCCGCTCTGAAGCGCGGCCGTCGCGGCCCAGCGGGTGTTCTTGGTCGAGCCGCTGGTGACGATGGACGTGAACCCGCTCGTCCCCGAGATCTGGACGTCGTAGTGGTCGGCGCCGCTGACGGCCGACCAGACGAAGGTCGTGACGTGATCGACCGTGACGCCCGACGCGGGCGACGACGGCGTGGGTGCGGCGAGCGTCGCGTAGCTGGGCGCGACGACGACGAGGAGGGCGAGCAGGGCACCGACGAAGACCGTCGGGCGGGGATGGCGGGACAGGCGGCGAATCAAGATGCTCCTTGGGCTGCGGCGGGACAGGAGAGCGCGTACAACGACGCACTCTCACTAGTGCCTAACCCAAGGCGCAAATACGATCACCCAAATGCGTGAGTTTGCCAGCGGTCAACGGCCGCCGGGACTCACTGATCCGGGCTCTCGCCGCTCCCGTTGCCCTGACCGTGCTGGCAGGCCAGGAGGACGGCGGGGGTGCCGGTGAAGTCGGTGCTGTTGCCGGCGACGTCGGTGACGGTGACGTTCACGGAAATCGACCCGGCTGCCAGCGCGCTCGCGTCGATGCAGCCGACGATCACGTGGCCGTCTCCGGCGTTCGCCGACGCTTCGGCGCTCGTGCTGCCGTCGGACAGCGAGACGGTGACGACATCGTTCGGGTCGGGTGCCTGGTTGAAGGCGACGAACACCTTGACGCACGAAGCGCCGGACGGCGTGATCGTGTTGGCAGGCGGGCCGATGACGCTGGCAACGGCAGGCGCCGGCGGAGCCTGGGTGTCCTTGATCAGCGAGCCCGTGAAGGTGGACTTGACGCCGTTCGCGTCGACGATCGTGCCCGTGATCGGGAGCGTCCCGTCAGGCAGGCCGCTCAGGTCGGCCGTCCAGGAGAGCTGGTCGGAGCCGCCGGACTGCGTCGAGAGGGCCATCCCGCCGACCGTCAGCGAGATCTGGTCGGCCGGATCGGTCGGGCCGGCGAACGTCGCCACGATGGTGGCGGCGGTCTGCGTGGCCGCGTTCACGTAGCCGGCGGGGTTGTTCGGGCCCGCGGGGACGCCGACGCCGGTGGGAGCCTCGGCGCCGCCCGTGTCCTTGACGAAGTGCCATGTCCACTGCGTGCTGACGTTGCCGTCCGGGTCGGTCTCCTTGATGCCGAGCTTGTAGGTGCCGTCGGGCAGGTCGCTGAGGTCGAGCGGGCCCACCGTGAGGGTCGAGCTCTGCCCGTCGGCGGTGACGCCGTACGCCGTACCTGCCACCCAGATGACGAACCGGTCGTCCGGCGAGGGCGGCTGGTCGAACGTCGCCTCGACGGTGACCGCGCTCTGCGACGCCGACGTCACGACGCCGGGTGGGTTGTCGGGGCCGCCGACCACGTCGATCGAGCTGGGGAGCGCCGGGCCGATAGTGTCCTTGGTGGTTGAGGTCGTGCCCGCCGACGAGGGGTTCCCGGCCTCGTCGGTCGCCGTGGCGGTAACGGCGATCACATCGCCGCCGGTCGTGTCGTCCAGCCCGGTGGCGTTCACCGGGATGACGATCGACGTCTCGTCCGCGGTCTCCGTATCCGAGCCCGTTGCGACATTCGTGCCGTCCGTCATCCGGACGTTGACGAGGTCTCCAGGAGTATCGGTCGTCACGGTGACGGGCACCGAGGGCGCGTTCGCAAAGGCGATCGGCGGCACGCTCACCGTCGGGGCATCCGGAGCCTTCGTGTCCTTGAGGATGTCCGGCCCGGAAACCGAGGGGCTCGTGTTGCCGAAGCTGTCCGTGGCCGTGGCGGAGACCCCGATCTCGCCATCATGGAGCGCGCCAGCGCCCGGGACCTTCACGCTCACCGTGGAGCTTCCGCCGCTCGCTTGGCCGACAGCGGTCGTTCCAGCGTCGTCGGTCAGCGTCACGGTGATCGTGTCGGTGGGACTGCTATCGGACGCCAGGTTGACGGGCACCACGACATCGGCGCCGTTCATGACGTCGGCGACGTTGATGAACGGAGGCGACATGACCTCATTCGGCTTGGCCGGGGCGGTCGTGTCCGCAACGGCCGTCACCTGCGGGCCAGGGCTGCTCTCGACGGAGCCCACAGAGCCCGAACCCGGTGCCACGGCCAGGATCTGATAGACGTACGTGCCATCGGCGGGCGTCTGGTCGACTGCGCTAGTAGCGCTCGCCGGAAGGGTGGCCACGGTCGTCCACGCGCCGCTCGCGCCCGCGGATCGCTCGAGTGCATAGCCAGTCACGCCCGAGGACTGCGACGGGCTCCACGCAAGCTTGACCGCACCGTGGGGAGCCGGGGTCGCGGTCAGGGAGCTGATGGGCAGTGGCGCCTGGGCGCCCGTGAGGTCAATGGTGTACGCACCGACGCGGGAATTCGCAATCGCCACCATGAGCGTGCCCGTGATGGGGCCGGCATGGTAGGGGTCGCTCCTCAGCTCGACGGTCGCAGCGTGGCGAGGGCGAACGACCATGCTGGTGGTCCCGCCCGCGAACTGCGCCTTGATGTTGGGATTGCTTACGCTGAGCGTCAGCGGCAGCGGAGCCGAGCTCGTGTTCGTGAGGCTAAGCACCTTCGGCGCGCCGGTCGTCGAGACCGCGCCGAGGTCGAACAGGCTGTTGATATCGGCCAGCGGAGAGCCCTGGCCGGACGACGGAGCCTGGACCTTCACATAGTGCTTGACCGGCGGCGCCTGCCAGCCAACCGTGCTCACCAGGCCTCCGGCAACCTTTCCAGGCAGCCGCGTGAGGAAGGAGTAGGAGTCACCACTGCCGGTGAGCGAGATCACGGCCAGGCTCGCGTACGTCGCCACGACGGCGACGACGAGCAAACTCGCCGCAAACATGCCCCGACTGCGTGTCAGCGGAGGCGCCTTTGTCGCATCTCCCCACCGCATCTTGCTGCTGACCCCCTCCTCAGACTGCAGCACTGTATCGGCATTCGCGCCGCCAACGCATCCCCCTTTTTGGTGAGCGTGGGGTCATCTCCACTAGTCCCCTCCGAGCACACGGCAAGAACCGCAGTAAACCAGTGGGCGAGGGCCGAATTGGTCAGCCGGAGGACGGCGGATCGCCCGGCAGCGGCAGTCCGCCGGGCATCAGCGGCGCGCCCGGACGGGGGTGCTCGGCAGCTGGCCCGCGCACGTACTGGCGGGATGCGTCGACGTGGGGCTGGTGATCCCAGGGCGCGTGCGCCCCGGTGGCAAGCGCAGAGGCCACGATCCGGCGCTGGGATTGGCTTTCGAGCACCTCCTCGCGCAGCGATCGCAGGTCCCAGCGGCGCTCCGCCTCGGCCTCGAGCTCCTCACGCGCGCGCGCGTGAGGCGGATCATGGGCCAGGTTGCGCAGCTCGCGGGGGTCGGCCTCGAGGTCGAACAGGAGGTCGGGATCGCCGGGGCAGCGCACGAGCTTGTGCCGGCCGCGGCGCACCATCACCGCCGGATGGGTGACGCCCTCGGCGAGGTATTCGGAGGCGACCGTGGTCTCCGCGGGCTCCCCTCCCCGCAGGGCGGGCGCGAGGCTCCGGCCCGCAAACCCCGCATCCGGGGCCGCCGCCCCGGCCAGCTCGGCCAGTGTGGGGGCCAGATCGAGCTGGGAGACCGGCCCAACCATCTCCTGGAAAACGATTCCCGGTCCACGCCAGATGAACGGGATGCG
>JAICSK010000158.1 GCA_025936915.1 Nocardioides sp.
CAAGATCAAGGACAAGCCCTGGGGTCGCCTCGCCGTCGACGTCGACAACGGCTTCACTCCTTACTACGTCGTGCCGCGCGACAAGAAGAGCCACATCGCCAAGCTGAAGAGCCTGCTGAAGGACGCCGACGAGCTCTACCTCGCCACCGACGAGGACCGCGAGGGCGAGGCCATCGCCTGGCATCTCCTCGACGAGCTCAAGCCGACCGTCCCGGTGCATCGGATGGTGTTCCACGAGATCACCCGGCCGGCGATCCTGGAGGCCGTCGAGCACCCTCGCCAGATCATCGACGACCTGGTCGAGGCACAGGAGACCCGGCGGATCCTCGACCGGCTCTACGGCTACGAAGTCAGCCCGGTCCTGTGGAAGAAGGTGATGTCGGGACTGTCCGCCGGTCGCGTGCAGTCGGTCGCGACCCGGCTCGTGGTCGACCGCGAGCGGGAGCGGATGGCGTTCCGGGTCGCGTCGTACTGGGACCTCGAGGGGACCTTCGACGCAGGCTCCGGCAAGGAGCCGCGGATGTTCAGGGCCAAGCTGCACAGCATCGACGAGGTGCGGGTGGCCGGCGGTTCCGACTTCCGCAACGACGGCGGGCTCAAGGACAAGCGGCGGACCGACCGGGTCCACCTCGACCGCAACGCTGCCGAGGCGCTGGTCCGCGCGCTGCGCGAGGCGTCGTACGACGTGCGGTCGGTGGAGTCCAAGCCCTACCGCCGGCAGCCGTACGCGCCGTTCCGCACCACGACGATGCAGCAGGAGGCGAGCCGCAAGCTGGGGATGAGCGCGTCGGTGACGATGTCGGTGGCCCAGAGGCTCTACGAGGGCGGCTACATCACCTACATGCGCACCGACTCGACCACGTTGTCCAGCGCAGCGGTCGAGGCAGCACGATCGCAGGTCCGTGAGCTCTACGGCGCGGAGTACCTCCCCGACGCACCCCGCGCCTACGCCTCCAAGGTCAAGAACGCGCAGGAGGCGCACGAGGCGATCCGTCCGTCGGGCGACCGCTTCCGCACCCCGGCCGAGAGCGGCCTGACCGGCGACCAGTTCCGGCTCTACGAGCTGATCTGGATGCGCACCGTCGCCTCGCAGATGAAGGACGCCGTCGGGCAGTCGGTGACCATCCGCATCGGCGGAATCGCCGACGACGGGCGCGACGTCGTCTTCACCGCCAGTGGCAGGGTGATCACCTTCCACGGCTTCCTCAAGGCCTACGTCGAAGGCACCGACAACGACAAGCGGCAGGACGACGCCGAAGCGCCGTTGCCCGACCTCCACGAGGGCGAACCTGTCTCGGCCGCGTCACTGACCCCGCAGGGGCACGAGACGAAGCCGCCGGCCCGGTACACCGAGGCCACCCTGATCAAGGAGCTCGAGGACCGGGAGATCGGTCGGCCGTCGACGTACGCCTCGATCATCGGCACGATCCTCAACCGCGGCTACGTCTACAAGAAGGGCACCGCCTTGGTGCCGGCGTGGATCGCGTTCTCCGTCGTACGCCTGCTGGAGGAGCACTTCACTCGGCAGATCAGCTACGAGTTCACCGCCGGGATGGAGGACGTCCTCGACGAGATCGCGGCCGGCCGGGCCGACCGGGTCACCGAGCTCGGCGAGTTCTACTTCGGGTCCGACCGGGTCGTCGGCCTGCACCAGCTCGTCAACGAGCTCGGCGAGATCGACGCCAAGGAGCTGGCGACGTTCCCGATCGGGGGCCCCGAGAGCGGGATCGTGCTCAGGGTCGGGCGCTACGGGCCCTACCTCGAAGGCCCTGGCGGAGGCGACTCCGACGGCCCCGACGGTGCTCCTGCCGCGATCCGCGCGAACGTGCCCGACGACCTCCCGCCCGACGAGCTGACCCTGGCCAAGGCCAAGGAGCTTTTGGCCAACCCCGCCGGCGAGGAGAAGGAGCTCGGCGTCCATCCCGACACCGGTCTGCGCGTCGTGGCCAAGAACGGCCGGTACGGCCCCTACGTCACCGAGCAGCTCCCGGACGACGCACCCAAGAACGCCAAGCCGCGCACCGGGTCGCTCTTCCAGTCGATGTCGCTCGAGACCGTCTCGATGGACGACGCGGTCAAGCTGCTGTCCCTGCCTCGCGTCGTCGGCACCGATGCCGACGGCGTCGAGATCACCGCCCAGAACGGTCGCTACGGCCCCTACCTGAAGAAGGGCACCGACTCGCGCTCACTGCAGTCGGAGGACCAGCTGCTCACGATCACCCTCGACGAGGCGCTCGCGATCTACGCCCAGCCCAAGCAGCGCGGGCGCGCCGCAGCGGCCCCGCCGTTGAAGGAGCTCGGGCCCGACCCGGTCTCCGGCGCACCGGTGGTGGTGAAGTCCGGACGGTTCGGCGACTACGTGACCGACGGCGAGTACAACGCGACCCTCCGCAAGGAGGACTCGGTCGAGGCGATCACCCTCGAACGTGCCGCCGAGCTGCTGGCCGAGCGCCGGGCGAAGGGCCCGGCGAAGAAGGCCGCCAAGCGTGGAGCGAAGAAGACGACGAAGAAGTCGACCGCCAAGAAGTCGACCGCCAAGAAGTCGACGAAGAAGGCCGCTTCCAAGAGCTGACTCGGGACCGGTGACCACCGCCCGTTCCCCGCGTTCGGACTGACCTCCCTCAGCCCTCAGCCCCACCAGAACGCCGTGGCGACGATGGCGTAGAGCACGATCAGCGAGGCACCCTCGAGCCACGTCGACTCGCCGTCGAAGGCGATGAACGCCGCGAGGATGACCGAGAGCAGGAGCACCACCACGAGCATCGGCGACAGCACCAGGGTCAACGAGGCGAGGCCGAAGATCTGCGAGATCAGCACGAGTGCCGGCGCGAGCACGAGCGCGATCTGGACCGGACTGTTGAGGATCACCGAGAAGGCGTACGCCGACTCGTCGGCGGCGGCCAGCTGCACGCCGACGACGTTCTCGATCGCGTTCCCGGCGATCGCGACGACGACCAGGCCGGCGAAGGTCTGGTTGACCGAGAGCGAGTCCATCGCCGGCTGGAGTGCGTGCACGAACCAGTCGGAGACGAACGCTGCGGCGATCCCGGCTGCGGCGAGCAACCCGACGGCCAGCGACACCGGCCACCGCGGAGCCTCGGGTGAGGTCTCCTCGGGCCCCACGTCGTCGGTCTTCGACCGGCGCAACGAGAAGGGCAGGGTGAGCGCGAACAGCACCAACAGCAGCACGGACACGATCACCGAGAACGTCTTCTCGTGCGGGTCGGCCGGGGTGTGCAGCCAGTGGGCGAGCGACGGGATCGCCATCGCGGCGACCGACAACAGCATCAGCACCACGATGGTCCGGGCGCGCTCCGAGCCGAGCTGTTGGGTGCCGTGGCGCAGACCGCCGACGACGAACGCGATGCCCAGCACGAGCAGCAGGTTGGCCAGGATCGAGCCCACGATCGCCGCCCGCACGACGTCCAGGAGGCCCGCCTTCAGCGAGAAGATGCAGATGAACAGCTCGGGCAGGTTGCCCAGCGCCGACTGGAGTACGCCGGTCGCGCCGGGTCCAAAGCGGTCGCCGAGCTGCTCGACCGAGCGACCCACCACCGACGCCAGGAGGCACACCGCCCCCGCCGAGACGAGGAAGGCGGCCACCGAGCCCCAGTGCCCGTAGTCGGCGACGCCCGCCAGCACCGTCAGCAGCCCCGCCCCGCCGAGGATCGCCTTGTCCGAGGTCACGAGCGTGGGTGTGGCAGTCGTGGCGGCTGTCATGACGTCACCGTAGCGAGGGCCGGTCGGTGGTCTCGACTACGCTCGCCACCGGGCCGTGGACGACCGTCGAGGGCGAAGGGGCAGGGCTGCGTGCACACCACCACCGGGGTCTTCGTCTGCTTCGAAGGCGGCGACGGGACGGGGAAGTCGACCCAGGCGCGCGCCCTCGCTGCCGCCCTCCAGCAGCGTGGCTACGACCCGGTCCTGACGTTCGAGCCGGGCGACACCCCGGTCGGCAAGGAGATGCGTCGGATCGTGCTCGATCCGGCCACCGGTGAGCTCTCCCATCGCACCGAGGTCTTGTTGTACGCCGCGGACAAGGCCGAACACGTGGACGACGTCGTGATGCCGGCGCTGGCCCGCGGCCAGGTCGTGATCACCGACCGCTACGTCGACTCCCTCCTCGCCTATCAAGGGGCGGGGCGCGAGCTCGACCCTGCCGACGTGGAGCGGGTGGCCCGGTGGGCGACGCGCGACCTCCGGCCCCATCTCACCGTCGTCCTCGACCTCGATCCCGAGCGCGGCCTGAGCCGGTTCCAGGAGCGTGACCGGATCGAGGGCGAGTCGCCGGACTTCTTCATCCGCGCGCGCGAAGCGTTCCTGGCGCTGGCCGCCACCGATCCCGACCACTACCTCGTGGTGGACGCGTCGCGTCCCGCCGACGAGATCACCGACGTCGTGCTCACTCGGGTGAGCCCCTTGCTGGCCCAGGCGGTGCGATGACCACGACGACCGACGCCGCGACGGTCTGGGACACCCTGGTCGGTCAGCGCCGGGTCGTCGACTCGCTGCGGACGGCGGCCGCCGGGCGAGGCATGAACCACGCCTTCCTCTTCACCGGGCCGCCCGGGTCCGGGAGGTCCAATGCCGCGGTCGCGTTCGCCGCCGCCCTGCAGTGCGCGGAGCAGCCGCCGGGATGCGGTGTCTGCCACTCCTGCCACACCGTCCTCGCCGGGAGCCACGCCGACGTGACCGTCGTACGCACCGACCGGCTCTCGATCGGGGTCGACGAGGTGCGCGACCTGGTACGACGCTCGGCCCTCGCTCCCGTCGGACGTCGATGGCAGGTGATGATCGTCGAGGACGCCGACCGGCTCACCGACCAGGCCGCCAACGCCCTGCTCAAGGCGATCGAGGAGCCGACCGAGCGCACGGTGTGGATGCTCTGCGCCCCCACCGTCGAGGACCTGCTGCCCACCATCCGGTCGCGCTGCCGGCTGGTCACGCTGTCGACCCCGTCGGTCGACGAGGTCGCCGACTTCCTGTCTCGCACCGACGGTGTCGATGCGGCGCTCGCGTCCTACTGCGCCCGCGCCAGCCAGGGCCACATCGGCCGCGCTCGCGCGCTGGCCCGCGACGAGGGAGCTCGCAACCGGCGCAAGGAGGTCGTCTCGATCCCGGCCCGGCTGACCGGCCTTGCCTCCTGCATGAACGCCGCACAGAACCTCGTCGAGACCACCCAGGAGGAGGCCGACCTGATCACCGGCGAGCTCGACGCTCGGGAGCGGGCCGACCTCGACGCGTCGTACGGCGTGGTGGAGCGCGGCCGCCGCCCGCGGGAGTACGCACCAGCCGCCGCGGCCCTGGAGCGCGCCCAGAAGACGCGCGCCAAGCGCCGTCATCTCGATGTCGTCGACCGGGGGCTGATGGACCTGGTGTCGGTCTACCGCGACGCGATCGCGGTCGCCACCGGTGCCGGCGTCACACTGGTCAACGAGGAGATCCGGCCCGACGTCGACCAGCTGGTGCGCACGTCGACCGCCGAGCTCAACCTCCGCCGGATCGGATGGATCTTCGAGGCCCGCCAGCAGATGCTGGAGTTCAACGTGCCGGTCCCGCTCGCGCTGGAGTCGCTGATGGTCGCGCTGAAGGCGCCCGCCCGGTGACGCAGTGGTGAGGCGTCTCGTCGCCGCGACAGTTGTCTTGGCCGTCGTCGTGCTCGTGGGTGCGGCTGCCCTGGTGCTCACCCATGGGTCGTCGGGGACCGATCAGCCGAGTGGCGGCGGTCCGACTCCGGTCGCGCCGTCCGGCGGTCCACCCGCGTCGCAGCCGCCGTCGCCCTCGCTGGCCCCCTTCTACGGCCAGCACCTCGCCTGGTCCGGCTGTGGTGACAACCAGTGCGCCCGGCTCGCCGTGCCGCTCGACTACCGTCACCCGGGCGGTCGCACCATCCGGCTCCACGTGCTGAAGGTCGCCGCATCCGGCTCGCGGATCGGGTCGCTGGTCGTCAACCCGGGCGGCCCGGGAGCCGCCGGATCGTCGTACGCCGCGGGGAGGGGCACCTACTTCGACGACCCCGTGCTGCAGCACTTCGACCTGATCGGCTTCGACCCGCGCGGCACCGGCCAGAGCTCGCCGGTCGACTGCCTCGACGACCAGGCGTTCAACGCCTATCTCTCGGGCGACCCCGACCCGACCACCCCGGCCGAGATCGCGACGTTCCGGCGCGAGCAGCTGTCGCTCGCCCGTGGCTGCGCCGCCCGTTCCGGCGAGCTGGCGTCGCACGTGTCGACCAACGAGGCGGCCCGCGACATGGACATCCTGCGAGCGGCGCTGGGCGAGCCGCGGCTCGACTACTTCGGCGCCTCCTACGGCACCGAGCTCGGCGCGACGTACGCCCAGCTGTTCCCGCAGCGCGTCGGTCGGTTCGTGCTCGACGGTGCCGTCGACCCCACGCTCGGCACCCGCGCGGCCGCGCTCCAGCAGGCGGCGGGGTTCCAGAAGGCGCTCGACGCCTACGCCGCCAACTGCGTGCAGTCCGACGTCGGCTGCTTCCTCGGCGCGGACGTGCCCGCCGTGCAGCGGTCGATCAGCACGCTGCTCGACCAGATCGCGCAGAAGCCCTTGCCGACCTCCGATGGCCGTCAGCTCACCGCCGGCAACGCGTTCTACGGCATAGCGGCGACCCTCTACAACCGCAGCTACTGGATCCTGCTCAGCTCGGCGCTGCGCGCGGCACTCAACGGCGACGGCAGCCTGCTGATGCAGCTCGCCGACGCGTACGCGGACCGCAACAGCGACGGCACGTTCAAGAGCAACTTCCTCGAGGCGTTCTTCGACATCTCCTGCCTCGACGACCCCTACTCCCTGCCCTACCGCGACGTGCCGGCCCAGTTCCCGGCGTTCGAGAAGGCGTCGCCGGTGTTCGGAAAGGTCTACGCGTGGGGCCTGACGTCGTGCGACGGCTTCACGCCGCGCACCGACGAGACGACGCCACCGATCCATGCGAAGGGTGCCCGGCCGATCGTGGTGATCGGCACCACCCGCGACCCGGCCACGCCGTACCGCTGGGCGGTCGCGCTGTCCCACCAGCTCGACTCGGGGGTCCTGATCAGCCGAAACGGCGACGGCCACACCGGCTACCACCAGGGCAATCCGTGCGTCGACAACGCCGTCAACGCCTACCTGGTCTCGGGCGTCGTACCGAAGAACGGGCTGTCCTGCTGAGCCGCCTCCAACCGCATGCGTTGTGGTCGCTCCATCAGTCGCTCCATCAGCCAGAACCCATGACGCCCCAGGTGTACGTCGTCGATTCCGCCCGCCCCGTCGGCGCTCCGTATACTTCCCGCCGTTGCCCGGGCCCTCGTCGCCGAGGATGTCACGGGCAGCGCGCCGCCTTAGCTCAGTCGGTAGAGCGATTCACTCGTAATGAATAGGTCGTCGGTTCGATTCCGACAGGCGGCTCCACGTGCGGAATTCCCGGTGGCGATCCCGTCCTCAGGGGATCACACTTCGCCCCATGAGCCACCGGGGAGCGGGATCACCCGCCCGACGAGGCGCAGGGTCCCTGCTCGCGCTCGCGTTCGCGGTGTCCGCGTGCGGATCCCACACATCGCCGCCGGCTGCTGGGCCGTCACCAGCCACGTCCTCGACGTCAGGCTCGGCGCACACCTCGTCGCACGAGACCGGCCTGACCAACGAGGTGTCGTCGATCCGTCAGATCGTCCAGTCCGGGGTCGACGCTCAGGTCTTCCCGGGTGCGGTGGTGGTGATCCGCCGTGGCACGCAGACGCGGACCGTGGCGGTCGGAGTCGCGAACGTCGCCACGAAGACGAAGATGACCGGCGCGGACCGGTTCCAGGTGGCCAGCCTCACCAAGTCGATGGTCGCCGCGGTGACGCTCCGCCTGGTCGCCCAACGCCGGCTCTCCCTCTCGGACACCGTGGAGAAGTGGGAGCCCGGGCTGCTCCCTCGCGGCGCCGACATCACGATCGCCGACCTCCTCGGCCAGACCAGCGGTCTCCCCGACTACACCGACAAGGAGGTCGCCCACTACGTGTCGGGCAAGACCTCGACCGACCCCGCGACCATGGTCGGTCTGGTGTCCCACGAGCCGTTGATGTTCCCACCGGGGACACGCTCCTACTACTCCAACACCAACTTCATCGTCCTCGGGATGATCCTTCAGACCGCGAGTCATCGAACCCTCGCCGACCTCCTGGCCGGCCAGCTGTTCAGTCCGCTGGGCATGCGCAGCGCGAGCCTCGCCACCAGTCGCACCAGAACGCCTCCCGTGGCGGACGGCTACGACCACGGCACGGACGCGACCAACCTCGAGCTCAACTGGCTCTGGGCGGCCGGTGGGGTCGTGTCCGACGTCGGCGACGTGGCGCGGTTCTACCACGACCTCCTGTCCGGCAAGCTCCTGCCACCCGCCCTGCTCCACCGCATGCTGCAGATGCGTCCCGAGACCAACCACGACCTCCCCTTCAGCGGCTACGGGCTCGGCATCGCCGCCCTCCAGACCGACTGCGGCCCAGCCTACGGCGCCTCCGGCGAGGTCCTCGGGTTCACCAGCGACGCCTGGACGTCCAAGAACGGCGACCGAGCGGTGGCGCTGACGTTCAACGGCTCGATCACCGAGGCGATGAACGAGCAACTCGTCGACGTGGTCCTCGAAGCACTCTGCGGGCCCTGAACCTCACCACGCAGCCTCGGGGTACGTCCGGCGCGCGGCGCGTTGTCGCGAAGTCCCGTGGCGCGAGGCCCTCTCGGTCCACAATGTCGCCATGGAAGCCACGGAGCTCACGGGACCTCCGGGGCCTTGGGAATCCGCCGACCTCCCCGAACCCACCGGGTCCGA
>JAICSK010000264.1 GCA_025936915.1 Nocardioides sp.
AGGACCCAGCCGGCGGAGATTAGCGGGGGCACGTTCACGATCACCAACGTCGGCGTCTTCGGCGTCGACAGCGGGCCGCCGATCCTCAACCCCGGCGAGTCCGCGATCCTGGCCTTCGGCGCGATCCGGAAGCAGCCGTGGGTGGTCTCGTCCGCCCAGGGTGACGAGATCGTCGTACGCCAGGTGACGACGTTGGCCCTGAGCTTCGACCACCGCCACGTCGACGGCGAGAAGGGCTCACGCTTCCTCGCCGACGTCGCGGGGATCCTCGAGGATCCCGCCTCCGCCCTGCTCTTCTGAGGTCGGTTACACGCCCCCAGACGCACGCCACGTGGGCTCGGTGGCGCCGGACAGCCAGGCGTGGAAGAACGGCGTGAGGTCCTGGCCCGACTGCCGGCTCCACCAGGCCGCGAGGGAGGTCCGGTTCTGCGACGTGAAGCGGTGGGAGGTCAGCCACCGCCGGGCCAGCGACCAGAACTCCCCGTCGCCGAGCCGCTGCCGCAACGTGTCCCACATCAGTGCGGGGATGTAGTAGACGTCGCCCTCGCCGAAGGAGCCCGGGTGGTAGTGGACGGGCGGCCCGTACCGGCCGCGCATCCCGGCGGCGAACCTCGACCACCGGTGCAGGATCGCGTCGAGGCCGCGCGGCGGTGACCCGCTCGGGCCGTGGGACGAGGCCCAGCCCGCCTCCGCCAGGTACGTCGCCATCCCCTCGTTCATCCAGACGTCGCTCCAGTCGTCCGGCGTGACGGTGTCGCCGTACCACTGGTGGGCGATCTCGTGGACGACCACGTCGCGCGAGAGCGCGTAGCGGTTGTCGCCGAGCGTCACCGTCGACTGGGTCTCCATCGCGCTCAACCCCGGGACCACCAGCACGCCTAGGGTCGGGAACGGGTAGCGACCCACCATCCCCTCGAGGTAGGCGACCGCCTTCGGGGCGTACCTGACCCGGCGCAGGCTCGTTGCCTCACCCGGCGGCGTCCAGTACGTGATGGGGAGGCCGTGCGGCCCGGTGTCCTTGGTCTCGGTGTAGTGCCCGATCGCGATCGTGATCAGGTACGACGCCGCCGGCTCGGGCAGGTGCCACCGGGTGACCGTCCGGCCGGCAACGACGCGCCGGGTCCGGAGCTCGCCGTTGGAGATGCCGACCTGACCCTTCGGGGCGGAGATGGTCAGGTCGTAGAACGCCTTGTCCGACGGCTGGTCGTTGACGGCGTACCAGCTGTACGCGCCGTACGGCTCCTGCATCGTCCAGACCGTGCCGTCGCGCGCGACCGTCCAGCCGGTGGTGCTGAAGTCGGCCCGATCGGTCGGCGCCGTCACCGGCTCGGGCACGCCGGCATAGGTCAGCTGCAGGACGTGCCGGCTGCCCGCCCGCACCGGCGACGAGACGACGAGGTCCTTGCTCTCGTGCTCGAACGGCACCGCGTTCCCGTCCAGCCACACGTGTCCGACCACGAGCTGCCGGGCCAGGTCGAGCTGGAGGTCGTCGGAGGTCGTGGTCGCGCGGAGCAGCACGGTCTCGGTGCCGGTCAGTCGCGTGTGCTCCGGGTCCCAGCTGAGCTCGAGCGCGTAGTGCAGCGCGTCGACACCCGGGTCGCCGACATCGGGGTAGACGGAGTCCTCGTGCGGCCGGCTGATCGCCGCGTCGTACGCCGTCGTCCCCGGGTCACCCGCGTCTCCCGCCACGCGCGGAGCCGGCGGCGAGTCCGGCGACTCCGACCCCGAGTCGCATCCCGCGGCGACGACCCCCAGGATCGCGAGGCCGGCCGCGAGACGGCGCACGTCAGTCGATTCCGCGCAGCAGCGGCCGGGCGAGCTTCCGGCCGTGGTGGATCTGCGCCTTCACCGTGCCCAGCGGTATCCCGATCTGCTGGGCGATGTCCTCGTAGGCCATCCCGTAGACGTCGCGCAGGATCAGCGGCTCCACGAACTGCGGGTGGTCGCGCTCGATCGTCTCCATCGCCTCGAGCAGGTCGAGCCGGGTGCCGGCGATCACGCTGGTCGTCCGCGGGTCGGGCTTCTCCAGCGGCAGCACGTCGCTGGAGATCGCCTGGTTCTTCATCCGGCGGTACGTCGTGCGCGCGCTGTTGACCGCGACGACGTGCATCCAGGTGGTGAACCGCCCTTGCCTGCCCCAGGAGCCGATCTTGTTGGCGATGTTGATCAGCGCCTCCTGGCAGGCGTCCTCGGCGTCCGGCGTGTACGGCAGCACCTGCCGGCACACGTTGAGGCAGCGTGGTCGGATCGCCGTCAGCAGCCGCTCGAGCGCGTCGCGGTCACCCTCCTGGGCTCGCCGCGCGAGCTCGTCGACGTCGTCCGCCGTGAGTTCCTCTCGGGTCATCCCCGTCCCTGACCTCCCCGTGCCGCCCCGGAACGCGGGGCGTGTCTGCACCATAATGCCGAGCGTGTCCATGCCAGCTCGTCTCGGTCGGTACGCCGTGCGACGGCGCATCGGCTCGGGCGGCTTCGCCACGGTCTGGCTCGCTTATGACGAGCAGCTCGACTCTCCGGTTGCGATCAAGGTGCTCGCCGAGAACTGGACCGAGGACTCGCACGTCCGGCAGCGCTTCCTCGAGGAGGGCCGCTACCTCCGCAAGGTCGAGTCGCCGCACGTCGTCACCGTGTACGACGCCGGCTCGCTCGACGACGACCGTCCCTACCTGGTGATGTCGTACGCCGACCAGGGCACGCTCGCCGACCGGCTCGAGGTCGACGGTCTGACCGTTCCGCAGGCGTGTGAGGTGGTCCG
>JAICSK010000152.1 GCA_025936915.1 Nocardioides sp.
AGCAAACAATCACCAGAATCATCGTCCGTCAACTCAAAAAAACCAACCACCCAAACCCCAAAAGATCCAGGCGGACGGAGGTTCAACATACAAACCAAATCATCGACAAACACACTGTTGAGTTCTCAAAAATCAGACGCGCACCGGATCGGCCTCGTGAAGAGGCTGTCTCGGGGGCAACCTGAGAAAACTTACCGGTCCACGCACGGGGGCGTCAAATCAGATCCGGCTCGTCGTGCCACCCGCCGGACGCCGATGAGGCCGACCGTGCAGAGCAGCGAGAGGCGACTGTACCCACCTCGCGCAGCTCGTCCCAAACGGGCATCAGCTGCGCTCCGGGGCATCGGCCGGGCGGTACTGCAGGAAGGAGGGGACGGCGGCGACGGCCAGTGCCACGAGGACGGTCACCAGGATGCCGCCGACCACAGCGGTGGCGGCTGTGCCGACGGTCGCAGCGGCGGCTCCGTGCACCACGTCGGCGAGGCGGGGTCCGCCGGCCACCACCACGATGTACACCCCCTGGAGACGTCCGCGGACGGCGTCGGAGGCGGCGCTCTGCAGCATGCTGTTGCGGAACGCCGAGGAGGCCATGTCGGCCGCACCTCCCACGACGAGGGCCAGCACGGCCACCCAGAGCATGGTCGTCCGCGCGCGCGGCGCCAGACCGACCGCAGCCCCGAAGACGGTCATCCCCACGCCCCAGACCATGATCGCCCCCACCACGGCCAGACCCTGACGGCGTACGCCGGACACCCATCCCGAGAACGTGCCGCCCAGCACGGCTCCGGCCGGAATGCCGGCGAAGAGCAGTGCGAAGGCCAGCCCACCTCCCGGTGGACCGAGGAAGCTCTGGTGTGCCACCTGTGGGAACAGGGCGCGTGGCATCCCGAAGACCATCGCGATGATGTCGACGACGAAGCTCATCAGCAGAAGTGGATGTCCGCGCAGGTAGGTGAAGCCGTCGAGCACTGCTCGCAGACCTGGCGCCGACCCGACCGATCCCTGGATCGGCATCGCCGGCAGCCGGACGACCGCCCACAGGGTGGCGAACAGGGTGCAGGTGTCGACGAGATACAGCGCCGAGAAGCCGAGCACGGGGATCAGTACTCCCCCGATCAGCGGTCCGACGATCGCTCCGGCCTGCATGACGGTCATGCTCAGCGCGTTGGCGGCCGGCAGGAGGTCGAGCGGGAGCAGTCGCGGCAGGATCGCGCTCCGCGTGGGCTGGTTCACCGCGAAGAAGGCCTGTTGCACCGCGAACAGCGAGAGCAGCAGCCAGACGTTGTCGGCACCCAGCGCCGCTTGGAGCCAGAACGCCGCGCTGGTCACGATCAGGCCGACGGTGGTGCCACGGAGGATCGTCCGTCGGTCCACGACGTCCGCCAGCGCGCCGCCCCAGAGGCCGAACACGATCAGCGGCACCAGCCCGAACACGCCGCTCAGCCCGACGTACGCCGATGAGCCGGTGATCGCGTAGATCTGCGCCGGGACCGCGACGACGGTCAGCTGCGCCCCGATGACGGTGACGATGTTGGCCGACCAGAGCCGGCGGAACGGCGGGACCGAAAGCGGGCGGGTGTCGGCGACGATCCCCCGCAGCTGCACCTCTCGACCCTAGGTCGTACGACGGCGTCGTACGGCGGCGGGTCGATAGCTGCTGACGGTGGGTTCGTCGGGCAGCCAGAAGCGCCACGGGCGCTCTGCGGCATCGCGCAGCCCGACCCGCGGGCCGCTTCGGATCTCCCCGGCGAGCGCCCCCGGCTCGAGCGTGAGCGGCGGACTCGTCAGGTCGTGGCCGTTCTGCTCCCGGCCGATCCCGAGTGCCTGGCACAGCCGGGCTGGCCCCCGAGCCAGGTCGCGGTCGACCCGAGCGGAGGTACGACGGCTCCGGGCGTCCGCGAGCCCTTCGACGATCTCGCCCGCACGGAGGAGGACCGCGCTCGCCGTGCCGTCCGGTCCGCAGACGACGTTGCAGCAGAAGTGCATCCCGTAGGTGAAGTAGACGTAGAGGTGGCCGGGCGGGCCGTACATCACGGCGTTGCGCGGCGTGGGTCCCCGGAAGGCGTGCGAGCCGGGGTCGTTCGGCCCGTCGTACGCCTCGACCTCCGTGATCCGGCAGGCGACCTCGCCGTGGCGCAGCGTCGCGCCGAGCAGCAGCGGCGCCACCTCGAGCACCGGGCGCTCGAGCAGTGACGTGAGGTCAGCCGAGGGCGGCACGCGCGGCCCCGACACGTTCGGCGAGCTCGGCGAGCTGCTCGAGTACCCGTGCCGGCGCGGTTCCGCCCCGGCCGTCCCGAGAGGCGACCGATCCCCGGACGGTCAGGACGTCGCGCACCTCCGGCGTGAGGTGGGCCGACACCCCGGCCAGCTGGTCGTCGTTCAGGTCGGGGAGGTCGCAGCCGAGCTCCTCGCAGCGACGTACCGCGGCGCCGGCGACCTCATGCGCCTCGCGGAACGGCACTCCCTGCCGGACCAGCCACTCGGCGACGTCGGTCGCCAGCGAGAAGCCCTGAGGGGCGAGCTCGGCGAGGCGCGAGGTGTCGAAGGTCAGGGTCGCCAACATCCCGGTCACCGCGGGCAGGACCACGAGCAGGGTGTCGACGGAGTCGAAGACGGGCTCCTTGTCCTCCTGGAGGTCACGGTTGTAGGCGAGAGGAAGACCCTTGAGGGTGGCCAGCAGTCCGGTCAGGTTGCCGATGAGGCGGCCGGACTTGCCGCGGGCAAGCTCGGCGATGTCGGGGTTCTTCTTCTGCGGCATGATGCTCGACCCGGTCGAGAACCCGTCGTCGAGGCGGGCGAAGCCGAACTCCGCCGTCGTCCAGAGGACGACCTCCTCGGCGATCCGGCTCAGGTCGACGCCGGTCATGGCGGCGACGAAGGCGAACTCCGCCACGAAGTCGCGCGCGGCCGTCCCGTCGATCGAGTTCGCGCTCGATCCACTGAAGCCCAGCTCACGTGCGACCGCCCCCGGGTCGAGGCCGAGGCTCGAGCCCGCGAGCGCGCCCGAGCCGTACGGCGAGTCGCCGGCGACGCGCGCATCCCAGTCGCGCAGGCGCTCGACGTCGCGGAGCAGCGGCCAGGCGTGCGCCAGGAGGTGGTGGGACAGCAGCACCGGCTGGGCGTGCTGGAGGTGCGTGCGTCCGGGCATCGCGACGTCGACATGGTCGCGCGCCCGCGCCGCGAGGGTCTCGACCAGGTCGAGCAGGAGAACCGCGATCTCCCGGCAACGGTCGCGCAGGTAGGCCTTGAACAACGTCGCGACCTGGTCGTTGCGGCTCCGTCCCGCCCTGAGTCGGCCCCCGATGTCGGCCCCCACCCGTTCGATCAGCAGGCGCTCGAGCGCGCCGTGCACGTCCTCGTCGCTCGGAGCAGGCCGGAGCGAGCCGTCGTCGTACTCCCGGCGGAGGCGGGCGATCCCGTCGAGCAGGGCGCGGTGGTCGTCCTCGGTCAGCAGACCCGCCCGGCGCAACCCGTTGGCGTGGGCGACCGAGCCCGCGAGGTCGTAGGGCACCAGCCGCCAGTCGAAGTGCGTCGACCGCGAGAGCGCCTCGAGCTCGGGCGACGCGCCGCCGGCGAACCGGCCGCCCCAGAGCTTGCCTGCGCTCGTCGGACGGGTCGGCTCGGTCACGAGTTCTTCCTATCAGTCGGGTACGCCGGCGTCGGGTCGGCGTGTGTAGGGCGTGCACTTCTGCCGGGTCGGCGTGTGTGGGGCGTGCACTTCTGCCGGGTCAGCGCTAGTCGGTGCCGGACTCCATGGCGGCGTGGTCGAGGGCCTCCTCGTCGTCCCTGCCCTCGAGGGCGGGGTTGGCGGCGATCCGCTGGGCGCCACCGGCGGGGAGGGCGCCGAGCAGGATGCCGTTCTCGACGAGCACCGTGCCCTGGTCGAGCGGCTGCCCGGCGTACAGCTCGAGCTTGGAGCGGGAGTCGGCGATGTCGAGGTTGCGCAGCGTCAGCTGTCCGATCCGGTCGGACGGCCCGAAGGCGGCGTTCTCGACGCGCTCCATCGACAGCTTGTCGGGGTGGTAGGAGAACGTCGGGCCGTCGGTGCGCAGGATCGTGTAGTCCTCGCCCCGCCGAAGTCGGATCGTCACCTCGCCGGTCACCACCGAGCCGACCCAGCGCTGCAGCGACTCGCGCTGCATCAGCGCCTGCGGGTCGAGCCACCGTCCCTCGTACAGCAGGCGGCCCAGCCGGCGCCCCTCGGCGTGGTAGTTGGCGAGCGTGTCCTCGTTGTGGATCGCGTTCAGCAGCCGCTCGTAGGCGATGAACAGCAACGCCATGCCCGGCGCCTCGTAGATGCCGCGCGACTTGGCCTCGATGATCCGGTTCTCGATCTGGTCGCTCATCCCGAGGCCGTGCCGGCCGCCGATCTCGTTGACCTCGCGGACCAGTCGCACCGGCCCGTCGACCCCGTCGTACGACGTGCCGTTCACCGCCACCGGGCGGCCCCGCTCGAACCGGATCGTGACGTCCTCCGGCTCGATCGCGACCGCGGGATCCCAGAACCGCACCCCCATGATCGGCTCGACGGACTCCAGCGAGACGTCGAGGTGCTCGAGTGTCTTCGCCTCGTGGGTGGCGCCCCAGATGTTGGCGTCGGTGGAGTACGCCTTCTCGGCGCTGTCGCGGTAGGGCAGCTGGTGGGCGGTCAGCCACTGGCTCATCTCGTGCCGGCCGCCGAGCTCGCTGACGAACGCGGCATCGAGCCACGGCTTGTAGATCCGTAACGAGGGGTTGGCGAGGAGGCCGTAGCGGTAGAAGCGCTCGATGTCGTTGCCCTTGAACGTCGAGCCGTCGCCCCAGATGTCGACACCGTCGTCGTGCATCGCGCGCACGAGCATGGTGCCGGTGACCGCGCGCCCGAGGGGGGTGGTGTTGAAGTAGGCGCGGCCACCGGACCGGACGTGGAAGGCACCGCAGGCGAGTGCCGCCAGGCCCTCCTCGACCAGCGGGCCCTTGCAGTCCACCGCTCGCGCGATCTCCGCGCCGTAGGCGAACGCGCGCCCGGGGACACCGTCGATGTCGGGCTCGTCGTACTGACCGATGTCGGCTGTGTAGGTGCACGGGACGGCGCCCTTCGCCCGCATCCAGGCGACCGCGACGGAGGTGTCGAGGCCGCCGGAGAAGGCGATGCCGACGCGTTCGCCGACGGGCAGGGAGGTGAGGACCTTGCTCACGGGAAGTCTTTCGTCGTCAGAGGAACAGATGGTGGCTGGGTCAGGGCGCCGGCTGCTGGGCCAGCGCCAGGAGTCGTCGGGCGATCTCCTCGCCACCCAGCGGGTCGCGGCTCATCACCAGCACGGTGTCGTCGCCGGCGATGGTCCCGAGGACATCGGCGTACTCGACCTTGTCCATCGCGGAGGCGAGGAACTGCGCGGCGCCGGGCGGCGTCCGCAGCACCACGAGGTTCGCGCTGGCGTCGGCGCTCACCAGCAGGTCGGCGAGGAGCCGGCCGAGCCGGTGTCCCGCGGCCGCGGTCTCCCCCGGTGCGGCGGGGCGCCGGTCACCGCCCTCGCCGGGTACGGCGTACACCAGCGCGCCGGAGTGAGCCCGGACACGCACCGCGTCGAGCTCCACGAGATCGCGGGACAGGGTCGCCTGCGTCACCTGGACGCCGCGTCCCATCAGCAGCTCGAGCAGCTCCGGCTGTGACCGCACCTCGTGGGTCGCCAGGAGCTCGACGATCAGCTGGTGCCGGGCGTTCTTGGTGGTGGGGCGCCGCGCGGCCTGCGTCACTGCGGCACCTCCGCGCGCTCGGCCGCGTCGCGCAGCAGCCAGGTGATGATGGCCTTCTGCGCGTGACGGCGGTTCTCCGCCTCGTCCCAGACGACGCTCTGGGGACCGTCCAGCACCTCGGAGTCGATCTCCTTGCCGCGGTACGCCGGGAGGCAGTGCATCACGATCGCGTCCGGCGCCGCATGGCTCATCAGGTCGACGGTGACGGTGTAGTCGGCGAACGCCGCGAGCCGGTCGGCCGACTCCTCCTCCTTGCCCATCGACACCCAGGTGTCGGTGACGACGACATCGGCGCCGCCGACAGCCTCCTTCGGGTCGGTCATCACCTCGGCGGTCGCCCCGGTCTGCTCACCGATCTCGCGTGCGCGAACGACGTACTGCTCCTCTGGCTGGTGCCCCTCCGGCGCCGCGATCCGCACGTGGAGTCCGGCCGTCGCCCCGGCGAGGAGCCAGGAGTTGCCCATGTTGCAGGCACCGTCGCCGATGAACGCCACGGTGAGCCCGGCGAGCTCGCCCTTCCGCTCGCGGATCGTGAGGAGATCGGCGAGCAGCTGGCACGGGTGGAACTCGTCGGTCAACGCATTGATCACCGGCACCCCCGCGTGCTCGGCCATCTCGTCGAGGGCCGCCTGGGCGTAGGTCCGCCAGACGATCACCGAGGCCTGCCGCCCGAGCACCCGGGCGACGTCGGCCACCGACTCCCGCTTCCCGATCCCGGCGAGCGACCCGTCGACCATCATCGGGTTGCCGCCGAGCTCGGCGATGCCGGCGGCGAAGGAGGCCTGCGTGCGCAGGGTCGGCTTGTCGTAGATCGTGGCCACGGTGCGCGGACCGGCCAGGCTCTGCGAGTCGTACGGCGCCTGCTTGAGCGAGGCTGCCAGGCTCAGCACCTCACGCTGCTCCGCCGGCCCCAGGTCGTCGTCGCGGAGGAAGTGTCGGGTCATCAGGGGGCTCCCAAGTGATCGGCGGATGCGGCGGAGTCGCCGGCGTCCTCTGCATCATCAAGGATCCCGGGCCATGCGGCCAGGAACTGGTCGGCGTCGTCGTCGCCGAGCACGAGCGGCGGAGCGAGCCGCACCGTGTGGGGTCCGGTCGCGTTGACGATGAACCCGTGGCGGCGTGCGGCCGCCACGACCCGAGCGGCGTCGACGGTGACGTCGACGCCGATCAGCAGGCCGCGCCCCCGCACCGTCGTCACCCGCCGGTCGACCGCGACGGCCGCGCGGACCCGGTCACCGAGGCCGGTGGCGTGTTCCATGAGACCGTCCTCGGCGATGGTGTCGAGCACCGCCAGAGCGGCGGCACAGGCGACCGGGTTGCCGCCGAACGTGGTCCCGTGGTGGCCGGGCTGGAGCAGGTCGGCCGCCTGCCCCAGGCCGATGCAGGCACCGATCGGCAGGCCGCCGCCGAGTCCCTTGGCCAGCGTGACCAGGTCGGGAGCGACGTCGGGGTCGGCCGCCGCGGCGAACCACGCACCGGTGCGGCCGATCCCGGTCTGCACCTCGTCCAGCCAGAGCAGGGCGCCGTGCTCGCGGGTGACCGCCCTGGCCGTCTCCAGGTAGCCCACCGGCGGCTCGACCACGCCCGCCTCGCCCTGGAGCGGCTCGAGCACGAGCGCCGCCGTCTCGTCGGTGACAGCCTCGCGCAACGCCTCCGGGTCGCCGTACGGCACGAAGGTGACGTGGCCCGGAAGCGGCTCGAAGGGCTGGCGGTACGCCGCCTTCGAGGTCAGGGCGAGCGCCCCCATCGTGCGGCCGTGGAAGGAGCCCTCGGCCGCGATCACCTGCGTCCTTCCGGTACGCCGGGTCAGCTTCAACGCCGCCTCGTTGGCCTCGGTGCCGGAGTTGGTGAAGAAGACCTTGCCCCGCGACCCGGCCTGGTGAGCGGCCTCCTCGACCCTGGGGGGGGCCACGAGGTCGAGGAGGCGCTCGGCCAGGGTGATCTGCGGAACGGTGGCGAAGAAGTTGGAGACGTGACCGAGGGTCGAGAGCTGCCCGGTGACGGCCTCGACCACCGCCGGATGGGCGTGTCCGAGTGCGTTCACCGCGATCCCGCCGAGGAGGTCGACGTACTCCCGGCCGTCCTCGTCCCACACCCGCGCGCCCTTGCCGCGGCTGAGCACGAGCTGGGGGGGGCCGAAGGTGTTCATCAGCGCCGCGGCGTAGCGGTCCTGGAGCGACGTGGTCATGGGTTGCGTGCCTTCCGGGTCAAGGTGTCCACACCCGGCAGCACCTGGGTGCCGACACCCTCGTCGGTGAACAGCTCGAGCAGCACGGCGTGGGGCTCGCGGCCGTCGACCACCGTTGCCCGCGGTACGCCGCCCCGCACCGCCTGCAGACAGGCGCCCATCTTCGGCACCATGCCGGCCGCCAGGGTCGGCATCAGCTCGGCCAGGGCGTCGGGGCTGATCTCGCCGATCACGTCGTCACTGGCGGGCCAGTCGCGGTAGAGGCCCTCCACATCCGTGAGGACCAGCAGCTTCTCGGCCCCGAGCGCCACCGCCAGCGCGGCTGCGGCGGTGTCGGCGTTGACGTTGTGCACGACGCCGTCCTTGTCGGGTGCGACGCTCGAGATCACCGGGATGCGCCCGGCCTCGACGAGGTCGAGCACGGCTTCGGGTCGCACCTCGGCGACCTCGCCGACCAGACCGAGGTCGACCTCCTCGCCGTCGACGACGGTGTTCGTACGCCGTGCCGTGAACAGGCCGGCGTCCTCACCGGAGAGGCCCACGGCCAACGGACCGTGCTCGTTGACCAGGCCGACCAGCTCACGCTGGACCTGCCCGACCAGCACCATCCGGACGACGTCCATCGCGGGCGGGGTCGTGACCCGGAGCCCGCCGCGGAACTCCGACTCGATCCCGAGCCGGTCGAGCATCGCCGAGATCTGCGGGCCACCGCCGTGCACCACGACCGGCTTGAAGCCGGCGAACCGCAGGAACGCGACATCCTCCGCGAACGCGCGCTTGAGCGTGTCGTCGGTCATCGCGTTGCCGCCGTACTTCACGACGACGACCTTGCCGTGGTAGCGCTTCAGCCACGGCAGCGCACCGGCCAGGGTCGCGGCCTTGGCCGGGTCGGGGCCCGAGCCGGTCACGGCGGCCTTCTCCTGCAGGCTCATGAGGAGTACGCCGAGTTCTCGTGGACGTAGGCGTGCGTCAGGTCGTTGGTCCAGACGGTGGCCCGGGCCTCGCCCGCCTTGAGGTCGACGGTGACCGTGACCTCGCGCGGCTTCTGGTCTACGGTCGCGGGGTCCGCGGCCGGCGTCGACCGCCGACAGACCCACACACCGTTCATG
>JAICSK010000014.1 GCA_025936915.1 Nocardioides sp.
AGCGTCGACATCAGATACCCCTCGAAGCCACCGTCGTACGCCGAGCCCAGGTGAGCGCCTCCGCTGTTCGGCGTGTTCACCCACTGCATCGGCACCTTGACGTACCCGGGCACGGTCGCGCCGCCGGTCGAGGTGACGCCGGAGAGCCCGCCCTGGGCCAGGATCCGGTCGTAGAGCGCGCGCACCAGGCGAGGCATCAGCTCGTCGTCGATCGCGATCGCGGCGTGGTGGCGGTACTGCGTCGCCGACGCCCGCGCCTTGCGGCGATGTGCCCCGTCGCGCATCCAGGAGCGCAGCTGCGCGACCATCGCCCGCGTGTGGGCCGACTGGTGGTGCCCCGCGAGGTAGCGAAGCAGCAACGGCGTGACGGTGAGCCCGTCGAGGTCCTGGCTCGCCGCGGTCTCCATCGCCTGCACGACGTCGGCGCGGGTGACCCGGTCGCCCGTCGCGCGGAACTTCCGGTGCAGCTGGCGCACGAGCATCACGGAGCGGTAGGTCTGCCCGTTCGCGTACTCGCCGTCGGTCGCGAACCCCGGTGCCGGCTTGTTGTTCCAGCTGACGAAGAAGCCCGACCGCGGGTTGATCTCGTGCGGGTGCTGTCGCAGCGACAGGAAGCCGCGCCACTCCGCGTGACCGGTCCCCCACGTCGGCAGCGTCGGGTCGGCGTGCGGGTTGCGCCGCGGGTCGCGGCCGCTGACGAAGTAGCCGGTGTCGCGATTGTCGACGTAGAACCAGTTGAACGTGTAGCCGATCTTGTCCGCCTGTCGCATCCAGCTGTGCACGTCGTGGGTGACGCCCGGGTCACCGAAGCCGAGGAAGCCGACCACCGAGTCGATGTCGTGGTTGTACGTCGACCGCTGGTTCACGATCGCGACCGGGTCCCCATGGACCTTCGTCCAGCCCTGCACGACTCCGTGCCGCGTCGTGAAGATCTCGTGCGAGATCGTGGCCGGCGCTCCGCCTCCGCTTCCGGCCTTGGGGAGCACGTTCTCGCTGAACGTCTCGTCCTGCATCGGCACGCAGCGCCCGCGGAAGAGGTACGACGTGCCGGTCGCGGCCGGCGTACCACCGCCGGGGTCGCACACCTTCTCCACGCGCTGGTCGATCAGGTCGCTGCTCGCCGACGTCGCCGACCAGGCGTAGTCGCGCCCGCGTCCGAGCTCGACCAGCCCGGTACCCGGGAACGACGCCCCCATCGCGTCGTAGTCGGGAGCATGCAGGTCCAGCACCGACAGGATCTGGGGGGCGAAGTAGGAGACCTGCGGGCCGAAGACCGCGACCGGATGTCCCGAGCGGGTGTGCGAGCCGTTCACCACCAGGGCGTTGCTCATGTGCTGGGGCATCGCCCGGAGCGCGGTGACGATGTTGGCGCCGACCTGCTGACGAGGGGTCAGCTGCGAGGTCGTCCCTGTCGGAAGGCCCGAGCCGGTGCCGCACCCGGCCGACGTCGAGGCCGGTCCGCCGGTCAACGGCCTCGGACCGGGGATCGCGTTCAGCGAGCGGTGCCAGGGCGCGGTGCGCACGTCGTACCGGAAGTGCCGGTCGGTGATCGTGGTCGGGGCGAGCGGGTCGTTCTGGTGGTCGAGGTCGCGGTAGGCCTTCATGCCTGCCTTGGCGCCGTACCTCCCCTGGAGGTAGCGCAGGAGGTGGGCGTCGTCGGTCTCGGAGCCGCCACCACGACCGAAGATGCCGCCGATCAGCCCGGCGATGTACACGACGTCGGCGTCCGTCCAGGGCTGCGGAACCGCGGCGTCGGGAGCTCCGGCGAGGTAGTCGACGGGCATCTTCGACGGGTCCAGCTTCGCGGCGTCGATGTAGGCGTTCACCCCCTGGACGTAGGAGTCGATCATCGACTTCGCGAGCGCGCCCCGGGCGCCGTACCGCTGCGGCAGCAGGTCGACCTGACGCTGCGCCTGGGCCGGGGTGTACGGCGCGAGCAGGAGCTGGTCGTGGTCCATCTGCTCGAACTCGCAGGACGCCCCGAGGAAGCTCGACAGCGTGCCGGCGCCGTAGTGGCGCAGCACGTCCATCAGGAACAGCCGGTCCTCCGCCTGGGCGTAGCCCGCGCCGAACGCCGCGGCCTGGTCGGTGTCGCCGTAGATGTGCGGGACGTCGTGCGTGTCGCGGTAGATCGTGACGCCGCTCTCGGGCGTCTCGGTGCGGGTGACGTCCTGCGGGCGCACCCCGAACGACTCGTCGTCGAAGTAGGAGCCGAGCGTCGCATCGGTCAAGTGGGGGTAGCCGTAGAGCAGCTTCGCGTAGGGCCGGAGCTGGTCCTGGCTCTTCGGCGGCCGCTGTCCGGTGGCCTCGAAGGAGGCCGCGTCGGTGGCGTTGACCAGCCCGTTCTCCCCCGGCGGCAGGATGTAGCGAGCCTGCCCGTCGGCGTAGTCGTGCTTGCGGTAGGTCGGCCCCGCGGCCGCCTGCGCGGGACCCAGGACGGGTGCCAGCAGCGCCAGGCTTGCGGCCGCAGCCGTCAGGGTCACGGCGAGAGAACCGACACGGACGCGCATCGCGACCTCCAGGGGCATCGTGGGACTGCAGTCCCAACGGGCCGGAGGTCGTCGAGGTTACGGACCGGTCACCACTGTCAGCGTGGTGTCCACGGCACCACCGGGCGCACCGTGACCTCGGGGATGGTCGCGTCACGCGGGACGTCGATCACGTGCAGCAGGGTGGCCGCGACGGTCTCCGGGCTGATCCAGAGCGACGCGTCGTACGTCTTTCCCTCCTGCTCGTGCACCTTCTCCTGCATCGGGGTCGACGTGCGCGAGGGGAACAGCGTGGTCACCCGCACGCCGTTGCCCATCTCCTCGGCGCGGAGCGCGTCCGCCAGCGCCCGCAGCCCGAACTTCGAGGCGCCGTACGCCGCCCAGTTCGACCCCGCCTGCAGACCCGCCCCGGAGTTGACGAACACCACGATCCCCCGTGCCGCGCGCAGGGCCGGGAGACAGGCACGGGTCAGCAGGGCGGGAGAGACCAGATTGACGTCGAGCTGCTCGCGCAGGTGGTCGGCGCGCAGCTCGGCCACCGCTGCCAGCTCGACGATCCCGGCGACGTGGAGGAGCGAGTCGAGGCGGTCGGGAAGGCCGTCGATGCGGTCGACCGCCGCGACGTCGGCCAGGTCGACGACGACGGACTGAGCGCCGGGGAACCGCTCGGAGAGCGCCTCAGCCCGCTCGTCGTTCCGGGCGACAAGGACGAGGTCGTCGCCGCGTTCGTGCAGAGCCTGGGCGACGGCCGCGCCGATGCCGGACCCGGCGCCGGTGAGGAGGTGGGTGGCCATCAGGTGGTGAACACGATCTTGCCGAACACGTCGCCGTCGTTCATCGCGGCGAAGCCCTCGCGTGCTTCGGTCATCGGCAGGGTGCGGTCGACCAGTGGCCTGGCGCCGGTGGCATCCAGGAACGACACCAGCCGGCCGAGCTCGGTCCTGGTCCCCATCGTCGAGCCGATCACACGGAGCTGGAGGAAGAAGATCCGGTTGAGCTCGGTGCTGTCAGGGTTCGGCCCGCTGGTCGCGCCGCTGATCACGAGCGTTCCCCCGGGTCGCAGCGAGCGCAGCGAGTGGGTCCAGGTCGCCGCGCCGACGGTCTCCATCACGGCGTCGACCCGATCGGGGAGGCGGGCGCCGGTCTCGTACGTCGCGTGCGCGCCGATCTCGAGCGCCTTCGCGCGCTTGGCCTCGTCGCGGCTGGTGGCGAACACCTGCAGCCCAGCGGCCCGGGCGAGGGTGATCAATGCCGTCGCCACCCCGCCACCGGCGCCCTGGACGAGCACGGTCTGCCCGGGCTTCAGCCCGCCCTGCACGAACAGCATCCGGTACGCCGTCAGCCAGGCCGTGGGCAGGCAGGCCGCCTCCTCGAACGACATCGAGGACGGCTTCGGCACCAGGTTGGCCCGCGGCACCGCGACCCGCTCGGCGAAGGCGCCCTGGAACCGCTCCGACAACAGCGACCGGCGCGGGTCCTCGGTCTCGTCGCCGCGCCAGGCGGGGTCGCTGATCACGGCGTGGATGAGCACCTCGTGGCCGTCCTCGTCGATCCCGGCGGCGTCGCAGCCGAGGATCATCGGCAGCTGCTCCTCCTTCAGCCCCACGCCGCGCAACGACCAGAGGTCGTGGTGGTTGAGAGCGGTCGCCCTCACCGTCACCGTCGTCCAGCCATCGGGGACCTCGGGCTCCGGCCGCTCCCCCATCACCAGCCCCGAGAGAGGGTCGTCGGCGGAGAACTTCTCGGCGTACACGGCGAACATGACTCGACCCTAGGACGTGGGCCTCAGCGGCGGGCGACCCCGTCGGCCCGGGCCGCGGCGGAGACGGCGGCCGCGACCGTCGTACCGACCCGGGGGTCGAACGGCGACGGCACGATGTGGTCGTCGGTGAGGTCGTCGCCGACGAGTCCGGCCAGGGCCTCGGCCGCAGCGAGCTTCATCCCCTCCGTGATCGCCGTGGCATGCACGTCGAACGCCCCGCGGAAGATGCCGGGGAAGGCGAGCACGTTGTTGATCTGATTGGGGTAGTCCGACCGTCCGGTGGCCACGATGCGGGCGTGTCGACGAGCGATCTCGACCGGCACCTCGGGGTTGGGGTTGGCCAGGGCGAAGATCACCGCGTCGTCGGCCATGGCCGCGACGACCTCCTCCGGGACGGTGCCGCCCGAGACGCCGAGGAAGACGTCGGCACCCACCATCACGTCGGCCAGCGAGCCGTGCCGGTCGTGCCGGTCGGCGGTGTCGACGGCCAGCGCCTTCTTCACCGGAGTGAGGTCCGGACGCCGGGAGTTCACCACGCCCTGCCGGTCGACCACCGCGATGTCGCCGACGCCCGCGTTGAGCAGGATCCGGGCCACGGCCACACCGGCGGCGCCGGCCCCGGACACCACGACCCGCGTCGTCCCCGGCGTACGCCCGGTCAACGTCAGGGCATTGGTGAGAGCTGCGAGGGCGACGACGGCCGTACCGTGCTGGTCGTCGTGGAAGACCGGGATGTCGAGCATCTCCTTGAGCCGCTCCTCGATCTCGAAGCAGCGCGGGGCCGAGATGTCCTCGAGGTTGATGCCGCCGAAGCTCGGCGCGAGCCTGGCCACGGTCGCGATGATCTCCTCGACCTCGGTGGTGGCCAGGCAGATCGGGACCGCGTCGACGCCGCCGAACTGCTTGAACAGCACGGCCTTGCCCTCCATCACCGGCATCGCCGCGGCCGGCCCGATGTCGCCGAGGCCGAGGACGGCGGTGCCGTCGGTGACCACGGCCACGGTGTGCGGGACCCAGGTGTACTCCTTGGTCAGCGTCGGGTCGGCGGCGATCGCCTCGCAGACCCGCGCGACGCCCGGGGTGTAGGCCAGGGACAGGTCGTCGCGATCGTTCAGCGCGACCCGCGACCGCACCTCGAGCTTCCCGCCGACGTGCAGGTCGAACACGGGGTCGCCGGCGAACCGGTGCGCGTCGGGAGCAGCCACTCCGTCACTGTGGCACAGCGGGTACGCCGTCCCGCGGGGCGTCACCGATCGTGGACATCGCCCGAGGGACAGGTCACAGACGGTGTCCGGACACCGGTCGGGGCCACAGGCGTGCCACGACGAGGGCGAGCACGTCCGGGTCCGCGATCACGCCGCGGTGGCGTGAGTCCACCCCCTCCTCGGGGTTGTCGCTGAGAAGCCACCACCCCGGATCACCCGAGCGCGTCTCGCGTCGTTCGATCGCTCGCTTCACCGCCAGCGTGCCGTCGGCGAACCGGGCCAGCACCAGCCGACCGGGGGTCACCGGCACGGCGTACCTCACGAGGAGCCGGTCACCGGGCTCGAGGGTCGGCCGCATCGACCCGTGATGGACCCGGGCGAGGCCGAATACGGGTGGACGTAGCGGGTACGAACCCCGTCCGGAGGACCTCGGCACGCGGAGTAGTGTCCCAGGCAAGGCCTCACCCCTTGAGCCCCAAGCCTCCACCCGTACAGAGAGGACCACGATGTTGGCGAAGCTGTTGGCTCCCACGGTCGACGTCTCGGCGCACTGCGACCTGCCGTGCGGTGTCTACGACCCGGCGCAGGCGCGCATCGAGGCGGAGTCGGTCAAGGCGATCATCGCCAAGGTCGCCGACAACGACGACCCCGACTTCCGGACCCGGGCGATCCTGATCAAGGAGCAGCGCTCCGAGCTGGTCAAACACCACCTCTGGGTGCTCTGGACCGACTACTTCAAGCCCCCGCACTTCGAGAAGTACCCGCAGCTCCACACGCTGGTGAACGAGGCCACGAAGCTGGCGGGTGCCACCGGCACCAAGGGCGAGATGGACGCCGGCAAGGCCGACGAGCTGCTGGCCAAGATCGACGAGATCGCGGAGATCTTCTGGGAGACCAAGAAGGCGTGAGCGGAGCTCACGGCTCTTGGTCTGGATGCTCGGCTGAGCTTGCGAAGGCGAGCTACCAAGAAGGCGTGAGCGGAGCTCACGGCGTCTGATACGTGCATGAGGGCCCGTCGCCGTACGGGCCCTCGTGCGTTTCTCGGCCCCGCCCCGGGCCCAGCCCCTAGGGTGGGGGAAGACATTTCCCGGAAGGCACGCGATGGACCGCCCCGCTCCCGAGAAGCCCGACGTCTCGCTGCGAGTCCCGGCCGACGGGGCGTACGTCTCGGTGCTTCGCACCATGACCGCCGGACTCGCGGCCCGGCTCGACTTCACCGTCGACGACATCGAGGACCTGCGGATCGCGGTCGGCGAGGCGTGTGCGCTGGTGCTCACGGAGGCGACCCCCGGGGGCTCGCTGGAGGCCGACTTCCGCCAGACGCCGGGCACGCTGACAGTCTCCGTCCGGGTCGAGACGGCGAGGCGGGCCGAGCCGGATTACGAGAGCTTCGCCTGGCAGGTGCTGAGCACGCTCACCGACGAGACCACGGCGAACGCCGACGACCACCGCCTCGAAGTCACGTTCTCGGCCGGCTCGAGCCTGGCCTTCAGCGACCGACCGGGAGCCGGCGGCTGAGATGACCCTCGACGGGGACTCGGGACCCCACCGACCGCATGGCGTCGCGGACCCGCGGATGGACGGAGCCCGGGCACAGAACGTCCTGCTGTTCGGCCGCTTCCGCGACCCTGCGTCGTCCGAGGAGGTCAGGACGGCCGCACGGGACGGCCTCGTCGCCCTGCACCTGCCGCTCGTCGAGCACTGTGCCCGGCGGTTCCGCAACCGGGGTGAGCCGTTCGAGGACCTGGTGCAGGTCGGCACGATCGGCCTGATCAAGTCGATCGACCGGTTCGACCTCGGCCGCGGCGTCGAGTTCTCGACGTACGCGACCCCGACGATCATCGGCGAGATCAAGCGCTACTTCCGCGACAAGGGCTGGGCGATCCGGGTGCCGCGACGGCTGCAGGAGCTGCGGATGCAGATCGGTACCTCCACCGCGGAGCTCACCCAGACGCTCGGCCGGTCCCCCACCCCGCGCGAACTGGCCGACGCGATCGGCTGCTCGGTCGAGGACATCGTGGAGGGGATCGAGTCCAGCAACGCGTACTCGACGCTCAGCCTGGACGCCACCGACGACGGCGCGGACGACGGTGGCGTCTCGATGCTCGAGATGATGGGACTCGACGACGAGGAGCTCGAGCAGATCGAGATCCGGGAGTCGATCAAGCCGCTGCTCGAGGCCCTGCCGAGCCGGGAGAAGCGGATCCTGCTGCTGCGGTTCTTCAAGAACAAGACGCAGTCGGAGATCGCGGCCGAGATCGGGGTCAGTCAGATGCACGTGTCGCGACTGCTGAGCCGGACTCTCGACCAGCTCCGCACGTCGCTCCAGGAGTCGGTCTGACGGGGTGCGGGGCGCCCGCAGCCGGTCAGTCGCGACGGTCGGTGAGGGCCTCGACGCTCGCCGGGTGGAGCAGCCCGGCCAGGACGACGACGGCGACCACCGCCAGCACCACCGAGACCCAGGTGGTGGAGCCGCCGAGGAAGTTCCAGGCCAACCCGAGGGCCAGCACCTGGGTCACCACGACCGGGCTGCGGGCCCAGGTGCGAACGTGGACGACGGACCAGGCGCAGGCGACCAGCACCGCCCCGAGCAGGACGAAGAAGAGGGCCGAGGTCACGCCCATCGCGGCCCGGTCGGCGTGGATGTCGGCCGCCAGCAGCACGCCGTACGCCATCACCAGCAGGCCCTCGACCGCCGCCAGGCTGGCCGCAACTACCAGGGGGGCCGGCGGGGTGCGTCCTTCGGTCTCCGGCACGGTCGCCAGCGTACGGCGCGGCGTGGTCGAGACCGCTGGGTGGACGCGAGGTCAACGGTGTCCGGGCCTGTGACAAAACTGACCAGCCAAAAGGGTTGTCTCCCGATGCAATTCTTGCCACTGTGGAGGACACGCTCGTGAATGGATTCACATCCGCGCGCGCTGACGTCGTACCCGCGTGAAAGAGAGCTCTGCGAAAGCCATGGATTGGCGCGACCGCTCCGCCTGCCTCGACGAGGACCCGGAGCTGTTCTTCCCCATCGGCAACACCGGCCCGGCCATCCTCCAGATCGAGGAGGCCAAGCAGGTGTGCCGCCGCTGCGAGGTGCGCGAACAGTGCCTCCAGTGGGCTCTCGAGGCCGGTCAGGACCACGGCGTCTGGGGCGGTCTCAGCGAGGACGAGCGCCGCGCGCTGAAGCGGCGAAGCTCCCGCGCGCGTGTGAGCACCGCCTGAGCAGCGCGCTCAGCAACCGTCCAGGGGTACGTCGACCACCGCGCGCGCACCCGCCACCGGGCCGGCCCGCAGCTCCAGCAGCCCTCCCAGCTCCGACTCGACCAGCGTCCGCACGATCGAGAGCCCGAGGTTGGGCGACATCTCGGGATCGAACCCCTCCGGCAGCCCCAACCCGTCGTCGTCGACGGTGACCCGCAGCCGGCCCGCGAGCCGCTCGGGCGTGACCCTGATGGTGCCCGCGCGGTCGTCGGGATAGCCGTGCTCGACGGCGTTCTGCAGCAGCTCGGTGAGCACCATCGCCAGAGCCGTGGCCGCCTCGTTGGGCAGCAGCCCGAACGAGCCGTCCCGGCGTACGACGGGCCGGTCATGGTGGCCGTCGGGCCCCGCGCCGACGTCGGTCACCATCGCCCCGAGCCGGTCGGCGATCTCGTCGAACTCGACCTCGTCGAGCACCTCCTGACTCAGGGTCTCGTGCACGATCGCGATCGACCCCACGCGTCGTACGGCCTCCTCGAGCGCGGCCCGGGCCTCGTCCGACCCGATCCGGCGGGCCTGAAGGCGCAACAGCGCGGCCACGGTCTGCAGGTTGTTCTTCACCCGGTGGTGGATCTCGCGGATCGTCGCGTCCTTGGTCAGCAGCTCGCGATCCCGCCGGCGCAGGTCGGTCACGTCGCGCACCAGCACGAGCGCGCCCACGTGCTCGCCCCGCGCCCGGAGCGGGATCGCCCGGACGATCAGCGACACCTGGTCGTCGCCGACCTCGGTGTCACGGTGGACCCGCCCGCCGAGCACGGCGCTCAGGGTCTCCTCGTCGGGCCGTCGCCGGGGCGGCACGAGGTCGCGGGTGACGTCGGCGAGCACGTGGCCCTCGAGGTCGCCGGACCACCCGAGCCGGCGGTAGACCGAGAGCGCGTTGGGGCTGGCGTAGGTCACCCGTCCCCGCTCGTCGACCCGGACGAACCCGTCACCGACGCGGGGTGAGTCCGCGTGGTCGCTGCGCTGGCCCTCGGGCGGGAAGTCGCCGGCTGCGATCATCGCGGTCAGGTCGGCCGCGCTCTGGAGGTAGGACAGCTCGAGCCGGCTCGGCGTGCGGACGCCCAGCAGGTTGGTGTTGCGGGCGATCACCGCGATCACCCGCCCGTCGCGCGGCACCGGGATCGTCTCGACCCGCACCGGGACGTCGTCGCGCCACTCCGGGTCGCCCTCGCGGACCAGCCGGCCGTCGGCGTGTGCCCGGTCGAGCATCGGCCGCCGCCCGACCGGGATGAAACTGCCCACGACGTCGTCGACGTACGCCGTGGGCCCGGTGGTGGGGCGCATCTGCGCGGCGGCCCAGAACCCCTCTCCCCCGCGGTCGGGCAGCCACAGCACCAGGTCGGCGAAGGACAGGTCGGCGATGATCTGCCAGTCGGCCATCAGCAGCTGGAGCACGGTCACGTCGGCCTCGTCGAGGTCGGTGTGGCTGCGGACCAGCTCCAGCAGGGACGGCACCGGCCCAGCGTAGGGCGGCCTCCGGGCGACCACGTCGGGGTCGGCCCGGGCTGGCAGGATGGGCGGCATGTCGACGGCGTACTGGCAGCAGGTCCGGTCCGCCGAGATGCAGGTCCCGACCGACCGGCCGCTGGCCGACCTGACCGCCGAGCTGACCACGATGCTGGGCTCCACGGACCCGGTCGAGCGCGACGAGTTCGCCTACCCGATCCTGGCCACCTGGATCTCCGAGGGCGTGTACGACGACCTGCTCGCCGGCCTCGGCGACGGCATGGCCGCCGGACTCACCCAGGGCCTCGGCGAGTCCGACACCGACTCGGTCTTCCGGCGCAGCTTCTCCGCGCTCGTGCTCGCCGAGTGCGTCGCGCGCGACAACGCCGAGTCGCTGGTCCCGCCGGCCAAGGTGATGGAGTGGGGTGACCGGATCACCGGATGGCTGGTACGCGAGCGCGACGTGCGCGGGTTCGTCCCCGGCAAGGGCTGGGCGCACGCTCTCGCCCACGGTGCCGACGCCGTCGGGATGCTCGCCGAGTCGCCACACTTCGGGCTCAACGAGCTGACCGTGCTCCTGGACGTGGTCGCCGACCGGATCCTGTTGCCGACGCCGAGGCCTCTCGGCAGCGGCGAGCCCGACCGGCTCGCCCTGGCCACCATGACCATCCTCCGACGCCGGCTGGTGCCGCTGCGGATCATCGAGCCGTGGCTGGCACGGCTGACCGCGGCAGCGACAGCCGTCGGCGCGCCCGACACCGACCCCTACCTCACCACCGCCAACCCGGAGGCGTTCCTGCGGGCGCTGCACATCCAGGTCGCGCTGGCGCCCGAGCCGATCGACGTACGCGCGGACCTGCTGCTGGAGCTGGTGGCCGCGCTGCGGGTCACCAACGCGGCATACCTCCGCAGCCGTACGTGATCCACCTCTCGGCCCGCTCAGCGCCAGGTGACCGGTGGGTAACCTGCCCTGCATGACCGAGTCCGAGACCAACCGCGCGACCGAGCTCAGCGGGCACGCCGGCGAGCTCGCCGTCGCCGTCGCCCGCGCGCACGGCGTGGAGACGATGTTCACCCTGTCCGGTGCCCATGTCTTCCCGATGTACGACGGGGCGGTCAAGGCCGAGCCGCCCATGCGGATCCTCGACGTGCGGCACGAGCAGACCGCGACCTTCGCGGCCGAGGCGACCGGCAAGCTGACCCGGGTGCCCGGCCTGGCCGTGCTCACCGCCGGCCCGGGGGTGACCAACGGGGTGAGCGCGATCGCGCAGGCGCAGTTCGCCGGCTCGCCGCTCGTCGTCGTGGGGGGGCGCGCCCCGCAGAACCGCTGGGGCAGCGGCAGCCTCCAGGAGCTCGACCAGCCGCCGATCGTCGAGTCGATCACCAAGAGCGCGCGCACCCTTCCGACGGCCGACCGGGTCTCGGACGGGCTCGACGAGGCGTTCCGGCTTGCCGGGTCGTCGCACCGCGGCCCGGTGTTCGTCGACCTACCGATGGACGAGTTCTTCAACCAGGCGACCGCGACGGTGCCGTCCGGGTCCCGTGAGCCCGGCGCCGACCCCGACACCGACGCGATCGAGCGCATCGCCGGCCTCCTCGGCGAGGCGGAGCGGCCGGTACTCGTGCTCGGCACCGACGTCTGGGCCGACCGGGCGGAGCGGGCCGCGCTCGACCTGGTCGAGGCCGTCGGCGTGCCGACCATCACCAACGGCATGGGCCGCGGGATCGTCCCGGGCGGTCACCCGCTCCTGGTCACCAAGGCCCGCGGCCGGGCGCTGGGTGGTGCCGACCTGGTCGTGGTCGTCGGCACGCCGCTGGACTTCCGACTGGGGTACGGCGTGTTCGGCGGAAAGGACGACACCGAGCCGGCGCGCGTCGTCCACATCGCCGACTCCGCCGACCAGGTCTCGCGGCGAGCGGCGCTCGCGGACTCGGTGTCCGGCGACCTGTCGTCGGTGTTCCGCGGGCTGACCGAGGGGCTCGAGCGCACCGACCTCTCGGCGTGGAAGTCCTGGGTCGAGGACCTGCAGGCCACCGTGCGCGAGGCTGCCGCGCGTGACGCCGAGCTCCTCACCGCGGAGGCCGACCCGATCCACCCGGCGCGCATCTACGGCGAGCTGCTCCCCCGCCTGGCCGACGACGCCGTGGTGATCGGGGACGGAGGCGACTTCGTCAGCTTCGCCGGGAAGTACGTGGAGCCGAAGCGCCCCGGGGCCTGGCTCGACCCGGGACCCTACGGCTGTCTCGGCGCCGGCCTCGGTGCGTCGATCGCGGCCCGGCTGGCGCGCCCGTCGGCGCAGGTCGTGCTCCTGCTCGGCGACGGTGCCGCCGGCTTCTCGCTGATGGACGTCGACACACTCGTCCGCCATGACCTGCCGGTGGTGATGGTGATGGGCAACAACTCCGCGTGGGGTCTGGAGAAGGGCCCGATGCAGATGATCTACGGCTACGACGTGGCCGCCGACCTGGCCCCGCAGACGAGGTACGACGAGGTGGTCAAGGCCCTCGGCGGGGCCGGTGAGATCGTGACCGACCCGACCCGGATCGGGCCGGCGCTCGACCGCGCCTTCGCCGCCGGCACGCCGTACCTCGTCAACGTGATCACCGACGTGAACGCGGCGTACCCGCGCAACACCTTCGGCGTCTGATCCCGTGGCGACACTGACGTTCACCGTCACCGACGACGACACCGCAGCCGCCCTCGGCTCCGGCAGTCTCCGCGTGCTCGGTACGCCCCGGCTGCTCGCCTGGTGCGAGGCGGCGACGTGTGCAGCGATCGAGCCGGAGCTCGTCGACGGCGAGACCTCGGTGGGCACTCGGGTGGAGCTCGAGCACTCCCGCGCAAGCCGGGTCGGGACGGTGCTCGAGGTCGGCGCGACCCCGACGTACCGCGACGGGCGGCTCCACCGCTTCAGCGTCGTCGCCCGCGAGGGCGGGGGCGGTCCGGTGGTCGGCACCGGCGAGGTCACCCGGGTCGTCGTCGACGCCCAGCGGTTCCTGGCCCGACTCTGAGCCGGAGCCGCGTGGGGGTCGGGTGCCTGAGACCGCGCCCGAGCGCGCTCCCAGGCACAAAGACCCCCGGATTTCGCGCCTGACCGGGGCTGCTGGGAGAATCGAGTCATCGCCGGTGCCGGACGCACGGCGTCGACGAGCAGGAGGACACCATGGGCAAGACCGGACGCAAGCGTCGCGGCCGCAAGAAGAAGGCCGCCAACCACGGCAAGCGCCCCAACGCATGAGCGGTGCCTGACCGGGCGGCACCCAGACAGCATGAAGCCCCCACACCGGCGGACCGGGTGGGGGCTCTCGCATCTGACGGGCAGACTCAGCCCTGGGTGTCAGCCCTCGGTATAGGTGACCTGGATCTGCTGGATCTGCACCCGGACCCGCTGGCGCAGGCTCTCGGGCGCGTGCTCCATGCACGACCGGGCCACCAGCGCCTTGACCTGGCGCTGCAGGTCGTAGCTCTGCAGGCAGGGAGCGCACTCCTCGAGGTGGGCCTTCACGTCGGCCACCTCGCTTCGGTCGAGCTCGTTGTCGAGCAGGCAGACGATGCGCTCGAGGAAGTCGGCGCAGGTCTCGTCGCTGGTCATGACTCCGATCCCCCTCCGGTGCCGTCGTGCCCGACCGGCAGCAGGTCGTGGGCACGGACGTAGTCCGAGAGCATGTCGCGCAGCTGACGGCGGCCGCGGTGGAGCCGAGACATCACGGTGCCGATCGGCGTCCCCATGATCTCAGCGATCTCCTTGTAGGCGAAGCCCTCCACGTCGGCCAGGTAGACCGCCAGCCGGAACTCCTCCGGCAGCCGCTGCAGCGCCTCCTTCACCTCCGAGTCGGGCAGGTGCTCGAGCGCCTCGCTCTCCGCCGACTTCAGGCCGGCCGAGGTGTGCGACTCCGCCCGCGCCAGCTGCCAGTCCTCCACGTCCTCGGACATGGCCTGTTGGGGTTGGCGCTGCTTCTTGCGGTAGTTGTTGATGAAGGTGTTGGTCAGGATCCGGTAGAGCCAGGCCTTGAGGTTGGTGCCCGGCCGGAACTGGTGGAACGACGCGTACGCCTTGGCGAAGGTCTCCTGCACGAGGTCCTCCGCGTCCGACGGGTTGCGGGTCATCCGCATCGCCGCGCCGTACAGCTGGTCGAGGAAGGGCAGGGCGTCACGTTCGAACCGAGCGACGCGCTCGGCGTCCGTCTCGGTCGCGACGTCGACCTCGGGCGCCTCCTCGGCGCCCAGGTCGGAAAGATCGGGATGGTCTGTCATCGAGCCCCAGGCTACCGGGGGCCGCGCACGATCCATGAGGGCAAGCACGTCTTCGTCAACACGTTGCCCCGCTCAGGGATTCCCGGTCACCTCGCGCACCAGCCACTCCAGCACCGCCTCCACCACCAGGTCGAGCGCCTCGGCCTGCGACAACGGCGCGCCCTTCGGCACCCGGAGCCCGTGGTCGGCAGCCGGTACGACGGCGAGGTCGGTGTCCTCCGGGAACTCCTCGGGCAGACCCATCGGGTCGCGCTCGCCCTGCACGACCAGGGTCGGCACGCCCGATGCGGTGAGCTCGTCGACGCGGGTCTTGTCCGGACGCCCGGGCGGGTGCAGCGGGAACGCCAGGGCGACGCACCCGACCGCCCCGAGACGGGTGGCGCTGCGCGCGGCGGACCTCGCGCCGGCCGAGCGGCCACCCACCACGAGCGGCGTAGGCGACCGGAGCGAGCGGACCGCCGCCTCGAGCCCGACGTCGAGCGTGGCCGGTGGCGACGCGATCCTCTTCCCGGCGACCCTCCAGGGCTGCTCGAACAGGGCGACCGAGACTCCGTGGCGAGGCAGGGACGCCGCCAGCGCCGCGAGGTCGCGCGCCTCGACGCCGTTGCCGGCGCCGTGGCTCAGCACCAGCCTCACCGAGGCCGCACGTGCCGGGTGGACGTCGAGCCGACCGTTGCCGTACGGCGTCGCGATCGGCCGCGACCGGGTCACGGTGCGCTCACGCGAGCGCGTCCTCGGCCGGGATCGGCGAGACCAGCTCCGGGCCGTTGTTGCGGACGTTGTTGACGTCGGTCGACACCGGGAACGCCTCCAGCCGCCCGGGAGCCGCGGGCACGAGCAGCGAGAGCAGGTCGTCGCGCTCGGACACCGATGGGTCGAGCCACGAGGCCCACCGGTCACGCTCCACCATCAGGGGCATCCGGTCGTGGATGTGGCCGACGGCGTCCTCGGCCTCGGTGGTGAGCACCGTGCACGTCCACCGGAACCGGTCGGGGTCGTCCTCCGCCTTGTCGGGGTCGCGCCAGATCTCGTACAGCCCCGCCATCGCGAGCACGCCGCCGTCGGCCGGGTGGATGTAGAAGGGTTGCTTGAGGGGGCGACCGGACTTGCCGGTCACCTGGGTCGGGTACCACTCGAAGTACCCGTCCGCGGGAAGCAGGCACCGTCGCGACGCGAACGCCCGCTTGTACGCCGGCTTCTCGGCCACCGTCTCCATCCGGGCGTTGATCATCCGGTTGCCGATGGCCGGGTCCTTCGCCCACGACGGGATCAGACCCCAGCTGAGCACCCGCAGCTGACGCTGCGGCGGCTCGGGGTCGGGGTCGTCACGAGACGACGGGGAGCGCTCCATCACGGCGTACACCGGCTTCGTCGGGGCGACGTTGTAGTCGGGCGCGAGGGCCTCTTCGACCCGGTTGCCGTCGGGCCCGGAGATCTCGAACTCCTCGACCAGGTCCTCCGGCCTGCGGCTGGAGGCGTAGCGACCGCACATGTCAGCAGCCTATGACCGGCGACCGACACGGTCGTCGGTCGAGCCAGACTGGACCACGCTGAGCCCTCGTTCGTCGGGCTCAGCCGCTCGCGTCAGATCGACTGGTCGCGGGAGAGCTCGTCGAGGAGGCTCGAGGCCTGCTCGGGGACCAGCGGGAGGCTCTCGCTCCAGATGCGGACGCCGCCGAGGGCACGCTCGCCGACCTCGAGGAGGTTGCGCAGCAGCGTCGTACGACGGGCCAGGCCCTCGTTGCGGGCGGCCAGGACGACGATCCGGCGCGGTCCGATCCGGCACACGGTCTCGCCGGCGGAGAACACCGACCGCGCGGACTCGCCGATCCGCGACATCCGCAGGTCGAGCCCGAAGACCTCGTCGGCGACACCCGAGAAGCGCGGCGCGGCGGCCTCGACCACGACGAGGGCATAACGGTCGCGAAGGGGGGCCGGCCCGCGGGTGTCCCCCCGGTACAGCTCCGTGAGCCGGCCCCGTAGATGAGCCATGCTGGCCAACCCGGTCAGCGGGTCAGCGCACGAGAGCTGATGCAGGTACGCGAGCGTCGCCTCGCTCCAGCCCAGCGCCACCGCACACGCATCGGTGAACGCGGGCTCGGTACCCAGGACCAGCTCGTACGTCGTCCGAAGATCCGCCAGGGTCTCCTCCAGTGAGACCCCCTGGCTGCCCTGCAACCTGCCCACCACCTCACAGGCGTCGGTGGCACTCCGGCCGGCGATCAAGGCTTCCCCCACTGCCTCGAAACGCTCAGGCAAGTCCCCCCGAACCTGCTCGAAGAACACAGGATCGGTTGCGGAGGAAGGCTCGGGCACCACTTTGTCCCGAAACGCCCAAAACCCCATGACGCCTTCCTCCGCATTCCGACCAGCGCTCTCCGCCGATGTGACGGAGTCAGGGCCCCAGCATGATGCGGATTCCCCGGAAAAATCTCGGAGTTGCTCCCATACTGACGTCACAGGTCTCGGTTTTACCCGTTGGAGTAGGTGTGAGCGTCTCGCTGTCGATCGACGGCCCGGGCGACGCCGAACTGATCTCGGCCGTCCGCGGCGGTGACGTCGACGCCTACGGCGAGCTGTTCGCCCGGCACGTCGACGCCGCGCGCCGGCTCGCACGCCAGCTCACCGGGCCGGCCGACGCCGACGACCTGGTCTCCGACGCGTTCACCAAGGTGCTCACCGTCCTCCAGCGCGGCGGAGGGCCCGACCTTGCCTTCCGCGCCTACCTGCTGACCGCCGTACGCCGGCTCCACGTGGACAAGATCCGGGCGGGCTCCCGCCTGCGTCCGGTGGACGACCTGGCGCCGTTCGACCCCGGGCTTCCGTTCCACGACACAGCCGTCGAGGGCTTCGACAACGCCGCCGCCGCCCGAGCCTTCGCCTCGCTCCCCGAACGCTGGCAGATGGTGCTGTGGCACACCGAGGTCGAGCAGCAGAAGCCGGCCGACATCGCCCCGCTCCTCGGGATGAGCGCCAACTCCGTCTCAGCCCTGGCCTACCGCGCCCGGGAGGGCCTGCGGCAGGCGTTCCTGAGCCAGCACGCGACCGACCCCGACGACGTCGACTGCGCCTGGACCCGGGACCACCTCGGTGCCTACGTGCGTGGCGGCCTGTCTCGGCGGGACGGCTCGCGCGTCGACGACCACCTCGCGAGCTGCCGCGCCTGTGCCGCGGTCTACCTGGAGCTCACCGAGGTCAACTCCGGTCTGGCCGGCCTGCTCGCGCCACTCCTGCTCGGCACGGCCGGAGCGGGCTACCTGTCGTCGGCGGGCGGCGCCGGCAGCGGCGCGATGTCGAGCGGCTTCGCGGCGGCCAAGACCTGGGCCGTCGCGCACGCCTCGCTCACCGCCGTCGGCGGCCTGGTCGTCACCACCGCGGCCGTGGTCTCGATCTACGGCGCCACCCACCTGCACGGGCACAACGCCGCCGACCTGGGTTCACCCCCGGTCCTGGACACGCCCGCCGCCGCCTCGACGCTGCCCACCCCCGACAGCCAGGGCCCGCACGGCACCCGGCTCAACCACCGGCCGCCCGGTGTCGACACGGTCGGCGACACGTCGCCGGCGTCGCCGAGCACGAGCGCGGCGACCACCCCGCCGGTGAGCGGCGACTCGTCCGCACCGCCGGTCGGCCCCGGGAACCCGAGCCCGTCATCCACCCCGACCGACCCGACCACGGGCCCGACCGACCCGACCACGGGCCCGACGGACCCGACAACCGGTCCGACCACACCCGCGGTCGACCCGATCACGTTCGACTCCAGCGCACCGGTCAACCCGGCCCTGCACTCGACGTACGTCGTCAGCGCATCCGGCGGCTCGGGCGGCACCATCCAGTTCTCGGTCGACCCGGCGGGCACGAGCAACTACGGCACCCCCGACGCGTCGTGCTCGATCGTCGGCGACACGGTCACCTTCGACCACGCCGGCACGTGCGTGATCGACGCCCAGGAGGGCACCGGCACGGCGGCGCTCGCCCGATCCTTGAGCGCCGGGAGCGGAGTCGTGCAGCAGTCGATCGTGGTGCCGCAGGTGCCTCAGGACGTCGCCGTGCACCCCTCACTCGAGACCAGCGCCCTGGTCGGCGGCCAGGTGGACCTCACGGCCACGGGCGGCGACTCGGGCAACCCGGTCGTGATCTCGGCCACGCCGAACGACGTGTGTTCCTTCGTGGACGGCACGCTCTACTTCCTGAACCCGGGCACCTGTGACGTCACCGCTACCCAGGGCGGCACCGTCGACTACGCCGAGGGTTCCTTCGCCGCCACCCTCGAGGTGCTCGCGCCTCCCAACGGGGACCTGAAGGTCTCCGCCGAGGTGACGGGCTCCGACCAGAACAAGACCGAGATTCGCGCCACCGTCGAGAACCTGCCCGACCGGTCCCAGGCGACCGTGACGATCTCCCCGGAGGGCAGCTACGAGGTCACGCCTGACGACGGCACCGACTGCCAGAAGACCGGACCCGCCAGCTACGTCTGCACCGTGTCCTCCGACCAGCCCTGGGTGGACTTCTCGGTGAACGTCCACAACGACGAGACCCGGTTCATCGACTTCGCCGTCGCCCCGGTCGACCCGCTGATCGACCCCGACCCGGGCAACAACACCTTCCGGCTGCAGCTCGACGGCTGACCCGGAGGACGACTGAACGGTCGGCTGGCGGGGTAAGTACCACCCATGACCGCCATCAGACTGATCGCCCGACCCATGCTCGCGTCGATGTTCGTGGTGGGCGGGATCGACGCCGTCACGAACGCGTCCGCGAAGGTGCCGAAGGCCGAGAAGGTCACCGAGCACGTCCCGGAGGTCGCGGCCCGGTTCGCGCCCGGTCTCCCGGTACCGACCGACCCCGCGACGCTCGTGCGGATCAACGGCGCCGTCCAGGTCGTGGCCGGCCTCGCCCTCGCGACCGGGCGGGTCCCCCGGCTCTCGGCGCTGGCGCTGGCGGCCTCGCTCGCCCCCACGACGTACGCCGGCCACGCTTTCTGGGAGGAGAAGGACAAGGCGGCCAAGACGGCCCAGCGGATCCAGTTCTTCAAGAACATCTCGATGATGGGCGGCCTTCTGCTGGCCGGGGTCGACACGGAGGGCCGGCCGGGCGTGGCCTGGCGCGCCCGGCGGGCCGGACGCGACGTACGCCGTGAGGCTCACCAGCTGGCCAAGCAGGCCCGCCTCGAAGCGCGGGTCGCGAAGGCGCATCTGACCTGACCCGGCTGTGCACCTGGTTGCGGTTTGCCGCCAATCCGCATGTTTTCTGTGCAGAAGGTTGCGGTTTGTCGCCAAACCGCAACTCACTCTCGCTCCGCGGCGCCTCGGTACGCTGCGCCGGTGACCAGCGCGGAGCGGAGCACGGGCCTGACAGGCGGCCCCTGGCGGGCTCCGCACGCGCACGGGCCGGTGCACGCGGAGGTCTCGCTGCCCGGCAGCAAGTCGCTGACCAACCGCGCGCTGGTGCTGGCGGCGCTGGCCGACGGGCCGTCCGTCGTACGCCGGGCCCTGCGGTCGCGCGACACCCTGCTGATGGCCGGCGCACTGACCACCCTCGGTGCGCAGGTGGACACCGCGACCGACGACTGGGCGGTCGTCCCGGGTCGTCTGGTCGGCGGCGGGTCGGTCGACTGCGGGTTGGCCGGCACGGTCACCCGCTTCGTGCCCCCGGTGGCAGGTCTGGCCGACGGCACGGTCGCCTTCGACGGCGATCCGCACATGCGCACCCGGCCGGTCGGCGAGGTGCTGACCGCCCTGCGGGGACTCGGTGTCCGGATCGAAGGGGACCGGCTGCCGTTCACCGTGCACGGCGAAGGCCACGTGCGCGGCGGTCGGGTCGTGCTCGACGCCTCGGGGTCGAGCCAGTTCGTCTCCGCCCTGCTGCTCGCGGGGGCGCGGTTCGACGAGGGTCTCGACCTGCTGCACGACGGCAAGGCGGTGCCGTCGCAGCCGCACATCGAGATGACGGTCTCGATGCTCCGGCAGCACGGCGTGCTCGTGGACGACTCCGAGCCGGTGCGGTGGCGGGTGTCGCCGGGGCCCATCCGAGCCGCCGACCACGCGATCGAGCCCGACCTGTCCAACGCCGCGGCGTTCCTGGCGCTCGCGGCTGCGACCGGTGGCACGGTGACCGTCCGCGACTGGCCGCGCGAGACCACGCAGCCCGGCGACGAGATGCGCGACCTGCTCGCGCGGATGGGCTGCTCGGTCGACCTCGGCCCTCACGGCCTCGCCGTCACCGGACCGGACCGGCTCGACGGTATCGACGTCGACCTGCACGACGTGGGCGAGTTGACCCCGGTCGTCGCCGCGCTGTGTGCACTCGCCGGCGGACCGTCCCACCTGCGGGGGATCGGCCACATCCGCGGCCACGAGACCGACCGGATCACGGCTCTCGCCACCGAGCTGCGCGGGCTCGGCGCCGACGTCACCGAGCTGACGGACGGGCTCGAGCTGCGACCGGCGGCGCTCCACGGCGGACCGTTCCGCAGCTACGCCGACCACCGGATGGCGCACGCCGCGGCCGTGGTCGGCGCGGCCGTGCCGGGGGTGCTGGTGGACGACATCGAGGCCACGAGCAAGACCTTCCCGGACTTCCCCCGGATCTGGTCCGACCTGGTGGACCCGCGATGACGGGCCGGTACGACGAGCACGACCACGAGCACTATGAGCGTCCGCGCCGTCGTACCCGCCCACGCACCAAGGAACGGCCGCGCTACGAGGATGCTGTCGACGGTGTCGTCACCACCGTCGACCGGGGCCGGTTCACGCTCGAGGTCGCCGGGGCGCCGGTGTGGGCAGTCAAGGCGCGCCCGCTCGGGCGCAAGGGCGTGGTCGTCGGAGACCGGGTGCGGGTCGTCGGTGACGTCTCGGGGGACGAGGGCGCCCTGGCTCGGATCGTGGAGGTTCGGGAGCGCTCGACCGTGCTCCGGCGCACCGCGGACGACGACGACCCGGTCGAGCGCGTCGTCGTGGCGAACGCCGACCAGCTGGTCGTGGTGACCGCGCTGGCCGACCCCGAGCCGCGGCCGCGGCTGATCGACCGCGCCCTGGTGGCGGCGTACGACGCCCGGATGAAGCCGCTGCTGTGCCTCACCAAGGCCGACCTGGCCGACCCCGAGACGCTGCTCGTGACCTACCGCTCGCTCGGCGTGCCGTGGGTGGTGACCCGGCGCGGCGCCGACCTGGCCGAGCTGCGGGAGCGGCTCGCCGGGCGGACGAGTGTGCTGATCGGGCACAGCGGGGTCGGCAAGTCCACCCTGGTGAACGCGCTGGTGCCGCACGCCGACCGCGAGATCGGGCAGGTGAACGCCGTCACCGGTCGCGGCCGGCACACGTCCACGTCGGCGATCATGCTCGCTCTGCCCCACCACGACGGAGAACCCGGCTGGATCGTCGACACCCCGGGGATCCGGTCGTTCGGCCTCGCCCACGTGCGGCCCGAGGACCTGATCGAGGCGTTCCCCGACCTCGACGAGATGACCGAGGACTGTCCCCGCGGCTGTACCCACGCCGCCGACGAGCCGGAGTGCGGGCTCGATGACGCCGTGGCGCGCGGCGAGGCCGACCCGGAGCGGGTCGAGTCGTTCCGTCGGCTGCTGGAGGCCCGATCCGCGCCGGAGTACTGACTCGACCGGGAGGCGGCCTCGGCACCGTCGCAGAGCGACCTTCTCGACGACCGAGGTGGGTCAGCTGCCCCAGACGCTCCTGGCACCGGAGTCGCCTGTCAGGAAGACGCAGACGAGCACGGTGACCGCGCCCGCGACCAGCAGCAGCTGGATCGCCCAGGCGACGACCCCGGTGCGCCCGATGCCGCTCCTGCCGTCGGCGGCGACCGGCGAGGGACCGCCGAGCTGCCAGGCGGCAAGGGCCGTCGGCACCAGGAACGCCAGCAGCACCCACCGCAGGAACCGGCCACGCGCTGCGTGGACGGAGAGCTCCGGAAGCGTCTGCAGGTGCCGCTGGTTCTCCAGCACCGGCCCGGACTGCACCGCGATGATCCCCGCTGCCGCCGAGATCACCGCGCAGGCGACCAGCGGCCACCGCAGCCACCAGCGCCAGCGTGGGACCGCGGCGTACAGGATCCCGCCGATTCCTGCCAACGGCGCGAACACCACCACGACGTGGACGATCAGGGGGTGCAGCGGGAGGCCGTTGAACTCCATGGCATAGATATACGGCACGACCGGGCGGTGGGTTCGCCGGCGGGGGGTCCCCGGCGGAATAGCCTGTGCCCATGCCGCCCGAAGGTCAGCCAGCGACCGACTACACCGACGACCTCCGCCTCGCCCACGTGCTGGCCGACGACGCCGACTCGATCACCACCTCCCGCTTCCGGGCGCTCGACCTCCACGTGATGAGCAAGCCCGACCTGACGCCCGTCACCGACGCCGACCAAGCGGTCGAGGAGTCGATCCGCCGCACGCTGTCTCGGGTCCGCTCGCGCGACGCGATCACCGGCGAGGAGCAAGGGAGCACCGGGCACAGCCAGCGGCGCTGGGTGATCGACCCGATCGACGGCACCAAGAACTTCGTCCGCGGCGTCCCCGTCTGGGCGACCCTGATCGCCCTGGTCGTCGACGACGAGGTCGTGCTCTCGGTGGTGTCGGCGCCGCAGCTCCAGCGGCGCTGGTGGGCCTCGGCGGGCAACGGCGCTTGGACCGGGCGGTCGCTGCTCAAGGCGACGCGCTGCACCGTGTCCGACGTACGCCGGCTGGAGGACGCGTCGCTGTCGTACTCCTCGCTCAGCGGCTGGGACGAGCGCGACCGGCTGGAGGACTTCTTCTCGCTGATGCGGCGGTGCTGGCGCACCCGGGCGTACGGCGACTTCTGGAGCTACATGCTGCTCGCCGAGGGAGCCGTCGACATCGCGACCGAGCCGGAGCTGTTCGTGTACGACATGGCATCGCTCGACATCATCGTCCGCGAGGCCGGAGGGACGTTCACGTCGCTGGACGGCACACCCGGTCCGTTCGGTGGCAACGCCCTGGCCACCAACGGCCACCTCCACGACGCCGCCCTGTCGTTCCTGGGCGCGCTGCCCGACGACGACCACGATCCCGACTCCCCGCCACGCGGACCTGGCTCGGTCCATGATCTGCTCTCGCGGCGTACCAGCCGGGAGGACTAGCCTCGGAGAGAACCGAGCCGAGCCCACCGATCCAACCTTGAGGAGTGGTCAATGCGGATCAGCGACGTTCTCTCGAGCAAGTCCGGCGCCGAGGTCGTCACCATCCCGCCGGACTCCTCCGTCCGCGAGCTGCTCGCGCTCCTCGCGCGGCACAACATCGGCGCGGTCGTGGTCAGTGCCGACGGCCAGGCGGTCGACGGCATCGTCAGCGAGCGTGACGTCGTACGTCGGCTCCACGAGGACGACGGGGTGCTGGACGGCACGGTCAGTGCGATCATGACCAGCGACGTCCAGACCTGTCAGCCGGACACCCCGGTCGACGACCTCCGGGTCGTGATGACCGAACGCCGCATCCGGCACGTGCCGGTCGTAGTCGGCGGGCGGCTCACCGGCATCATCAGCATCGGCGACGTCGTGAAGTCGTCGCTCGACCAGCTGCGCTTCGAGCGGGACCAGCTCGACAGCTACGTGCACCAGACCTGAGGTCAGCCCCACCGGGTCCACATGTCGTCGCGAGCGGTGCCCCGGCACTCCTCGCAGTCGCAGGTGTCGCCCTCGGCCGGCTCGACCTCACGGCTCGAGGCGGGTCGGATCGGGGCCGGCCGGGCCTCGTCGAGGGCCCGGATCCAGCGCTCCTGCATCGTCACCGGCATGCTCCCCACGCTAGGGGCGACCACCGACAGTCGGGCCATGCCTGGACCCGTAGGGTCGAGGCATGGACAAGCCCGAGATCGACTTCCCCGACGGCCCGCCGCCGCACGACCTCGAGATCACCGATCTCGTCGTGGGCGAGGGCCCTGAGGCGACCACCGGCTCCACGGTGCAGGTGCACTATGTGGGCGTCGCGCACTCGTCGGGCGAGGAGTTCGACGCCTCCTACAACCGGGGCGCCCCGCTGGAGTTCCGCCTCGGGATCGGACAGGTGATCCAGGGCTGGGACACCGGCGTCCAGGGGATGAAGGTGGGCGGTCGGCGCCGGCTGGTCATCCCACCCCACCTCGCGTACGGCGACCGCGGCGCGGGTGCGGTGATCCAGCCCGGCGAGACCCTGATCTTCGTCTGCGACCTGGTCTCGGTCGACTGATCGCCCCGCGGGACGGTCGGCGTCCTCCCGGCCCACGCCCGTCAGGGCAACCCTCGAGCCGGCTTCGCCCGGTGGTCCTTGGATCGAGCCCATCGGTGACGAACCGCAGACCGGATCGCCCTGCGGTTTCTTGACGATTCGACGACCCCTGCCGCGTTCGGCTCTCGGTGCTTGACCTTGGAGTCGACTCCAAGGTCTACGGTCGTGGCGTGCCCACGACGTCCCCCTCGAGATACCCCTCCAGATACACCGTCTCCCAGCTGGCCGCGGCGGTCGGGAGCAGCCCCGACACCCTGCGCTACTACGAGCGGATCGGGCTGCTGCCCGAGCCGCCGCGCACGCCCGGCGGTTACCGCAGCTACGACGACGACGCTCGCGAGCGGCTCGTGTTCATCAGGGGTGCCCAGCGGCTCGGCCTGACCCTGTCGGACGTCCGCGACCTGCTGGCCGTCCGCGACACCGGCGCCTGCCCCTGCGAGCCCGCCGAGGAGCACCTCGCCCGCCGTCTGACCGAGGTGGACGCCGAGATCACCCGGCTCGCGGCCTTGCGCGACCAGATGCGCGCGATGCTCGACGGCATCGCCGCGGGGGCCTGCCCGAGCCCCGACCCGGAGACCACCTGGTGCGCCTGCGGGAAGGAGGTGAGCGAGATGGCCGAGGACGACTGCGCGTGCGGCCCCGACTGCCAGTGCACGCCCGGCTGCGGCTGCGGCTGCCGCTGAGGGCCCGCTGACGGACCGGTCTCCCGAGGGCCCCGGGAGACCGCCCTCACCCGACCACGACCCGCCGCCCGGCGCACTCCACGACGTCACCGGCCACGAGCTGACGCCCGCGCCGGGTCTCGACGTCCCCGTTGACTCGCACCAGCCCCTGCGCGAGGAGTCCCTTCGCGTCCGCACCGGTGTCGACCATGTCGGCCAGCTTGAGGAACTGACCGAGCTTGATCGACCCGTCGCGCAGCCGGAACACCGTCGGCTCGAACCCGGAGTCGCTCATCACCGCACCACCACCGTCACCGCATGGATCACCAGTCCCACCAGCCCTCCCACGATCGTGCCGTTGATCCGGATGAACTGCAGGTCGCGCCCGACGTGCAGCTCGATCCGCCGGGCCGCCTCCCGGCCGTCCCACCGCTCGACGGTGTGGGTGATCACCGCCGTGAGCTCGGCACCGTAGCGCTCCACAGCGAACACCGACAGGTCGGAAGCCGCGCCGTCGATCCAGTCGCGGAGGTCCGCGTCGTGACGGAGCCGCTCCCCGAACGCCGCGAGCTCGCGCGCCAGGCGGTCGCGCACCGCCCCCTCGGGATCGAGCAGGGATGCCTGCAGCGCACGCCGCAGAGCGTTCCACAGCGCGATCCCCGACTCGACGAGCTGGGGCTGGTCGAGCAGGCGCTCCTTGAGGCGTTCGGTGCGCTCGCGGGTGTCCGGGTCGTGCTGCAGATCCTCGGCCAGCTGGGTGAGGAGCGAGTCGAGCGCCAGCCTCGCGCGATGGCCCGGGTCGGCCCGGATCTCCGCCATCCAGGCGACCAGCTCGGCGGTGACCCGCCGGGTCACGGCGTCGTTGAGCCGCGGTGGCGCCCACCACGGCGCCCTCTGCTCCAGCACCTCGGCCACCGTGTCGGGGTTCTCCAGCAGCCAGCCGTGCAGCTCGTCCAGGACCAGGTCGACCACGCCCTGGTGCACGCCGTCGCGCACGGCCTCGGCCAGCAGCCCGCCGGCCAACGGGGCCACCGGTTCCGCGCGGAACCTGGGGACCAGCGCCTCGGTCACCAGGTCGCTGATGTGTTCGTCGCGGATCTTGCCCAGCCCGATCGCGGCGACCTCCGAGACCTCGTCGACCACCCGGCGTACGTGTGCGGGATCGGCCAGCCAGGCACCGACCCGCTCCGAGATCAGCGCTGCCGCGACTCGGTCGCGGATGATCGCCTCCTGGAGGAAGTTCTCACCCACGAACTCCTCCAGGCCGCGGCCGAGATCGTCCTTGCGCCTCGGGATGAGTGCCGTGTGCGGAACCGGCAGCCCCAGCGGGTGCTTGAACAGGGCGGTGACCGCGAACCAGTCCGCGATCGCGCCGACCATCGACGCCTCCGCACCGGCGTTCACGAAGCCGAGCACGCCGTGCTGCCCGAGGGTCGCGAGGTAGACCACCGCCGCGAGCAGCAGCAGGCAGACCGCCAGGGTGCGCATCCGGCGCAGGCCACGGCGTCGGCGCTCATCTGCCGCCGGGTCCGGCGTGATCATCGCGACCGGAGGTGGCGACGTGGTCGTCGTGCTCATCGTTTCGATTCTCCCCGATGCTGCCTGCCAGAATTGCGCCATGCCGCGCACCGTGATCACCTTCGGCACGTTCGACGTGTTCCACGTCGGCCATCTGCGCGTGCTCGAGCGCGCGTCCGCCCTCGGCGACCGGCTCGTCGTCGGCGTCTCCGCGGATGCCCTGAACCTACGCAAGAAGGGCCGCGAGCCCGTCTTCAGCGAGGCCGAGCGGCTGGAGATCATCGCAGCGCTGCGCATGGTCGACGAGGTGTTCGTCGAGGAGAGCCTGGAGGAGAAGCGGGAGTACATCGAGCGGTACGACGCCGACGTCCTGGTGATGGGCGACGACTGGAGCGGGAAGTTCGACGAGTTCGGCGACATCTGCGAGGTCGTCTACCTCACCCGTACACCGGCCATCTCCACCACCGCGCTGATCGAGAAGATCAGCGGGTCGGGCTGATCAACCGGAGCCTCCCGGGTCCCGACTAGGGTGGGTGCGTCTCGGTCCGCCCCTCCCGCTGACACCAGCCACCGGCCGTCGTCCCCAGGGAAGTTGCTCGTTCATGCGTCGTTCCGTCTCCGCCGTCGCCCTCGCCACGGCCCTCGCCCTCATCTGGCCCGCCGGGGTCTCACCCGCTCACTCCACGACCACCACCGCCAGCAGGTCAGCGGCAGCGGCGCGGACGGAGGCCCGGCAGGCGCTGCGCGCCGCGACGGACGTCGTCGCCGGCACCGCATCCCGTGAGGACGCCTCGATGGCACTCCTGCGCCTGCGGCTGACCATGACCGCGCTCGGCCCGAGCGACCGCCGCCGGGCCGCCGCCATCCTGGCCCGCCCGACCGACAACCCCGACCCGTACGGCGAGGGCTACTCGGTGGCGGCGAAGCGGAAGTGTCGCGGGCACATCTGCGTGCACTGGGTGCCGACCACCCGCGACGCGCCACCGGGCACTGCCTGGGTGGACAAGATGCTGCGGATGATGAACTCCGTCTGGGACTACGAGGTGACGAAGCTCGGCTACCGGCGGCCGATCTCCGACGGGTCGCGCGGAGGTGGCGGGTCCGGCAGGTTCGACGTCTACCTCAAGGAGCTCTATCACCAGGGTCTCTACGGCGAGACCGTGGCCGAGCGACCCAGCCCCGACAACAAGCGCCGCTACTCGGCGTACCTCCTCCTGGACAACGACTTCAAACGCTCGCAGTACGGCGCCGACCCGATGCAGGTGGCCCGGGTGACCGCGGCTCACGAGTTCTTCCACGTCATCCAGTACGGGTACGACGTACGCGAGGACCCGTGGCTCATGGAGTCGACCGCGACCTGGATGGAAGACCAGTTCGACGACTCCAGCAACGACAACCGGCAGTACCTCCCCTGGAGCCAGCTGCACAAGCCCGGTACTCCGCTGGACACCTTCTCCGACAGCGGCTTCGAGCAGTACGGCAACTGGGCGTTCTTCGAGTACCTCAGCGAGCACTACGGCCGCGGCATCGTGCGGACGATCTGGACGCACGCGGCGGCGTTCGGCAAGCGCGGGCACGAGTTCTCGGCCGAGGCGATCCACTCCTCGTTGCGTCACCACGGGGGCATGACCAAGGTCTACGGCACCTACGCGAGCGGCAACACCGTGCCGGAGCACACCTACTCCGAGGGCAAGGCCTATCCGGCGGCGCCGGCCACGGCATCCGCCACGCTGACCCAGAGCGCTCCGGCCCAGACCTGGACCTACGACGTGCGCCACCTGGCCGCGGTCGATCTCGAGGCCTCACCCGGCGCCGACCTGGGAGCTCGGTGGCGGCTGCGGCTGGCCGTCGACGCCCCTGACCGCGACTCCAGCCCGGCGGTCGTCGCGCTCGTCCAGCGCAGCGACGGGCGGCTGAGCCGCGTGCGCGTGCACCTCACCCGTCACGGCCACGGCGTCGCCACCGTGCCGTTCGGTGACGCCCGCGTCCGTCGCGTCACCGTCACCCTGGCCAACGCCTCCACCCGCTTCCGCTGCCACACCGGCGGCGCGTTCTCCTGCCACGGCACGTCGCGCGACCCCCACCCGTCTTTCACCGTGCGGGCGGTCGCCTACAAGCCCTGAGCCGGACTCCGACCCACGCGGCGGCCGTGACAATTCCGAGATCGGGTCGTGACCAATTCTTTATCCGTGACCTTTCCGTAACATTCGGACGCTGATATCCATTCGTTATTCACTCGATATTGGACGGCGACGAACGGCTGGTTCTCTTGGATGCGGGGCCATGCTCGCGCTACCGCGCGTCCCGCCCTGGTGCACCCACTCGGCGAGCCGTCGCCGGGTCGAACTGTCAGTGAAAGGCGCGTACATGAGACTCAAGACTCCGTTGGTCGCCCTGTCCTCGGTGGGGCTTCTCGCCCTCGCCGCCTGTGGCGGCAGCGGGACCTCCAGCGGGCCGTCGGCATCCTCGACGTTCAACGGTGGCGACACCGGGAACGCCATGGACCCCACCGCCAAGGGTCCGGTCACCATCCCCGGCGCCCAGAAGGGTGGCACCGTCACGGTGCTGACCCTCACCGGTCTGCAGACGACCCTCGACCCCAGCGAGATCTACTACACCGACACGTCCTCGGTCTTCAGCGGGCTGATCGGCCGCTCGCTGACGCAGTACAAGTACAACCCCAGCACCAAGCAGATGGTCCTGGTCCCCGATCTCGCCACCGACCTCGGTACCCACAACGACAACTACACCCAGTGGAAGTTCACGATCCGGTCGGGTGTGAAGTGGCAGGACGGCTCGCCGGTGACGGCCAAGGACGTCGCCTGGGGCATGACCCGGTGCATGGACGCCGCGACGTTCCCGACCGGCCCCTGCCAGTACTACTCCAACGTGTACTTCAAGGGCGGCTCGGCCTACAAGGGCCCCTACACCGAGCACCAGAAGTCCGGGACGATCTTCAAGGGCATCAAGGTCAACGGCAACACGATCACCATCAACATGGCCAAGCCCTTCCCGGACATGCCGTACTGGGGCACGTTCCCGGCCAACGGCCCGGTGCCGGTCGGCAAGGTGTCGGACCCGAAGACCTACAAGAACAAGCCGTGGTCGACCGGCCCGTACATGATCAAGTCGTTCAACCCGTCCAAGGAGCTGGTGCTGGTCAAGAACCCGTACTGGGACCC
>JAICSK010000224.1 GCA_025936915.1 Nocardioides sp.
CGAGGGCGCGCGCCGACGGGGACGGCCCGCGCCCGGTCAGGGACGCCGAACCCGGCTCAGGCGGCCGATCTCGTCGGTGATGGTGACGGCGTCGTCCCCGACCTCGCTGGCGTGGCGTCCGGTCGCCAGGCGCACATGACACCGGCCAGGCGAGGGTTGCTTCTGTCAGCGCGATGACAGAACGCTGAATCGGCCCCCGAGGCCCGGCCGTCGTCGGTGGTGGGAGGGTGGTTCCGTGGCGACGACACGCGAGCAGCCCTGGTCCGACCTGCAGCCCGAGCACGGGCGCATCCTGGTGCTCACGGCCAATCCGATCTCACAGGCGATCTTCACCATCGGTACGTTGGCCGGCCGCCTGGTCGTCGTACTCGCCGAGGACGACGGTGGCCCGGGCCTCTCCTCGCTGGCGCCGGCCGAGGGTGACGCCGTCGTGCTGTGCGACCACGACGCGCCGGATGCCCCGGAGTTCCTCCGGGACGCCTTGGCCTCGCCGGCGTCGTACGTCGCGATGATGGCCAGTCGACGTCGCGCGGAAGGGTTGCTGGGCGACCTCGAGGCCGAGGGCGTCGCCAACCTCGACAAGCTGCGCGTCCCGGCGGGCCACGACCTGGGTGGAAAGGCGCCGGGGGAGATCGCGCTCTCGGTCGTGGCCGAGATCGTCGCGGAGTCTTACGACCGTCCCGGCGGCCCCATGCGCGGTCGTCGTTGACCGATCTGGCCTGGCCGGTCGTCGTGCTGATCAGCCTGGTGGTGACGCTGGGTGCCTACGTGCAGGCGGTCGTCGGCCTCGGGCTGGGGCTGCTCGGTGCACCGGTGGTCGCGCTGGTCGAGCCGTCGCTGGTGCCGGTGCTGACGCTCTGGCTGGCGCTGCTCATCTCGGGGCTCAACCTCCTCGGGGAGCACGAGCACGTCGACTGGCGCTCGACCTGGTGGTCGCTGCCCGCCCGGGTGCCCGGGACGGTGCTGGGTGCCTGGCTGGTGGCGGCGTTCACCGAGACGCAGATCGGGGTCGCGCTGGCGGTGATGGTGCTCCTCGCGGTCGTGCTCTCGGTGCGGACGGTCGACGTTCCCGTCAATCCCGCGACCTTGGCCACCGCCGGTTTCGTCGCCGGTGCGACCGGGACAGCCACCTCGGTCGGCGGGCCCCCCATCGCGCTGCTCTACCAGCACGGAGACCCCAAGGTGGCCCGGGCGACGATGTCGGTGTTCTTCTTCGCCGGGGTGATGCTCAGCCTGACCGGACTCGCGGTGTCGGGGTCGCTGGACCGCGAGCCGTCGCTGCTCGCACTGGCGATGTCACCCGGAGTCGTCCTGGGCTACGTCGTGGGGCGGCGGACCCGCGGGCTCGTCGATCGCGACCTCTTCCGCTGGGGCGTCCTGGTCGTGTGCACGATCTCGGCCCTGATCCTGCTCGTGCGGTCCGTCGCCTGATCGACGCCTCCGAACCTCCCGCTCGCGACGCCTCTCGCCGCCTGCGAGACGAGCTCCCTTGCCGTCGTGCTCGTTTCGCCCTGATCGCGACCGCCGCCCCGCTACCCTTCCCGCGTGTCCGGTCCGACCACCACCGCCCCTGACCGATCGCGGAACAAGCGCATTCTGGTCCTGATCGGGCTCCTCGTGCTGTTCGCCCTGATCGGCTTCCAGCTCTACCGGGCCACGCGTCCACCGAAAGGCGGAGACCCTCACACCGACAACCCGCAGTTGAAGGCGGTCAAGACCTTCGACTACGTCGGCGGGGACCACACGACCGATCCGGTGAAGTACCCCCAGACCCCCCCGGCGGGCGGACCGCACGATCCCACCTGGGACAAGTGCGGCATGGCTTACACCGCGCCTCCACGCAACGAGAACGCCGTGCACGATCTCGAGCACGGGACCGTGTGGATCACCTACCGTCCGGGCCTTGACGCGGCCGACGTGCAGAGCCTGCAGACCCAGCTCGAGGGACTCAAGTCGGGCAAGTGGATGCTCTCGCCGTACCCGGGGCTGCCGGCGCCCGTCGTGGTGACCGTGTGGAACGCCCAGCTCGACCTCACCGGCGCTGACGACCCCCGGTTGCCCGTCTTCATCCAGGAGTACGGCGACGAACACACCGCCCCGGAGCCTCTCTCCACCTGCGGTGGGGGTGCCACGATCATGGCCTCGCCGAACAATCCCTGAGCCGCGGGGCACAGCTCTTTCGGGGGGCTTGCTCGCCCTCACATGCGCGAGCTGTTCGGCTTGCGCTCGGCCTGCAGCTGGCGCTCGGTGTCGGCGAAGCCGACGCTGCGATAGATCCGGATCGCGAGGTAGTCCGGGTCGGCGACCATCACCAGGGTGTCGGCGCCCAGGTCGTCGAACCCGTACCGGCTCACCCGGTGGACGAGCGTGCCGGCGAGACCGCGGCCGCGCGCTTCCGGATGGGTCTTCACGTTCTGGAACCGGGCAAGCCCGGGTGACGCGGTGAACAGTCCCATCGACGCGAGCAGCCGGCCGTCCTCGAAGGCGCCCCACCACGCGCCGTACCCCGCGTCGGTCAGGCGGCGCCCGGCCCGTGCCCGGGCGGTGACGAACTCGAGGCTGTGGGTGCCCGGGTCCTCGCCGGCCAGGTCGAGCTCGATCTGCTGCGCCCAGTCGTCCTCGGAGTCCAGGCAGCGGTACGTCGCCGCGGTGTCGGGCCGAGGTGGCTCGTGCACGGCAGTCGCGGTCATCACCGTCGACACGTCGAGGTCGAGCCCGAGCTTCGCGAACGGCGCAAGGTCGTCGCGGTCGCCGTCGTGACCATCGACGCCGAACGTCCGGTGCCGCGCCTGCGGGAACTCCGCCTCGAACGTCGTGAGCCATCCGCGAGCCTCGTCGATGTCGGCCGGGGGTGAGGACAGGAGCAGGAAGTTGCCCCACCAGTACGTCGGGTTGTCGGGTGTGCGGACCACCAGATGGGTACCGCGGTCGTCGACGGTGCTGCCGGAGTGCTCGAGCATCGCGAGATCGGTACGGAAGGCGAGGGACGCGATATCCATGTGCGGAACCGTAGGGGGCCGTGTCAGGTTGGTCCGCATGGTTTACGAGGTGCGTCCCGAGCAGCCGGTCGACCGGGACGACGTGCTGCGCGTGATCGCCACGGCATTCGGTGACGACGGCGACCGCGTCGCCGACATCTGGGCGAATCTCGGCCGCCATCGTCGGGCGGGCCTGGTGGTCGAGCAGGGCGGGCACGTCCTGGGACATGTCGGGTTGAGTCGCGGCTGGGTGGACGCGCGTCGGTCGCTCGTCGAGGTATGGGTGTTGAGCCCCCTGTCCGTCGAGCCCGATCGCCAGCGGCAGGGGGTCGGCACGGCCCTGGTCGCCGCCGCGGTCGAGACCGCGCGGGGGAGCGGCGTACCGGCTCTGTTCCTCGAGGGAGATCCGGACTACTACGGTGACCGCGGGTTCGCGCGAGCCGATGCCCACGGCTTCCTGCCCGCCGCGCTCGAGCGCACGCCTCGCGTCGCCTTCCGGTGCATGCTGTTCGACGCATGGGAGGAGTGGATGGTCGGGCAGCTCATCTACCCGGACGTCTGGTGGGAGCACGACGCCGCCGGCTTGCGGGATCCACGGCTGGCCAAGGGCGAGGAGGCTCTCGGTTGACTCGAACAGATGTTCGACTCATGATGGAACGATGCTGGTCTCACCGCCTGGCTGGCCGCGCCAGGTCCGCCCGCCCGACGCCCCCGACTGGGAGCGGACGGCGTGCAACTGGCTGCTCGACCAGTGTCCGCCCGACTACCGCTCGTACCCCGCGCTGCGCCGACATCCGGTGGTGCTCGCGCGTTTCGCTGTGCTTCATATCGAGGCCAACCAGGCCGCCTGCCGGCGCGGGCTGAGCGAGGCCCGATCGGACCTGCGCGAGGTGGCCGACCTCGACATCATCGAGGCAGCGATCATCACCTGGCAGGCCGAGGAGGCTCGACTGCTCGGCGTACGACGAGAGGCCGGGCTGGTCGAGGAAGCTCTGCGCGGGCGTCGCTACCGCGCGCGCCTGTGAGCGACGCCCTCAGTCTCGGCGCACAACAACACGAGGTTCGCGAGCTTGGTTTTGCCGCCGGATATCCAGTGGAGGATGTGGTGGGCGTGGCACGTCACCGGTGGCCGGTCGCAGCCGGGGAAGGCACAGTGCCGGTCCCGGATCACCAGGGCGGTCCAGATCGCGGGGGTGACCGGCCGTTTGGCCCGGCCCACGTCCAACGGCTCACCCTGGCTGCCGAGCACGGCGGGGATCACCTCCGCGTCACACGCCAGCCGCCGGATCGTGGCCACCGACAGCTCGGCCAGACCGGTATCAGGAGTCCGGTGAACCCGCGGATGAGGGCGTCCCACATCCGGGCACCCGCCTCCCGCGGATCCCGGGGCTCCCGCGGCTCGTGCACCAGCTCCCCGTCGAGGTCGTCGACCCCATCGACGCC
>JAICSK010000008.1 GCA_025936915.1 Nocardioides sp.
ATCTGGTCGAGGAGCTGCTCGACCACCGCGAGGGCACGGTGTTCGCGCTGGTCCGGGAGGGCTCGCGCCCCCGCCTGGAGAAGATGATCGAGCTGTGGCGCACCGACCGGGTGGTCCCGGTGGAGGGCGACCTCGGCGCCGCGAGGCTCGGCGTCGACGAGTCGTGGGTCGAGGAGCACCGCGGCGACATCGAGCACTTCTTCCACCTGGCCGCCATCTACGACATGACCGCCGGTGACGAGGCCAACGAGCAGCTGAACGTCGGCGGCACCCGGCACGCCCTCGACCTGGCCGAGGCCCTCGAGGTCGGCTGCTTCCACCAGGTCAGCTCGGTCGCGGCCGCCGGCGAGTACGACGGCCCGTTCGACGAGTCGATGTTCGACGAGGGGCAGGCGCTGACGTCGCCGTACCACCGCACGAAGTTCGAGTCCGAGCGGATCGTGCGGGAGGAGTCCACCCGGCCGTGGCGGGTGTACCGCCCCGCGATCGTCGTCGGCCACAGCCAGACCGGCGCGATGGACAAGGTCGACGGGCCCTACTACTTCTTCCCCGTGATCAAGCAGCTGCGCGATCGCCTGCCTGCGTGGCTGCCGCTGGTCGGCGCCGATCTGGGCGACACCAACGTCGTCCCCGTCGACTACGTCGCGAAGGCCATGGACCACCTCGCCCATCTCGAGGGCCACGACGGCGAGGCGTTCCACCTGGTCGATCCCGAGCCGCAACCGGTCGTCGAGATGGTCAACGCCTTCTGCGCGGCCGCCGGCGCGCCGCAGTTCGCCACCCCGATCGACCGGACGACGGCCCCGGGGCTCCTCGGCCTCCTGCCTGCCCCACTGAGACCGCTCCGCCTCGTCAGCTCCCTGATCCGCACCGGGCCGGTCCAGGCCGTCCTCGACCAGACCGTCGGCCGGCTCGGCATCCCGCCCGAGGTGCTCGCGCACACGTCGTTCCGGCCGGTGTTCGACTCACGCCGCACCGAGCAGGCGCTGGCCGGCTCCGGCATCGCGGTGCCCGACCTCGAGTCCTACGCCCGGACGTTGTGGGGCTACTGGGAGGACCACCTCGACCGCTCGACGGCGTACGACGCGGCCGCCCGGGCCGCGCTGGCCGGGAAGTACGTCGTGATCACCGGCGCGTCCTCGGGCATCGGCCAGGTCACCGCGCTGAAGGTCGCCCAGGCCGGCGGCATCCCGGTGCTGGTCGCTCGCGGCAAGGACAAGCTCGAGGCGACGCGCGCCACCATCGAGAACCGTGGCGGCACGGCGTACGTCTATCCGTGCGACCTGTCCGACCTCGAGGCGATCGACGCCCTCTGCGCGCAGCTGACCACGGATCTGCCCAGCGTTGACTTCGTGGTCAACAACGCCGGCCGCTCGATCCGGCGTTCGCTGAAGCTCAGCCAGGACCGTTTCCACGACTTCGAGCGGACCATGCAGCTGAACTACTTCGGAGCGATCCGGCTGGTGATGGGCCTGATCCCGAAGCTGCGCGAGGGCCACCGCGGCCACGTCGTGAACATCTCGTCCATCGGCGTCCAGACCAACCCGCCGCGCTTCTCGGCGTACGTCGCCTCCAAGGCGGCGCTCGACGCGTGGAGCAATGTCGTCGCCTCGGAGCTGGTCGGTGACGGGATCACGTTCACCAGCATCCACATGCCTCTGGTGCGGACGCCGATGATCGCGCCGACCCGGCTCTACGACAAGTTCCCCACGATCTCGCCGGCCCAGGCGGCCGACCTGGTGATCACCGCGATGGTCGAGCGGCCGCACGAGATCAACACCCTGCTCGGCAACGCCGGCGCGGTTGCCCACACGGTCGCGCCGAAGCTCGCGTTCCGGGTGCTCAACCTCGCCTACCACGTCTTCCCGGACTCCGCCGCCGCAAAGGGCGAGGGATCCCAGGGCGCACGCGAGTCGGAGCAGATCATGCTCGCGAAGGTGTTCAAGGGCGTCCACTGGTAGACGGCTGGGCCCGGCTCACCTGACCCGGTGCGACTAGGGCCCTCCGTCCGAACGGTCGCTTCTCCCCCGAACGCCGGTACGGCGCCTCCCGCCGCCCTACCGTCATGCCCAGACTCTGGGTCGAGGGGTGCCCAGAGCACCCCGACGCCGAGGGGCTCGACCGCCACGGGGAGGCCGAGCCCCTCGGACTCCACGTGGACTCGGTTCTCTCTCTCGAGTGGTGGATGAGGCCCGGCGGATGAGCGGCCGCCGGGCCTCCCATCCGTCCGGATCAGGGCAGGGCCACGTACTGCCCGAGGAAGTCGCGCGCCGACGCGGTGTCGAGCCGGTACGCCGTGTTGGTCGACTTGCAGAGCGCGTCGCCGGTGATCGTGGTCGCCGCCTCGATGTTCGTCCCGGCGAGGAAGTTCGGCCCGCCGGAGTCGCCGTAGCAGCCGCCGCCGGTGCCCTGGCTGGTCTTCTCGGCGATCCGGAGCCAGGTCTGGTTGACCGAGTCGAGTGTGCCGGTGGCCTGCATCCGGACGTCGTTGTACAGGTACTGGTGCCCGCCCGGTCCGTTGGGCACGGCGTAGGCGCCGTAGCCGACGCCCGTGATCGGCGTACCGCCCTTGAGCCCGGACAAGGACCCGGCCTCCGGAAGCTGCACCGGCGTGATGCCCTTGACCGCCTTGTCCAGCACGACCACCGCCATGTCGTGGGGGTCGCCGTTGTTCCCGGTGTACGCCGGGTCGGCGTGGAAGGTGCCGGAGTAGACCGTGTCCCCGTCGTGGTACGCCGTGCTGAACGTGACCCGCACCCGGCCGCTGCCGCCTTCACCGCAGTGTGCGGCGGTGAGGAACACCGTCGGGGAGATCAGCGAGCCCGAGCAGTAGGTCCAGGTGCCGTCGGAGTAGGCCTGGTCGGCCACCAGCGCACCGACCGCCGGATGGGCGTTGCCGTCGGCGGTGCCGTTGGTGATCGCCCGGGCGACGCCGGCGCTGAGGACGAGGGCAGCCGACGCGACAGCGGCCCCGAGGACGAGTCTGATGCGCATCCGCGGAACCTAACACGGGTCGTCCGCCCCACACCCGGGCCGGAACTCCCTCTCAGGCGGACGACCCGGAGGCGCCGTACCGCGTGACACAATCGCCGCGCGATGGCTGAACTCCACTTCTTCACCGGCACCATGGACTCGGGCAAGAGCACGCTCGCCCTGCAGACCAACCACAACCACGCCGCCCGCGGCAGGTCGGGCCGGATCTTCACCACCCACGACCGGGCCGGCGAGTCGATCCTCTCCAGCCGGCTCGGACTCACCCACGACGCCATCGAGGTCTCGTCGTCGTTCGACTTCTGGCGGTACGTCGTCGACTCGCTCACCGCCGGCGCCCGGATCGACTACCTGATCTGCGACGAGGCGCAGTTCTACACCACCGACCAGATCGACCAGCTGGCCAAGGTGGTCGACGAGCTCCAGATCGACGTCTTCGCCTTCGGCATCCTCAGCGACTTCCGCACGCGGCTCTTCCCCGGCAGTGCTCGGCTCGTCGAGCTGGCCGACCGGATGAACGTCCTCCAGGTCGAGGCGTTGTGCTGGTGCGGCAAGCGGGCGACCCACAACGCCCGGACAGAGGACGGCGTGATGGTGGTGGAGGGCGAGGTCATCGTGGTCGGCGACGTCGACTCCAACGACGGCCCGCCGGCCGAAGTCGCCTACGAGGTCCTCTGCCGCCAGCACCACCGGCGCCGGCTGACCGCTGCCCGGGCGCGGGCCGTCGCGATGTCGCCGGAGCCTCTGCCGTTCGGGTCGTGATCGGATGTTTGGCCGGTACGCCGAGCGGGCAGGAGGACCGCGCGCACAACTCGGGAGGCGACGCATGACCATCCAGGCACTGCTCGCGATGCACGCCGCCGGACGCCGGGCCACGTGAGCTACGACGCGGCCGCCCAGGCCAACCTCCAGACCTGGGCAGGTCAGATGACCTTCACCCACGACGTTCTCCTCCTCCGCGTCGCTCCTCCGTCGCACGACGCCGCAAGGACCCCGGACGAGCATCCCCACCGACGTCCAGGGCGGCCTGGCTCGATGTACCTGCCGATCGAGCGGTTCGAGGTCGACGGTCTCGAGGTGGCGGTCCTCGAGGAGCTCAAGGACCAGATGCGGGCCTCGATCCGGGAGGCCCGCGGGCGGCACACCGTGGCCGACCTGGGGCCCGGCAAGTTCGCCGGTCCGCTCACGTGATCCGTCCCGGCCTGCTGCTCGGGATCGACGATCTGGACGGCCTCGACGCCGTCGTCGTCGACACCCGCCTCGCCCTCACCGGGGCGACCGGCCGGTCTCGTTACGACGCCGGCCACCTCCCGGGCGCGTCGTACCTCGACGTCGATGCCGACCTCGCCGCGACGCCGGGTGCCGGCGGTCGTCACCCGCTGCCCGAGCCGGCGTCGTTCGTCGCCGCCGTACGCCGCGCCGGCATCTCGCGCGGCTCGCGCGTCGTGGCGTACGACGACGGGCCCGGCACCGCTGCCGCGCGGCTGTGGTGGCTCCTCCGCGACTACGGGCACGACGACGTGCTGGTCCTCGACGGCGGGCTCGCAGCCTGGAGCGCGGCAGGGCGGCCGGTCACGACGGAGCCGTTCGTCCCCGTTCCCGGCGACTGGGACGGCACCCCCGGGCGTCTCCCTGTGATCTCGGCCGAGGACGTCCCGGATGTACCTCGGTCCGGCGTCCTTCTCGACGTCCGGGCCGCGGCGCGCTTCCGCGGCGAGCACGAACCGATCGACCCGGTCGCCGGGCACATCCCCGGCGCGGTCAACGCTCCCCTCACCGAGAACACCGACGACCTCGGCCGCTTCCTCTCCGACGAGGAGCTCCGGGCTCGGTTCGCCTCCCTCGGCGTCCGCGACGACGTACCCGTCGCCGCCTACTGCGGCTCCGGCGTCACCGCCACCCAGACCCTCCTCGCCCTCCGCCTCGCCGGCTTCCCCGACGCCGCGTTGTACCCCGGCAGCTGGAGTGGCTGGATCACCGACCCGTCCCACCCCGTCGCCACCGGCGACTGACACCGCTCGTCATCTGCGTCGCCTGGGCGCAAGCATCGGTGAGAGAGGCGCCGTTTGGTCGTCGCGAACGGCGCCTCCGCCACCGCCGGTCACGCGCACTGACATTCCGCGGACATGACAGCGCCGTCCAGGCGCCCGCTCCACGCTTCACGAGCGTGAGAACAGACCCCTGCGACGTCCGCGCAGCCCGCGTCAGCCGACCAGGAGCGGGATCCGCATCTCGGCCGGGGTCAACGACCCGTGGAGCCCGATCAGGCGCACTTCGTAGGGGAAGTCGGCCGAGGCGAACAACCCCCAGTCGTCGCGTGCGGCGGCCATGACGTCACCGAGCCGGGGCAGCACCGGCGCGATGACATCCCCGAACCATCCGCACGCGATCGCCTCGTCCCGGGTCAGCACGAGTGCGGCGTCGCCGAGGAGATCGCGCCACCGCGCGCACACGTCGGCGACGGCGCCTGCCGCGCAGTAGACGTGCCTGAACCGCGCCTCGCCCCCGATCAGCACCACCCCGTCGCGGTACGCCGGATCGTCGTCGAGGTCGAGCCGGCGGCCCGGCGCCGCGTCGACCATCCCGTGGTCGGCGAGGACCACGAGCCGGGCATGTGAGGGAAGAGCGTCGCGCAGCTGCTCGGCCTCGGCGTCGATGATCGCCAGCTGCTGCAGCCACTGCGCCGACGCGACGCCGTACCGGTGGCCGGTCCAGTCCAGGTCGCCGTCGTACATGTAGGTCAGCGACGGGCTCGCGGCGGCCGCCTCGACGGCACCCGCGACCCGTTCCCCCACTCGGTCCGCGTCGATCCACTCACCACCCCGCTGCGCGGCGATGGTCAGACCCGAGCCGCGGAACTCTCGCTTGTTGACCGTCGTCACGTGGACGCCCGCGGCTGACAACCGCTGGAAGCCGGTGGTGTGCGGCTGCCACTGCAGCGGGTCGATGTCCTTGTCCCAGAACAGCGCGTTCAGCAGCCGGTCGGAGCCCGGCACGCGGGAGGTGAACCCGACGACCCCGTGATGACCCGGGGTCAGGCCGGTGCCCAGCGAGGTCAGGCTGGTCGCAGTGGTCGACGGCACACCGGCGGTGCCGGTCGACTCCGGCGTGAGCAGCGAGGAGAGGTACGGCGCGGCGTGGGCATGGGTTGCCAGCAGGTCGGCTCCGAGGCCGTCGACCAGGAACACGACGTACGACGGCGACGGCGGCAGGAGGATCCCCGGCTCGTCCCATCTCTCGATCCGGACTCCGAGCCCCGCCGCCACCGACGGAAGGACGTCCGCCAGTGACCTCCCGCCGTACGCCGGCTCGAGGAACCCTGAGTCCGTCGCGAGGGTGGTCAAGCCGGGCTCAGCCGTGCGTCCGGGACGACAGCGACTCCGCGAAGGACAGCAGGGACGGCACGGCGTCGGGACCGTCGGCGGCGGCCGAGACCCGGATCGAGAAGTCGTCTGCGCTCATGGTGCCGGTGTAGCCGTGGTCGGCGTCGCACTCCGGGTCGCCGCAGGTCGCCGGCTCGAGGTCGAGGCGTGAGACCCCGCCCCAGCCGATCGTCAGCACGGCCTCGGCCGGAGGCGTCGGCCCGTCGGTGGGGTTGGTCACCATCCGGGTCACCACCACCGACTTCACCGACGACAGGGCGATCGCCTCGGTGGACGTGGAGGTGTACGGCTCGGGCAACATGTCGTCGCCCTCGTGCTCGTCGGTGTGGGCGAGGATCAACCGGCTCGGGGTGAGGACGACGACGGTGAGGTGACGGCGCACCTCGTCGCGGTCGAAGGTCGGCTCGTGGTGGACGAAGAACGACACCACGTCCTCGCTCGCGACCGCCCGCATCACGCCGTCGGCGACCACCTCGGGGTAGTAGCCGGTGCGGTCGATCGCCTCCTTCAGACCCTGCATGTGGTCGAGTCTGTCATGAGCCCCCTCAGCCGGGGATCGTGTCCTCCACAGCGGCGGGCAGGCGGCGGACGAACCAGTCGGACCGCGGGTCGGCCACCGGGTCGACCCGGGCACGGGCGGTGAGCACCGTGCAGTGATCCGCGCCCGCCAGCACCAGCGACAGCTCGAGCGAGGAGACCTGCGGCAGGTCGTGCTGGAGCTGGGCGACGCGCGAGACCAGGCCCTCGACCGGACCGATGTCCACGACCTCCGAGCCGCGGTAGCCGAAGAGCATCGGCGAGGCCTTGATCTCGCGGGTCATCGCGGCCGGGTCGCGGGCGCCCAGGGGCGGGATCCGGTAGGACCGGTCCTCGAGCAGCTCGGTGAGCGGGCCGGAGATTCCGAACGACACGACCGGACCGAAGAGCGGGTCCTCCATGCTCCGGATGCTCAACGGGACACCCGGAGGTGCGTTCTTCTGCACCACGAACCCGGCGCTCTCGGAGTCGTCGATCAGGGTGCCGAGGCTCTCCCAGGCGACCTTCATCTCGGCGGGGCGGTCGATGTTGCGCCAGACGTGGGCCAGGTCGGGACGCTCGCGCAGCCGGTCCGTGGTCGCCTTGAGCACGACATCCCAGCCGAGGTCCCTGCCCGCTTTCGTCGCCTCGCGCAGCGTGGACACCGGTCGGGCTTCCCACAGGCCGACGCCGTACGCCGCGAGCAGCGCGGTGAGGTCGTCGGCGGCGAGCTCGGTGCCGTCCGGATGGTCGACCAGCAGTCGGTGGATCAGCGCCTTGGCCGCAGCGGGGTCGATGTCGTCGGGGACGACGGTCGGGCCGTTGGGGGTGCGCAACCACACGGCGTACTCGACGACGCGGGCGAGGGCACGCACCGCGGCCTCCACCGCGGGGTACGACGGCACCGAGCCGCGACCCGCCGTCGAGCCGGCCACGTCGGGGACGCGGAGCAGCTCGGGTACGCCCTCGGCACCCAGGAACGACGAGACGAGCGGCTTGTCGGACTGCTCCCCCACCGCCGCCAGGACGTCCGCGACCTCGACACCGGAGACGTCGATCGGAGGGATGTAGACCGCCACCACGGCGTCGACCTCGGGGTCGTCGATGGCGGCGTCGAGCGCGTCCTCGAAGTCCGGGCCGGTCGCGTCGGCCCCCAGGGCGACCGAGCGGCTGACGACCAGACCGACCGAGGCTGCGGCATCGGCCGCGAGCAGACCGAGCGCGTCGGAGTTCCCGACGATGGCGACGCGGCGGCCGCGCGGGAGCGGCTGGTGGGCGACGAGCTGAGCGACGTCGAACATCTCGTCGAGGGTGTCGACCTGGATCACGCCGGCCTGGCGGAACATGGCGTCGACCGCCTGAGGCGGCGCGCCGATCTTGCGGACGACCTGGCCCATGGGGACGCCCTGCGTCGTGCGGCCCGAACGCATCGCGATGATCGGCTTCCGCAGGGAGACCCGGCGGGCGATCCGGCTGAACTTCCGCGGGTTGCCGATCGACTCGAGGTAGAGCAGCACGACCTCGGTGGAGTCGTCCTCCTCCCAGTACTGCAGGAGGTCGTTGCCGGAGACATCGGCGCGGTTGCCGGCGCTGACGAACGTCGAGAGGCCCAGGCCGCGGTTGTTGGCGCGCTCGAGGATGGCCGTGCCGAGCGCCCCGGACTGGCAGAAGAACCCGGCCCGGCCGCGGTTGGGCTTCTGCGTCGACAGCGACGCGTTGAGGCTGACCGTGGGGTCGGTGTTGATGATCCCGAGCGCGTTGGGTCCGATCACGCGGAGCCCGTAGGAGCGGGACAGCCCGACGAGCCGCCGCTGCCGCTGCCGTCCCTCCTCACCGACCTCGGCGAAGCCGGACGAGATGATGATCAGGCCGTGCACGCCCTTGGCGGCACAGTCGAGGACGACGTCCTGCACCGACTCGGCGGGAACCGCCACCACCGCGACGTCGACGTCGCCCGGGATGTCGGCCACGGTCGAGTACGCCGGCAGGCCGGACACGGCCTTGGCCGTCGGGTTCACGACGTACACCCGGCCGGTGTAGTCGCCGAGCACGAGGTTGCGCACGAGCGCCTGGCCGACCGTGTCCTGACGGCGGGAGGCCCCGATCACCGCGACGGACGCCGGGTTGAAGAACTTCTCGATGGAGGCGGCCTCGGCGCGGTGCTCGCGCCCGGCCATCACCCCGATCGCGGTGTCGGTGGGCTCGATCGGGAACTCCAGGGTGATCACGCCGTCCTCGAAGCCGCTGACCAGCCGGTAGCCGGCGTCGCGGAACGTCTGGATCATCCGGTGGTTGTCGGGCAGCACCTCGGCCACGAAGCGCTCGATCCCCCGCTCTCGGCCCGCCTGGGCGAGGTGCTCGAGCAGGAGCTGGCCGATGCCGCGCCCCTGCTGGGCGTCCTCGACCAGGAACGCGACCTCGGCCGTCTCGGCCGGCGCGGACTCGGGGTCGTCGGCGTCGGCGGGGTGCCCCTCGTAGCTGCCGAGCGCGATCATCCGCCCCGAGAGCAGCATCACGAACGCCACCCGGCGGACGTGGTCGACCTGGGTGAACCGGGCGATGTCCCGCTCGGACAGGTGGGGCATCGGGGAGAAGAACCGGTAGTACTTCGACTGGTCGGAGACCTGGCCGTAGAAGTCGACGAGCAGTTCCGCGTCACCCGGCCGGATCGGCCGGATGTGGGCCGTGCCGCCGTCGCGCAGCAGCACGTCGGCCTCCCAGTGGCGGGGGGCCACGTGCTCGTCGGCTCGGGCGGTCACCCGGGGAATAGTAGGGCGCGCAGGTTTCGCGGAGGTTGCCGTCGGTCAACCCCGGAGCGCATACCTCAGGTGCAGCACGCGCTCACCCTGGATCACCACGTGCGGGTCCTCGAGCACGATCTCCTCGGTCGAGCTCCCCAGGAACTTCTTGCCCTGCCCCAGGAAGACCGGGGCCAGGTCGATCGCGAGCACGTCGGCCAGCCCCGCGGCGACGATCTGGCCGGCGACCTCGCCGGCCGACACCACCACCGAGCCGTCCCCGGCGTGCTCGGTGGCACGGCGCATCGCGTCCTCCACCCCGTCGGTGCAGAAGGTGTACGGCGCTCCCGGGAACCGTTCGCGCCACTCGTCGACGTCGTCGTGGTGCGTGACGACGAAGACATGATCGCCGACGATCGGGCGCCCGTTCCACCCGTCGACGTGGTCGAACAGGTGCCGGCCGATCACCTGGCAGCGGACGTCCCCGTGGTCGAGGTAGTCGGCCGACGCCTGCGAGACATGGAAGACGTGCTCGGGGTTGAACCGCAGCTCGACGTCACCGGCCTCGTACCAGTCGAAGATCGGTCCGACGCTGTCGTCGGGACGGGCGATGAAGCCGTCGAGCGAGGCGACGGCCTGGACGATCACGGTGGCCATGGTCGGACTCCTTCTCGTATTCAACTCCTAGGTTGATCAAGAGCCAACCAGGCGCCATCACCTTTGGCAACCGTTTGGTTGAGTAGACTTCCGGTCCTCCGCGGCGTGCCCCACGTCGCAGGGTCGGCGCCACCGGCGAGAATGCGCCCATGGCACGCGGCGGCACCCGGCAGCAGGATCTCCCCGACGACTTCGAGGAGCACATCCTCGACACCGACATCACGCAGGAGATGGAGGCGTCCTACCTCGAGTACGCCTACTCCGTCATCTACTCCCGCGCACTGCCCGATGCCCGCGACGGCCTCAAGCCCGTCCAGCGCCGGATCCTCTACACGATGAACGACATGGGGGTGCGACCCGACCGCGGCCACGTGAAGAGCGCCCGCGTCGTGGGCGAGGTGATGGGGCGGCTGCACCCCCACGGGGACGGCGCGATCTACGACGCCCTCGTGCGGATGGCCCAACCCTGGGCGATGCGGCTGCCCACGGTCGACGGGCACGGCAACTTCGGCTCCCCGGGCGGCGACGACCCGCCGGCCGCGATGCGCTACACCGAGTGCCGGATGACACCGGCCGCGATCGCGATGACGGCGTCCATCGACGAGGACACCGTCGACTTCAAGCCCAACTACGACAGCCGGGAGCTCGAGCCGGCGGTGCTGCCGGCCGCGATCCCCCACCTCGTGGTCAACGGCGCGAGCGGCATCGCGGTCGGCATGGCGACCAACATGGCGCCGCACAACCTGGTCGAGGTGGTGCAGGCGCTGCGCCACCTGATCACCCACCCCGACGCGACCCTCGACGACCTGATGCGGTTCGTCCCCGGCCCCGACCTACCGACGGGAGGCATGATCGTGGGCCTCGACGGTGTGCGCGAGGCCTACGAGTCGGGTCGGGGCATCTTCAAGATGCGCGCCGCGGCCCGGGTCGAGCCCGTGGGGCGGCGCAAGGGCATCGTCGTCACCGAGCTACCCTACGGCGTCGGCACCGAGAAGGTCTCCGAGCGGATCAAGACGCTGGTGCAGTCCAAGAAGCTGCAGGGCATCGCCGACATCAAGGACCTGACCGACCGCCAGCACGGGCTCCGGCTCGTGATCGAGGTCAAGAACGGCTTCGTCCCCGAGGCGCTGCTCGAGCAGCTCTACCGGCAGACGCCGATGGAGGAGTCCTTCGGGATCAACAACGTCGCGCTGGTCGACGGGCAGCCGCGCACGCTCGGCCTGAAGGACCTGCTCCAGGTGTTCCTCGACCACCGCTTCGACGTCGTACGCCGGCGCTCGCGGTTCCGGCGGGAGAAGGCCGCCGACCGGCTCCACCTGGTCGAGGGTCTGCTGGTCGCGATCCTCGACATCGACGAGGTGATCCAGCTGATCCGGTCGTCGGACAACGCGGCGGCGGCCAAGGAGCGGCTGATGTCGGTCTTCGACCTCTCCGAAGCGCAGGCCGACTACATCCTCGACATGCCGCTGCGGCGGTTGACCCGGTTCTCCAAGCTGGAGCTGGAGAAGGAGAAGGACGAGCTCGAGCGGACGATCGAGCGGCTCGACGCGATCCTCGCCGACGACCACCTGCTCCGGAAGGTCGTCTCCGACGAGCTCGGCGAGGTGGCCACCACCTTCGGCACCCCGCGGCGCACGATCCTGCTCGAGTCGGCCGGGGTCACGGTGTCGGCAGCCACGGCAACGCTCGAGGTGGCAGACGACCCGTGTTTCGCCTACCTGTCGTCGTCCGGACTGCTGGCCCGGTCGTCGTCCTCGGAGCTGCCGAGCGGTGACGGCGCCCGCGCCAACCACGACGTCATCGTCTCGGCGGTGACGACAACCGCCCGAGGCGAGCTCGGTGCGCTGACCTCCCGCGGTCGGGTCGTCCGACTCCAGGTGCTCGACCTGCCGGCTCTCCCCGACTCGGCCAACCACCCCAACCTCCAGGGCGGGCTCCCGTTCGACCTGGTGCGCTCGCTCCAGCCGGGCGAGCGGGTGCTCGCGCTGTGCGGCTTGCGCTCCGACGGCCCGGGAATCGCGCTCGGCACCCGGCAGGGCGTCGTCAAGCGTGTCAACCCCGAGGTCCTGGGCAAGGACGAGTGGGACGTGATCGCGCTCAAGGACGGCGACGAGGTCGTCGGCGCCGTCGAGCTCCGCACCGGTGACGAGGAGCTGTGCTTCATCAGCTCCGACGCCCAGCTGCTCCACTTCGGCGCATCCGGCGTCCGCCCGCAGGGCCGCAGCGGTGGCGGCATGGCCGGGATCAAGCTGGGCAGCGGCCAGACCGCGGTCTGGTTCGGCGCCCTCGACCCTGCGTCCTCGGTCGTGGTGACGGCGAGTGGCTCGTCGACGGCGCTGCCGGGCACCGAGCCCGGAGCCGTCAAGGTCACGCCGTTCGCGGAGTATCCCGGTAAGGGTCGCGCCACCGGCGGGGTGCGCTGCCACCGGTTCCTCAAGGGCGAGGACGCCCTGGTCTTCGCCTGGGCCGGCGCTGCGCCGGCTCGCGCCGCTGCGGCCAGCGGATCGCCGGTCGACCTCCCGGAGGCCACCGGCAGGCGCGACGGCAGCGGTACGCCGGGCTCCCAGCCGATCGCCGCGTGCGCCGGTCCGGTGCCCGCCCAGCTGTGACAGGGTGACCCCATGGCCCTGCGACGACTGGTCCTGCCGCTGGTGGCCGTGGTGCTCACCCTCAGCGCGTGCGGCGGGAACTCCTCGTCCCACCAGGATCCGGCGACGGCGCTGAAGACGGCCGAGCAGAAGCTCGAGGGCACCAGCGGCGTCCAGATCTCGCTGAGCTCCACCGACCTGCCCGGCGGCGTCCAGGGCCTGAAGTCCGCATCCGGCACCGTGACCGACGCGCCGGCGTTCGACGGCAGTCTCGGGGTGGTCACGGGCCTCGGGTCGTTCTCCGTGCCGGTGAAGTCGGTGGGGGGCAAGGTCTACGCCCAGATCCCGCTCACGCCGGGATGGTCCGAGGTCGACCCGTCCGACTACGGCGCGCCCGATCCCGCCGAGCTGATCAGCAGTGACAAGGGCGTCCCCTCTCTGCTCGTGGCCACCCAGGACCCGAAGAGCGACAAGGACGTCCGAGGCGGTCTCGACCACAAGGAGGTGCTGTCGACGATCACCGGCACCGTGCCCGGCTCCGCGGTCGCCGCGATCATCCCGGGCGCATCCGGCGACTTCGACGCGACGTACGGGCTGTCCTCCGACGGTGAGCTGCGGCAGGTCACGCTGACCGGCGACTTCTACGGCGGCCACCCGACCAACACCTACACCCTCGTGCTCACCGACTACGGCACCCATCAGGACATCACCGCGCCGTGACGAGCCGATGAGGAACAGCCCCCGGCTGCTGCTCGGGCTGGCAGCGGTCGCGGTGGCCTTCGCGGCGGCCGACACCTACGTCGTCGTGCTCGCGCTGCCGGACATGATGGAGTCCGCCGGCATCCCGATCGACCAGCTCCAGCGGGGCGCTCCGATCGTGTCCGGCTTCCTGCTCGGGTACGTCGCGATGCTGCCGCTGATCGGGCGGATCGCCGACCTGCGTGGCCGGGTACCGGTGCTGATCGGGGCGTTGGTGCTGTTCGCCGTGGGCTCACTGGTGACCACCGCGGCGTACGACCTGCCGAGCCTGGTGGCCGGCCGCTTCCTGCAAGGTGTCGGCGGCGGGGGCCTGGTCCCGGCGACCCTGGCACTGGTCGCCGACGTCTATCCCGTCGAGCGACGCGGCGTACCCCTCGGGATCGTCTCGGCCGTGCAGGAGCTGGGCAGCGTGGTCGGCCCGCTCTACGGCGCCGTGATCCTGGCCGTCTCCGACTGGCGGGTGATCTTCGCGGTCAACCTGGTCGTCGGGCTGGCGTTGGCGGCGGCTCTCCGGTCCTTGCGGTTTGGCACCAATCCGCAAGGAAGTGCACAGAAGACCTGCAGTTCGCCACCAATGGGTGGGGTTGCGGGACCACGGGGATGGGCCACCGTGGACTGGTCAGGCGTCGTCTTCCTCCTGGTCGTGGCCGGAGCGGCCGCACTCGTGGTGGTCGAGCCGACGCCCCTGGTGATGGACGTGACGTGGGGCCAGCTGTTCATCCCGGTAACGGGCGCGAGCCGATGGCTGTCCCCGCTCGGGCTGGTCGCGGTCGTCGCCGCGCTCCTGTTCCTGGTGCGCTGCTGGACCGCCCGCCGTCCGCTGGCCGACCTGCGCGGCTGGTGGCAGGCCGCGGTCAAGGCCGACCTCCCTGGTGCGCTGTTCCTTGCGGCATCGCTCGGCGGGGTCATCCTGGCGTTCGCGACCGCCGACCCCCGGGTCCAGGTGTTCGCGCGCCAGGGCTGGTGGTACCTCCTCGCGGCCGTCGTCGCCAGCGTCGCCTTCGTCTGGCACCTGCGGACGGACGACGCGCCGCTGGTGCCGCACGGGGCCTTCCGGCGTACGCCGGCCTGGGGGTCGCTGGTGGTGAGCTTCTTCGTCGGCTCGGCCCTGATCGCCGCCCTCATCGACATCCCGATCTTCGCCCGCACCACGGTGTACGCCGACTCCCAGCTGCTCGCCGCCCTGGTCCTGGTGCGCTTCCTGGTCGCGCTCCCGGTCGGTGCCGTCGTCGGCGGCTACCTCTCGCGCACCTACGCCGCCGGCCTCGTCACCGCGGTCGGGATGGTGCTCGCCGCGGCGGGGTTCGTGCTGATGAGCCGGTGGGACCTCACCTCGCTGCACGGGTGGCCGGCCACGGTCCCGCTGCTCCTGGGTGGCTTCGGATTCGGGCTCGCGCTGGCCCCGGTGAACGCCGCCGTGCTCGCGGCGACCGACTCCGACGTCCACGGCCTGGCCGGCGCGGGGGTCGTCGTGTCGCGGATGATGGGGATGCTCGTCGGCGTCTCGGCGCTGACCACGATCGGACTCCGCCGCTACTACGCGGAGGCCGGCGACCTCCCCCCACCCCTCCAGGTCTGCGGGGGCACCACGACGCGGTGCGATGCGTTCGACCATCTGCTGCAGGAGGCAGGCATCGCCCAGGAGCAGACCGTGTTCGTGGGTGCGGCGGGGTGTGCGCTCGCGGCCGCGGTCCTGGCCGTGGTGCTGTTCCGTGGGGTCGAGACGAGGGCGTTACCCTCGCGTCCGTGGCTGAACCCGTGAACGACGACGACTTCGCCGACCTCCTCGCGGCCAACGCGGCGTACGCCGAGTCCTTCGCCGAAGGTGGGTTCGACGGGATCGCCCACGCAGGCGTCGCGATCGTCACCTGCATGGACTCGCGGATCGTCCCGCTGGCGATGCTGGGCCTGAGGTACGGCGACGCCAAGATCTTCCGCAACCCCGGAGGCCGGGTCACCCCCCAGGCGCTCGAGGCCCTGGTGCTCGGCGTCCACCTGCTCGGCGTCGACCGGATCCTGGTGGTGCCCCACACCCGCTGCGCGATGACCTCGGCGACCGAGGAGGAGCTCCACGACCGGGTCTCCGCGTCTGCCGGGGTCGACTCGTCGTGGCAGCCGTTCCACGTCGTCACCGACCAGCTCGGCGCTCTCGCCGAGGACGTCCACCGGGTGCGTTCCCACCCGCTGATCCCCGAATCCGTCAAGGTCGGCGGCTTCCTGTACGACGTCGACACCGGCCGGCTCACCCGGCACGTGTGACCCCTCGGCCCCGACCGCCCGGCGCCCGGGTACGTATCTCCGGCCGGGCGCCGGCGCTCCTCAGCAGGTGGTAGTGCATTTACGTGCCCGCTGTGCCGGGGGAGAATCCACTCGTGACGTTGCTCGAGAGGGAGTCACAGCTCGGGTCGTTGCTCCAATACGCTGACGAGGCTCGCGCGCGTTCGGGCCGCCTCGTCCTGATCTCGGGCGAGGCCGGCGTCGGCAAGTCGTCTCTCGTGGAGGAGCTGCAGCGTCGGCTGTCAGATGCCACCTGGGCCTGGGGTGCCTGCGACGGTCTGTTCACCCCGCGGCCCCTGGCGCCGCTCCACGACATCGCCCACGAGCTCGGCGGAGCGCTGCTCGATGCCGTCCGTGGCGGGGCGCACCGCGACCTCGTCTTCGACGCCGTCCTGCAGACCCTGCACGCCGCCGATGACCTGGTCGTCCTGGTCGTCGAGGACGTGCAGTGGGCCGACGAGGCGACGCTCGACCTGCTCCGCTTCCTGGGCCGACGCGTGCGCACCGTCCCGGTGCTCCTGGTGGTCACCTTCCGCGACGACGCGATGGCACCCGACGACTCGCTGCGGGTGGCGCTCGGTGAGCTCGCCGGTCAGCGCTACACCCGGCGGATCGACCTGCCGCCGCTGAGCGAAATGGGCGTACGGCGCCTCGCCGAAGGCTCGTCGTACTCCCCCGCGGAGCTGTACCAGCTCACCGGAGGCAACCCCTTCTTCGTCGTCGAGGTGCTCGCGGAGCCGGGCACCGAGGTGCCGAGCTCGGCTCGCGACGCCGTCCTTGCCCGGGCCGCACGACTGAGCGATCCGGCCCGGGTCGCGCTCGACCTGGCCTCCCTCGACGACTGGCACGTCGACGCCGAGCTGGTAGCTGAGGCCGGCCGCGTGGAGCTGGGGACGTTCGACGAGCTGGTCTCCGCCGGACTCCTCAGGGCTGAGGGCGATGCCCTTCGCTTCCGGCACCAGCTCACCCGGCGCGCGGTCGAGTCCGTCGTACCGCCGCATCGCCGGCTCGCCGGGCACAAGGCGCTGTTGACCGCCCTGACCACCCAGGTGTGCGACGACGAGGCCCGGCTCGCCTACCACGCGGAGGCAGCCGGCGAGCCCGACCTGGTCCGCCGGTACGCCCCGGCCGCCGCGCGACGCGCGGCCGAGCTCGGGGCACACCGGGAGGCAGTCGCCCAGTACGAGCGCGCGCTCCGCTTCATCCCGGACGACCCTCGCGAACGCGCGGAGCTCTACGACGGGTACGCCGACATCCTCGCGCTGGTGGACCGGTGGCCGGCCGCCGCCGATGCCCGCCAGGACGCGATCGCGATCTGGCAGGAGCTCGGTGAGGTACGACGCGAGGGCCACGACCAGCGCAAGCTCTCCTCGGTGATGTGGCGGCTGTGCCGCGGCCCGGAGTCGGTAGCCGCCCTGGCCCGGTCGATCGAGGTGCTCGAGCCGCTCGGCGACGACATCGAGCTCGCCCGGGGCCTGTCCACGGTGGCCTTCGACCACTGGGAGGACGACCCCGAGCTGACCGGATCGATCCTGCTGCGAGCGCAGGAGATGGCCGGACGGCTCGGAGACCCCGCGCTTCGCAGCGACGTGCTCAACAACTACGCCTTCTTCCAGTTCCTCGCTCGTCGCGATTGGCTGCCCCCGATGCGCGAGGCGCTCGCGGTCGCGCTCGAGTCGGGCAGCGAGGGGCAGGCGGGGCGTGCCTACGCCAACGCCTACACGTTCTTCGCCGCCCAGTACCGGTTCGCCGAGGGCGAGCGCTGGTGGCGTGACGGCATCGCCTACTGCGACGAGCGCGACATCGCGACGTTCGGTACCTGTCTGCGGGGTCACCGGGCGATCGCCCTGCTCGACCTGGGCCGCTGGGACGAGGCCAGCGCGCTCGCCGAGCGCGTGCTGGCCAGCGAGGCGAGCCCGGTGAACCTGCTCACCTCGCAGATCACCCGCTCCCTGGTGCTGGCCCGACGCGGGCAGCCGGGTGCGCTCGAGGTGCTCGACCCGGGGGTGGCCGAGGCCGACAACCTCGGTGAGTCCGAGTGGATCGCCAGCACCCGGCTGGCGCGGGCCGAGATCCACTGGCTCGAGGGCCGCGACGACGACGCGCTCGCCGACGTGAAGGTGGCGCGCTCAGTCATGGATCGGATGGGGTACCTGCTCGATGCCCAGCTGAGCGTGTGGGAGCTACGACTGCTCGGCGAGGCGAGCCCGCTCTCACCCTGTCCCGGCCCGTGGGCGACGTCCCTTGCCGGTGACCACGCGGGTGCCGCCGTGCACTGGGAGCGGCTCGGCTGCGGCTACTACTCCGCCCTGTGTCTCTACGACTCCTGCGACCAGGTGCACCTCCGCGAGGCCATCACCCGCTTCGAGACGATGGGGGCCGATGCCGCCGCACAGCGCAGCCGCCGGAAGATGAAGAACCTCGGACACCGCGCCGTACCGACGGGAGCCCGCGCCAGCACTCGGCGGCACCCGCTCGGCCTGACCCGCCGCGAGAACGAGGTGCTGCTCCTGCTCTGCGAGGGTTTGACCAACGAGGAGATCGCCGAGCGTCTGGTGCTCTCGACGCGGACGGTCGACCACCACGTCTCCGCCGTCCTCGGGAAGCTCGGCGTCACGTCGCGGGGTGCGGCCGCCGCCCACGCCCGGCAGACGGGCCTGGTGCCGGCCGCGACCTAAGGACATCCCACCGGGGGACAGCAGGGGGACAGATGGAGGCATTGCTCGAACGGGAGTCGCAGCTCGGGTCGTTGCTCCAGTACGCCGACGAGGCACGCGCCGGTCGGGGTCGCCTCGTCCTGATCTCGGGCGAAGCCGGCGTCGGCAAGACGTCGCTGGTGGAGGGACTCCGACGGCGCCTGCTCGACGGAACCTGGGCCTGGGGCGCATGTGACGGGATGTTCACACCGCGGCCACTCGCTCCGGTGCACGACATCGCGCGCGAGCTCGGCGGCGACCTGCTGACCGTCGTACGCGCCGCCCCGTCCCGCGACGAGATCTTCGACGCCGTGCTCGAGGCGGTCCGGGTGCTGGACGGGCTCGTCGTCCTCGTGGTCGAGGACGTCCAGTGGGCCGACGAGGCCACGCTCGACCTGCTCCGCTTCCTGTCTCGTCGGATCGCCCGGTCACCCGTCCTCCTTCTGGTCACGTTCCGAGACGATGCCCTCGCGCTCGACCACCCCCTACGACGGGCCCTCGGCGACCTGGCGGGCCACGGCAACACCCGGCGGATCGACCTGCCTCCGCTGACCCTCGACGCCGTGAGCCGGCTCGTCGAGGGCTCCTGCCACCGGCCCGATGAGATCTTCGAGCTCACCGGTGGTAACCCGTTCTTCGTCACCGAGGTGCTCAGCGATCCGCACAGCGACGTGCCCCTTTCCGCCCGCGACGCCGTTCTCGCCCGTGCCGCGCGGCTCTCCGAGGACAGCCGCTCCGTCCTGCATCTCGCCGCGCTCGACTCCTGGCGGGTCGACCCGCATCTCGTGGCCGGCGCGTGCGACGTCGCGGTATCGGCGTTCGACGAGGTGGTCGCGGCCGGCCTGATGAGAGCCGACGACTCGTCGCTGCACTTCCGGCACGAGCTGGCGCGGCGCGCGATCGAGTCGCAGGTGCCGCCGCACCGGAGGGCCCACGGTCATCGCGCGCTCCTCGGTGCGCTGCGCACCGTCGGCTGTGACGACGACGCCAGACTCGCCTACCACGCCGAAGGGTGCGGCGAGGGTGCTCTCGTGGCCGAGCTCGCGCCGAGCGCCGCGCGTCAGGCCGCCCGCCTGGGTGCCCATCGGGAGGCGGCAGCGCAGTACGAACGCGCCCTGCGGTTCCCGCCCGCGGACCTACGCTCGCTCGCCGAGCTTTACGACGCCTCTGGGGAGCAGGCCGAGCTCCTCGACGACTGGTCCCGGGCTGCGGACGCCTACGAACGCGCGATCGAAATCTGGCATGGGCTCGGCGACGTCCGACGCGAAGGCCTCGACCACGGCAGGCTCCGCACCGTCTACTGGAACCAGGCCCGCGGCCACGAGTCCGTGGCCTCGCTTCAACGGGCTCTGGCGCTCCTGGAGCCGCTCGGGCCGGACCCTGCCCTGGCGCGTCTGCTGGCAACCCGCGCCATCCAGGTCTGGAGCGACGACCCGGTCGACGGGGGAGCGATGATGGATCGGGCCCTCGCGATGGTCGCCGCCTTCGACGACCCGGCCGCACACGGGGACGTGCTCAACACGGCTGCCTTCGCCGCGAACCTCGGCGGCGAGGACTGGCGGCCTCACATGCACCAAGCCGTCCGGCTCGCGGTGCGGTCGAGGGCCCACGCGGAAGCGGGACGCGCCTACTACAACCTGTTGGCATTCTGCGCGACCGAGTTCGCCTACGCGGAGAGCGAGCAGTACTGGCTCGAGGGCATCGCGTACTGCGAGGAGAACGAAATGGACACGTGGGCCAGGTGCCTTCGTGGGATCCGCGCCGTCGATCTCCTTGACCAGGGGCGGTGGGACGAGGTCATGTCCGTCACTGGTCAGGTGTTCGCCACCCAGCCGGGCCCGGTGGCCCAACTCGTCTCGCAGGTGACCAGCGGCCTGGTCCTCGCCCGGCGGGCGCAAGCGGGAGCGTCCGAGCTGCTGTGCGCGGCCGCCGGGACGGCCGACGGCATCGGCGAGGCCGGCTGGATCGCGCTCACCCGGCGTGCGTGCGCCGAGGACCGCTGGCTCGCCGGCGACGACGAGGGTGCCCGGCGAGAGATCGACCGCGTCCGCGACGTCCTCACGGTGACCGAAGCGGACGAGGACGCGCCCACGGCCGTGTGGGAGCGCCGCATCCTCGGAACCTCGCGCGCCGCCTTCGAGGCCCGGGAGCCGTGGGCTTCCTGGCTCCGCCGCGACATCGAGAGCACCGTCGAGCGATGGGACGCCCTCGGCTGCGCCTATCACGCGGCGCTGGCGCTGTACGACTCCGACTTCGAGGAGCACCTGCGCACTGCGATCAGCCGGTTCGACGCCCTCGGGGCGGAGGCGACAGCGCGGCGCGCGCGCCAGAAGATGAAGGACCTCGGCCACCGGGCGGTCCCGACCGGAGCCCGGCCGAGCACCCGCGAGCACCCGCTCGGTCTCACCCGTCGCGAGAACGAGGTGCTCCTCCTCCTGTGCGAGGGTCTGACCAACGACGAGATCGCGATCAAGCTCGTGGTCTCCCCCAGGACGGTCGACCACCACGTCTCAGCGGTGCTGTCCAAGCTGGGCGTGGCCTCCCGCGGCGCGGCCGCGGCCCACGCCCGGCGGACGGGACTGGTCCCCGCCTGAAGTTGGCAGGTGCGCTGAGCGAACCTGGGCGGTTCAGCCGATGAGTCGAGCCGCGAGGTCGTCGGTGGGCTGCTCCAGCAGCCGTCGGTGCCCAGGTCGGCCGTCGTCACCACGCCGAGCCCGCCGATCGGCGCCTGTCCGGCGCCTGTCCCGCCGCTCTCGCAAGTTGGGCAGGTCGGGCACGGAAACCTGGGTAGTTTGCCCGATGAGCCCGCGTGGCGTTGTTCCTAGCGTTCCTGGTCAAGGTCAAACCCGACCACGATCGAAGGAGAAAGCCGATGCCGCTCTACATGGACGTGCACCACCTGGACGGCCCGGTCAGCGCCGACGACGTCGCCAAGGCCCACATGGCCGACCTGCAGATCCAGGACAAGTACGGCGTCAACTACCAGCGCTACTGGGTCGACGAGGCCAGCAGCACGATCTTCTGCCTGGTCGAGGCGCCGTCACCGGACGCCGCGAACACCGTTCACCGCGAGGCTCACGGCCTCGTCGCGGACGAGGTCCACGAGGTCAGGGAGGGATCGTGATGAACCGGCGACTCTCGCTGGCCGCGGCCTCCGCGTGCCTCGCCCTGGCCGGCGCGGGGGCGGTGTACGCCTCGGCCGCCGCCTCGCCCGCGTCCCCGACGGCAGGCAAGCAGCTCGCCGACATCCGGGCGGCGACCGCGCAGTACCACAGTCTCGCCGCCGCCCAGGCCGCCGGCTGGAGCGGTCTGTTCCAGGACGTGAACGGGCTGACCTGCATCCAGGACACCGACACCCCGTCGATGGGCGGGATGGGCTACCACTGGGTCAACGGCGCGAACATCGGTTCGACCGACCCGCTGAAGCCGGCGGCGCTGATCTACGCCCCGACCGCCGGGGACGGTGTCCGCTTCGCCGGCATGGAGTACCTCGTCCCCGACCCGAACGGGGACGTGGCGCAGCCGTTCCTCAACGGCGTGGGCTTCATGTACACCCCCGCTCCCAACCGGTTCCTCGGTGACACGGCCTTCTGGTCGCTGCACGTATGGGCCTGGGACCACAACCCCACGGGCACCTACCAGATGTGGAACCCGAAGATCAGCTGCCCGTAAGAGCGTGCCTCTCGGCCGGGCGCCAGGTGCTTGGTCGAGGACCGATCGTGCGCACTGCCGGGAAGGGCCACATGGCCCCTTCCTGGCAGTGTCGGGTGCGTCCGGTCACGCGTCGAGCGCCTCGACGTCCACGTCGTAGGCGCCCTGCACCAGGAACTCCTTGCGCGGCGCGACCTCGGAGCCCATCAACAGCTCGAACACGTCGCTGGCCGCCTCGGCGTCGTCGATGGTGATCCGGCGCAGAGTGCGGTGACGGCGGTCCATGGTGGTCTCGGCCAGCTGGTTGGCGTCCATCTCGCCGAGGCCCTTGTAGCGCTGCACCGGGTCCTTCCAGCGCAGGTTCTTCTTGGCCAGCTCGGCGAGCTTCCGCTGCAGCTCGGCGTCGGAGTAGGTGTAGACGTACTTGTCCATCCCCTTCTTGGGGTTGGTCAGCTCGATCCGGTGCAGCGGCGGTACGGCGGAGTACACCCGGCCGTCGCGGATCAGGTCGGGCATGTACTTGTAGAAGAGTGTGGCGAGCAGGCACCGGATGTGCGCGCCGTCGGAGTCGGCGTCGGCCATGAAGATGATGCGTCCGTAGCGCCGGGCCTCGAGGTCGAAGGTGCGGCCGGAGCCGGCTCCCACCACCTGGATGATCGAGGCACACTCGGCGTTCTTCAGCATGTCGCCGACCGACGCCTTCTGGACGTTGAGGATCTTGCCGCGGATCGGCAGCAGCGCCTGGAACTCGGAGTTGCGGGCGAGCTTGGCGGTGCCGAGCGCCGAGTCGCCCTCGACGATGAAGAGCTCGGTGCGCTCGTTGTCGGTCGCCCGGCAGTCGGCCAGCTTCGCCGGCAGGGCCGAGGACTCGAGGGCGTTCTTGCGCCGCTGGGTGTCGCGCTGCTGGCGTGCGGCCAGCCGGGTCTTGGAGGCGCCGACGACCTTCTCCATCAGCAGCCGCGCCTGGGCCTTCTGGTCACGCTTGTTGGAGGTCAGGAACTTCTTCAGCTCGGACGCGACCACCTTGCTCACCACCGAGCGCACCGCGGGCGTACCCAGGATCTCCTTGGTCTGGCCCTCGAACTGCGGTTCGGCGAGCCGGACGGTGACGACGGCGGTCATGCCCTCCGTCACGTCGTCCTTGATCACGTTGTCGTCGTTGACCTTCAGCGCCTTGGTCGAGCGCATCACCTCGTTGAAGGTCTTGGTCAGCGCCGACTCGAAGCCGGCGACGTGGGTGCCGCCCTTGGGCGTGGCGATCACGTTGACGTAGGAGCGCATCTCGGTGTCGTAACCGGTGCCCCACCGGACCGCGACGTCGACGCCGAGCTCGCGCTCGACCTCCTGCGGCGTCATGTGACCCTTGTCGTCGAGCAGCGGGACCGTCTCGGTGAACGTGTCGGAGCCCTGCAGCCGCAGGATGTCGGTGACCTTCTCGTCGTGCGCGAGGACCTCGGTGAACTCGGCGATGCCACCGTCGTGGCGGAACTTCTCCTCCACCGGCTGGTCGCCGCGCAGGTCGCGGATCACCAGCTCCAGGCCCGGGACGAGGAACGACGTGTGGCGGGCCCGCCCGATCAGCCCGTCCCACTCGAACTCCGCGTCCTTGGTGAAGATCTGCCGGTCGGGCCAGAAGCGGATGCGGGTGCCCGTCCTGGTCTTGGAGACGCGGCCGCCCTTGCGGCTCAGACCGGACTTCGCGGTGAACGACGCAGCCGGACCGTCGCCGTCGAACACGCCGGGGACACCCCGGCGGAAGCTCATCCCCTGCTGGGACGGCGTGCGGTCCACGTCGACGTCCAGGCGGGCCGAGAGCGCGTTGACGACCGAGGCCCCGACGCCGTGCAGGCCACCGGTCGCGACGTACGACGAGCCGCCGAACTTGCCGCCCGCATGGAGCTTGGTGAAGACCACCTCGACGCCCGGCAACCCCGTCTTGGGCTCCTTGTCGACCGGGATGCCACGCCCGTGGTCGTGGACCTCGGCGGAGCCGTCGCGATGGAGAGTGACCTCGATCAGGTCGCAGGCACCGGCCAGCGCCTCGTCGACGCCGTTGTCGATGATCTCCCACAGGCACTGCATGAGTCCGCGGGTGTCGGTCGACCCGACGTACATGCCCGGACGCTTGCGAACCGCCTCGAGCCCCTCGAGGACGAGGAGGTGCGCTGCGGTGTAGGTGTTGTCGGCGATCGTGGGACTCCTGCATGAACGTCGGCTGAGCTGGTCCAGACCACCGACACTACCGGCGACACGCCGAGGGCAGGCGCAGCCACGCTGCCGGTGTGGACAGGAGACCTGATCTACCGTGACAACGTCACGAACCGGACAAGATTCCGGCACCGATTCGAGGATTTTGAACCGCACGACGACACGACGCGTCACACTCGACGACACGGATCCACGATCACGGCCCGAGCCTTCCGAGGAGTGGAAAACTCCGCACCCCGGGGCTTCGGCCGTGATGGGATCACGTGTCGGACGACACGTAGCGACCGGGGGGTCCAGGGAATCTTTCACCGCTCCGGATACGTTGGAACCGGCACAGGACGAACCAGAAATGAGGCCGATGTGACCACTGCAGTTGCCCCGAGCTCAGCGCTGAGCGCTGCGGACCGCTGCGACCGTTGCGGAGCCCAGGCCTACCTTCGGGTCGAGCTCCAGTCAGGTGGCGAGCTGCTCTTCTGCGCCCACCACGCCCGCGAGCACGGCGACAAGCTCCGCGAGATCGCGGTGCAGGTCACCGACGAGACCGACAAGCTCCGAGACACGCCCGCCGCCGCTCCCGAGGACGGGCGCTGACCGCACGAACGTGAGGCTCCCGGGCATCCCGGAAGAGCCCTGACGGAGGCCCCGGACCGATGAGGTCCGGGGCCTCCGCCGTTCCCGCCGAGCGCGGGTGGACGTGTGCCAGGCTTCGGACCATGACCGGCACGGTGATCGTCCGCGCCCTCGTGGTCGCGGTCGGGCTCGCCGGGATCGTCGTACCCGGCCTGCCCGGCACCCTGTTGATCGCCCTCGGCATCGGCATCTGGGCCGGCTCGGTGGGGTCGGCGACCTCCTGGACCGTCTTCGGCACGGCCGCCGCGCTGCTCGTGGCCGGCGCCCTCCTCAAGTACGCCGTTCCTGGGCGCCGGCTCAAGACGGCGGTGCCGAACCGCACCTTGCTCGTGGGAGCCCTCGGTGCGCTGGTCGGCTTCTTCGTCATCCCGGTCGTCGGGGTCCTGGTCGGCTTCCCGGTCGGGGTGTACGCCGCGGAGCGGGCGCGCGTCGGCGCTCGGGCCGCGCGGCCCTCGACCACAGCGGTGCTACGGGCGATCGGTCTGAGCATCCTGATCGAGCTGCTCGCCGGGCTCGCCGCCACGCTCACGTGGGCGGTGGGGGTCGCCGCCACATGATCGCGGTCCTGCTGGCGCTCCTCGGCGCCGCGGCGTACGGGGTCTCGGACTTCATCGGGGGCCTGTTCGGCAAGCGTGCGAGCGCCTGGGCCGTCGCTGCGACCGGAGGCGTCGGCGGCGCGTGCGCCTCGCTGGTGCTGGCCCTGGTCGACGCCGGCAACCCCGACGTCGGGGCCCTGGCCTGGGGCGCGGGTGCCGGCCTCGGCAGCGGAGTCGGTACGGCGTTCCTCTACCGCGGCCTCGCCTCGGGCCGGATGGGTGTGGTGGCACCGATCAGTGGCGTCCTCGCCGTCGTCCTCCCCGTCGTCGTGGGGGTCACCACGGGCGAGAGACCCGGCGTCCTGGTGTGGGTCGGGATCGCGGTCGCCGTGCCGGCGATCTGGATGGTTGCCCGCGACCCGGCCACCTCCGATCAGGAGCGCATCGGGTCGGGTGCCCGCGACGGCGTGCTCGCAGGTATCGGGTTCGGGGGGCTGTTCGCCTGCCTCGGCCAGGTCCCCGAGAGCGCGGGGTTCTGGCCGCTGGTGATGAACCAGGTCGTCGGCGTGGCCGTGGTCGCGATCGCGGCGACGGTGCTGGGCACCACCTGGGTCCCTCGCGATGCCGCCGCCTGGGGAGGGGCGCTCGCCGGGCTGCTCGGTGGCCTCGCGACCTGGGCGTTCCTCGTGGCCACCCACCACGGTCTGCTCAGCGTCTCGGCCGTGCTCACCTCGCTCTACCCCGCGTTCACGGTGCTGCTGGCCGCGGTGGTGCTGCGGGAGCACGTGCATCGCACGCAGGCGTGGGGGCTCGCGCTGTGCGGCGCCGCGGTCGTGCTGGTCGCCACGGGATAGCTCCCGGGACCTTCGTCCCGTTTTCCGGCAGGTCGACCGTGTCGGGGGCGTTTCGCCGCCGGGCGCACGGCCCCGGACCTACCCTGCTCCCAGGCATGTCCCAGGCATGTCCCAGGCATGTCCCAGGCATGTCCCAGGCATGTCCCAGGCAGGGAAGCAGGCACGGAAGGGCCACGAGGTGGAGGCACACGAGCGGGCGCGCGTCGAAGCGGTGCGCGAGCTCGGCCTGCTCGACACGCCTCCCGAGGAACGGTTCGACCGCGTCGTCCGGCTGGCCAGGCGTCTGTTCGAGGTGTCGACCGTCGCGGTCAACCTGATCGACGACGACCGCCTCTACGTGAAGTCCGCCGCGGGGTTCCGGGCGGGACAGAGCTACCCGCGCGACTCCGCGTTCAGCACGCACTCCCTGGACACCCGCCGTGCTCTGGTCGTCCCCGATGCCCGGCAGGACCCTTCCTGGGTCGACAACCCTGCCGTCGCCGAGGGTGCCGGCGTCCGGTTCTACGCCGGCAGGCCGCTGGCCGGACCGCACGGGGAGGTGGTCGGCGTCCTGTGCCTGGCCGACCCGGAGCCCCGTGTGCTCAGTGAGTCCGACCTGGCCCTGCTCGACGACCTGGCGGGCTGGCTCGAGACCGAGCTGGCGGTCGACGCGGACGCCGTCCAGGCCAGGGAGATCCAGCGCCGGCTGCTCCCCCACAAGCCACCCGACGTGCTCGGCTACGACATCGCCGGCCGCTGCCAGCCGGCGTACCACGTCGGCGGCGACTACTACGACTGGCATCTCCTGGACGACACGCTGCTGCAGGTCACGGTCGCCGACGTGATGGGCAAGGGCCTCGCCGCCGGCGTGATCGCCGCCGGGCTGCGGACCGCGATGCGGGTCGGCTCGCGGTCCCACACGCTGATGGAGTCCGTACGCCGCACGGCCGAAGGCCTGCAGGACGACTTCACCGACTCGGGGACCTTCGCGACCATGTTCAGCGCTCGGCTGCGGCCGCAGCAGGGGCACCTCGAGTACGTCGACGCCGGACACGGCCTGGCCGTCCTGGTCAGTCCCGGGTCACCGACCCGGCGTCTGGTCTCGCGGGACCTCCCGCTCGGCGCACAGGAGGGCAGCCTCTGGACCAGCCACGAGGCGCGCCTCCACCCCGGCGACACGATGATCGTGGTCAGCGACGGTCTGCTCGACGCGTTCGACGACCCTGGCGAGGCGATCCGGGCCGCGGAGCAGCTCGTCGGGTCCGGATCATCGGCCGACGAGATGGCAGACCGGATCCTGGCGGAGGCGGCCCGGTCGCCGTTGGCCGACGACCTGACGGCGGTCGTCGTACGACGCGGGACGCCATGACCCCGACCCACCCCACGATGCCGCAGCTCGAGGAGCAGCCGTGATGACCGACACCAGTACGACCGTCCTCCGGCCGACCGGCCGGATCAACATGGTGGCCGCACCGGCCCTGAAGATCCTCATCGAGGAGACCGTCGCGTCCGGCCGCACCCGGATCGTGGTCGACCTCGGAGAGGTCAGCTTCATCGACTCCTCGGGGCTCGGCGCCCTGATCTCGGGGCTCAAGACCGCTCGGCAGGCCGGCGGCGACCTCCGGCTCGCGGCCGTGCCGGAGCAGGTCCTGACCGTGCTCCGCCTGACCAACCTCGACCGCGTGCTGCCCGCGCACGACACCGTGGCGGACGCGTCCCATGACTGGTGAGTACCTGCTCGAGGGTCTCGCGGTCCCCGAGAGCCTGAACCTGCTTCACGACCTGCTCGAGCGGGTCGGCCACGACCACCCCGACCTGCGGGCGGACGACCTGATGCTGTTCGAGACCGCCGTCATCGAGGTCGCCGGGAACGTCGTCGAGCACGGGCAGCCTCCGGGCGGGGTCACCTGGGCCTTCCACCTCACGGTGCTGCCCGACCGGCTCGAGGCCCGCCTCTCCGACAGTGGCGAGGAGTACCCCGGCGGCACCTGGGGCACGGAGATGCCCGGCGACCCGCTGCAGGAGGACGGTCGCGGTCTCGCCCTCGCCACCGCCGTCCTCGACCGGCTCGACTACCTGCGCGAGGACGATGCCAACCACTGGACGATGCTGCGCCGCCGCGGCTGACCCGACCGACCCCGGTCGACTCCAGCTCAGCCGCCGTCCTCGGCCAGTCGCTTGAGGTCGTCCAGGCGACGGTCCCAGGCGGCGGCGATCCGGTCGAGGTCGCGCGCCAGGTCGCTCAGCCGCCCACCCAGAGCTCGGTGGACGAGCTCGCGTCCGCGCGTCTCCGCCTCGACCAGGCCCGCACCCCGGAGCACCTCGAGGTGCTTGACGATCGCCTGACGCGATACGGGGAACTCCCGGGCGAGGGCCGAGGCGGACGCCGGAGCCTCGCCGAGTCGGGCGAGGATGGCCCACCGGGTGTCGTCGGCGAGTGCCGCGAAGACCGCGGTCGGGGCCGTGGCGGCCCGGCTCACGAGCCCTCGACGTGCGTCTTGGCCACCTGCAGCTGGCTCCCCCAGCCCTCGACGTTGCCCGTGCGGTGGGCGAGCCAGTCCGCACGGGGCTTGCCGAGCCGCGAGAACCCGCTCTCGGCCACCGACAGCGTCACCCCGCCGTCGCGTGGCTCGATCGTGAACTCCACCAGCGTGCCGGCGTCGGCGTCGCCGTCCAGCCATCGGTAGGCGACGTACGACGTGGGGCGGGACTCGACCGTCTGAAGCCGGAACCGGCCGTAGGTCGGATGCGTGAGCACCGTGGTGTCGCCGTCGATCCGCACGTCGGGCTGGGGATCGACCCCCCCTTGGTTGATCCACCATCCGGGTCGGGTGACGAGGCCCCAGACCCGCTCGGCCGGGGCGTCGATCTCGATGCTGCGGTCGATCCGGTCCAGGGGGTCCGGCTCGGTGTCGACGTGGGTGACGGTGCCCTGGTCGGGACGGCTCACGATGGTTCCCTTTCGTTCTGAGTGCAACTCGAACTTTGCACATCAGAGAGTTTTGCGCAACCCCTGAGTTGCAAGAACGGTGGGGCTGCGGTCCGCGTGGGAAAAATCTTCGAGAATCCGGCCGAATTTTGCCGTCACGAGGCCGTGTGAGCCGCGTCTCTTCTCGCAGAGGAGGCAAACCATGAGTACATCCCCCCGCCATGGTGCCCGAGGCTGTCCGTGTGAGGAGTGCCTGTCGGCTCGGATCGAGCTGACCGCCGCGCTGGCCTCGGACGGCCGGGACATGACCGGTCTGCGCAGCCGTCTGGACGGCGTGAAGGTGCGCATGCCCGGGCCTGCGGAAGTCCTGCGGAGCGTGTCATGAGCGCCCTGCCCATCGCTTCGGTCACCGCGGTGGTCTGCCCGGCGTGGTGCAACGTCACCCAGGGCACGCACCTGCGCGAGCTGCGCTGGGAGGGCCGCGCCCTCCACTGGAGCGACGTGCGCACCGGTGAGGGCTGGGAGATCCGCCACGCGACGGCCACCGACGCGGACGGTCACCGGGTCGACACCGAGCCCCAGGTCTACGTCACCACCGACGGTGGCCTGACCCTGGCCGGCGCCGAGGCGCTCGCGCTGACGCTGCTGGCGACGTACGAGGAAGCAACTGGCTGACGGCGGAGCGTCTTGCGGCCGCGCATGGGGCGCCCGCAGGACACGACCGCCGGCGACGGGGCCGCTCCGCGTGGCGCGAACGCACGGAGCGACCCTCGGGACCGGGAGCCGGGTCGTCGAGCACCATCACCGGTGAACCCTCCTCATCGACGACCGGCTCCGCCCCTCGCGCGCTCCACGTTCCACGGGGCGCGCGAGGGCGGCCCTGGTTCGGAAGCACCAGACATGAGGGGACCTTGGTCCCCGCCCGCTCATCCGAACGGCCCCACTCGGAGGTCGCCCCTTTTCGGTGACCGGAGGATCTGCCTACACTGACTGACGAAGCCCGCCGGTGACCCGAGACGCCGGCGGGCTTCCTTCATGTCCGCTCAGGCGATCAACCCGCGTGCACCCGCACGTCCGCGGCTCGAACGTAGGCGATCCGGTGCCCGAACCAGATCTCGTCGTAGCGGTCGCGACCGACCACGTCGGTGCAGTCGAGCGCCACGCCCGCACACCGGAACGTCTTGGCGTAGTAGTAGTCGGTCTGCAGGTCGTCGTCCGCGAGCACATACGACTGGCCGGGCTCGATCGAGTACTGCAGCGGCGTCACCGTCTGGTAGGGGATCTGCGAGGGGTACGCCGACTGCTCGGGGTAGGCGCGGCCGTAGACCGGCACCGCCTGGTCACCCGCCGTGACGACGACGCGGCCCGACGACGGCGCGACCGTGGGAGCTGACGGCGGGTCGTAGAGCCAGCCCTTCTCCCCCAGCCACCAGACGCCGAGCCAGTCGCCCTGACGCTCGCCGACCACGAGCTGCTGGCCGGCCGCGGCCCGGGCACCGATGTCGGAGACGCCGGTGGTCGACGGTGACCCGTCGGGGTGCAGACCGATGTCGGTGACCAGCGGCGAGTCGGCCGACGGGCTCTGGTGCAGGTAGACGAAGTTGGTTCCCTGCGTCGGGCACGTGCCGTCCGAGTCGCAGCCGGAGACGGGCTGCAGGTTGGTCCCGAAGCCGGGCTTGACGGTGACGACGTCGCCGCGCGCCCGCGGGTCACCGGTGATCGGGTGCCCGAGCAACGCCATGTAGTGCTCCCAGTCCCAGTACGGCCCGGGGTCCCAGTGCATCCCGGCGACGTTGGCCGGAGTGATGCCCGGCACCTGGTCGTGGCCGATGATGTGCGCCCGGTCGATCGGCACGTCGTACTCGTGGGCGAGGTGACGCACGAGCGCCGCCGAGCTCTCGTAGAGCGACTCGGTGTACCAGGTCGCCCCCTGGGCGGCGAACCCCTCGTGCTCGACGCCGATCGAGTGCATGTTCACATACCAGTTGCCGGCGTGCCAGCCGACGTCCTTCGGGTCCATGTGCGCGGCGATCCGGCCGTCGGCGGAGCGGACCGTGTAGTGCCATCCGAGGTACGTCGGGTCCTGCACCAGCTGCAGCGCGGTGTCCCAGGAGCCCTCGGTGTCGTGGATGACGATGTCGTTGATCCGCAGGTCGTGCGGGCGGTCGGCCAGGTCGTGGTTGCCGTAGTCGCCGGCCCCGCTGCCGTACTGCTGGTACGGCGCCGGCACCCACGTGCAGCCGAGGGCCTTCGGGCAGTCCATCCGCGGCTGGTCCTGCGGGATGCTCAGTCCCAGCGCGCTCACCTGGCCGACGTCCATGCCCGCGTGCGGATGCGGGGCGAGCCGGACCCGTTGTCCGTCGTCGGTGGTGCGGGCCGAGCCCGAGCGGATCACGGCGTACACCTCACGCGCGAAGCGCAGGGCCGTCGGCTGGTCGCTCGCGGTGCTGTACCGCGCGACGGCTCCGCTCCAGCCGGCCAGAGCCGCCGCCGACCCGTGGTGGTAGCTCGCGAGCAACGCCGCACCCGCGCAGATGTTGGCCACCGGGTCGGTCCGCAGCCGCGACGCCGGGATCCCGGTCAGGGTCGCTGCGCGGTCCAGCGTGCGCGCCTGGGCCGTGGTGAACCTGCTGCTCCCGGCGTACGACGGCAGGCTCGGCTCGGCGCCACCGTCACCCTTGCCGAGTGGGTCGGGGCGCGACGGTGGCGCACTCGCGACGACGTGGGTGAGGTGCATCGGGCCGTATCCGCCCGAGGTGCTCGGTGCGCCGTCGTGGTCGTCCCAACGGGACTCGAGGTAGGAGACCCCGAGCAGCACCGGGCGTGGGATGCCGTTGACCCGCGCGGCCCTGGTGAAGACGGCCTGACGGGCGCTCGAGCCGGTCAGGCAGGCAGCCTGGCTCGACGCGGGGCCGCCCGCGGTGCCAGGCGGGGTGGTGACGGCGAGGATGCCGATGACGAGAGCGCCGGCCGCGGAGATGGCTCCGAGCGTGCGCGTCCCAGGACGTGATGACACGAGTCCTCCCGAGAGTCGAAGACCCGTCGACCTTAAGCCAGGCCGGTCGCCTCAGTCGAGGTAGTCGCGCAGCACCTGCGAACGGCTGGGGTGGCGGAGCTTCGACATGGTCTTGCTCTCGATCTGGCGGATCCGCTCACGGGTCACGCCGTACACCTTGCCGATCTCGTCGAGGGTCTTCGGCTGACCGTCGGTGAGGCCGAACCGCATAGACACCACGCCGGCCTCGCGCTCGGAGAGAGTGTCGAGCACGGCGTGCAGCTGCTCCTGGAGCAGCGTGAAGCTCACCGCGTCGGCCGGGACGATCGCCTCGGAGTCCTCGATCAGGTCGCCGAACTCGCTGTCGCCGTCCTCTCCGAGGGGCGTGTGCAACGAGATCGGCTCGCGGCCGTACTTCTGGACCTCGACGACCTTCTCGGGCGTCATGTCCAGCTCCTTGGCCAGCTCCTCCGGGGTGGGCTCGCG
>JAICSK010000076.1 GCA_025936915.1 Nocardioides sp.
GCGGACGTAGCTCAGTTGGTAGAGCGCAACCTTGCCAAGGTTGAGGTCGCGAGTTCGAGCCTCGTCGTCCGCTCGGAGCGGGTCTCGAGCCCATCCAGCGGTGGGTTGGCCGAGAGGCGAGGCAACGGACTGCAAATCCGTATACACGGGTTCAAATCCCGTACCCACCTCGAAGGCAACACCCCTTCAACGGGCGATTGGCGCAGCGGTAGCGCGCTTCCTTGACACGGAAGAGGTCACTGGTTCAAACCCAGTATCGCCCACCAAGACGTAGCGGAAGTAAAACTTCTCGGATCACGAGGTATCCGCCAGCGGACGCCCGGCCCGCGGCCTACGCTGGTGCGACACAGCCAGCCGACCGCCCCTATCCCAGAGTGTCGGCCTGATGTGGGCTCGGACAGATCCCCCCACGGCCCGAGCCGGCGCCCTGCGGCCTCTCGGGTTGGCAGGGCGCTCCCACGTCGGGACGCGTTCGTCAGGCCGAGGTTTCCACTGCCGCCCGAGTGGGTAGGACCAGTTCAGTGAGTCGGGCCGACGCCCGACGAGCCCCGTCTCCTCCATGGCAGAGAGCGCCCCGCTGGAACCCGTGATCCGGCGGGGCGCCTCGCGTCCGCTCGGGGTTCCTGTGCCAGGGCAGCCGTAACGATCGCGGGCCGACGACGTTCGTCAGGGTACGGCGCCGGCAGTCCCCCCATCGCCGGAGCCGAAGCGCCCCGCGGCCTCGCACCCCCCAGGTCGTGGGGCGCGCCCGGTGCGAACCGGTGTCTCGGACACGGACGAGCGCCCCTGCGTGACACTTTCGGCGCTCCCGACGCTGAAGCAAGTGGGGGTGAGCGCAACCCTTGGGCACGTCAGAACTTCGCTGTCGCTACCCGTGAGGCGACGCGACGTCGGGTGTCGTGGTCCTTGCGTGTGGGATCGTGGTCGCGCTCACCCCATCCCCATGCCCTGCACGAGGCGCCACGATCGCGGAGGCGCCGCCGAAAGGGGGTGTGGCGCGCCTGGGGAACGCGGTTACGCTGGACGAACCCCTCGATTCTAGGGCGAGGGGCGTGCGCCCCGCGGCAGCCCCATGACGCCGTGGGGCGCACTCCTCTCTCAACGATGACCCGCGCGCGGGGCTACGAGTCCCGCCGGATCGCGTCACGACCCCGGTAAAGCCAGGTCTAGCGGGTGGTGCCCGAAACCCATGCCAGGGTGCCGCCCCGCGGCGCCCGTGCACGTGCCTGCGCGCCGCGGGGCCACCGAACCGCGGATCGTCTCCGGAATGAAGCCGGGAGGCGGCCGGTTCTGCCGGTCATGACCACGATCGGATTCATCGGAAGCGGGCACATCGGCGGCACGGTCGCCCGGCTCGCCGTCGACGCCGGGCACGACGTCCTCCTCAGCAACAGTCGCGGACCGGACACCCTTCAGGACCTCGTCGACGAGCTCGGCCCCCGAGCCCGCGCCGGCACCACCGAGGAGGCCGCGGCAGGGGACCTCGTCGTCTTGACCATCCCCCTGAAGAACGTCGGCCAGGTGCCCGCAGACGGGCTCCGCGGCAAGGTCGTCGTCGACACCTCGAACTACTACCCGCAGCGCGACGGGCAGATCGCCGCGATCGACGACGGCTCCTCGACCACGAGCCAGCTGGTGCAGTCGATGCTGCCCGGCGCCCGGCTGGTCAAGGCGTTCAACAACATCAACTATCGCCACCTCGGCTCCCTGCAGCGCCCGGCCGGCAGCCCGGAACGGTCGGTCCTCCCCGTCGCCGGCGACGACGCCGAGGCGAAGCAGGAGGTCACCGAGCTCATCGACAGCCTCGGGTACGACGTGTACGACGCGGGGTCGCTGGCCGACAGCTGGCGCTTCGACGTCGGTACGCCGGCCTACGGCGCGCCGTACAACGCCGACACGTCCGGCAGCTACCCACCGCCCGTCGGGAGCGGACGCCAGGTCACCGCCGAGCGGCTGCGCGAAGCGCTGGCGGCGGCCCAGCGCTGAGCCGAGGGTCGAGCGTCGAGACTCACGCCTCGGCGTCGGTCTCCTCGCCGTGCGTGCCCGGCCGCGGTGCCCACGGCAGCTCCTTTGCCGGGCGTACGACGACCAGCCGGTCGCCGCGGGCGAGCTGGGTGACGGTCGGGTCGAAGTAGCGGTAGACGGTGTCGTCCCGGACCACGGCGATCACCTGGTCGGGCAGCGTCTGCGGCTGTTGCCCGACCTCCGAGACGAGCAGGTCGCGCTCGGCGACCTCGAGCCCCTCGCCGTAGGTGAGCAGGTCCTCCATCACCGTGCCCAGGGTCGGCGAGAGCGACGACAGCCCCAACAACCGACCGACCGCATCCGACGACGTGATCACGGAGTTGGCGCCCGACTGCCGCATCAACGGGGCGTTCTCGTGCTCGCGGACGGATGCGACGATGTAGGCGTTCGGGTTGAGCTGCCGGACCGTCAGCGTCGAGAGCACGTTGGAGTCGTCGCGGTCGGTGGTGATGATGACCTGGCTGGCCTCCTCGACGCCGGCACGCTGGAGGACCCCGCTCCTGGTGGCGTCGCCGGTGACGACCGCGAGACCGTCGGCGTGGGCGTCGGACACCGCGGCGCCACCCTTGTCGACCACGACGATCGACTCGCGCTGGATCCCGTTGTTGACCAGGGTGTCGACGGCACTGCGGCCCTTGGTGCCGTATCCGACGATCACCACGTGCTCGCTCATCTGTCTCCTCCAGCGTGAGATCCGGAACATCCGGCGGCCCTGCGTCGCCAGCACCTCGAGCGTCGTGCCGATCAACAGCACCAGGAACGCGATCCGGAGCGGCGTCACCACGAACGCGTTGACCAGTCGCGCGGTCTCGGAGACGGGAGCGATGTCGCCGTACCCGGTCGTGCTGAGCGTGACGGTGGTGTAGTAGACCGAGTCGATCAGGTCGAGCCGGCGGGTCGGGTCGTTGTTGTCGGTGTAGCCGCTGCGGTCGGCGTACACCAGGACCACCGTGAAGGCGATGATCCCGAGGCCGAGCAGCAGGCGCCGGCTGAGCGACCACCAGGGCGAGCGGGTCGGCTCCGGCAGGACGACGTGCCCGTGGCTCGACGGGTCGGCTTCGCGCGGCACCCGCCGCAATCTAGTCCACGGACTCCCCGGGCCCGGCCGAGCGGGCGCGGGCGGTCGCCTGCTGCGGGAAGACGGTGTCGAACGCCGCGTTGAGGGCGGCTCCGACGAGCACCGCGATCGAGAGGATGTAGAGCCAGAGGAGGACGGCGATGGGCGCCGCGAGCGGACCGTAGATCGACCGGGAGTCGGCCGCGGTCACCGTCAGGAACTCGCGTAGCAGGAAGCTCCCGAGCAGCCAGACCCCGAGGGCGAACGCGGCCCCCGGGAGGTTCATCCGCCAGCGCGTCCGCACCGGGATCGACACGTGGTAGAGCGTCGCCAGGAAGAAGATCGAGGCGATCAGGACCGCCGGCCAGTAGAAGCTGACCAGGAAGTCCGCGCTGTCGGGCAGCCAGCGATGGATCAGCCGCGGGCCCGCGACCGCGAGCGGCAGCGCGAGGACCCCGGTCACGATCGCGAGCAGGTAGAGGCTGAAGGACAGGGCCCGGGTCTTGACGATCCCGCGGTGCCCGCTGAGCCCGTGCATGATCGTGATGGTGTCGACGAACACGTGCATCGCCCGCGACCCCGACCAGAGGGCGAGCACGAAGCCGACCGAGATCACGTCGAACCGGCCGCCGCGGAGCACGTCGTCGATCGTCGGCTGGATCACCCGGTCGACCGCGGTGTCGGTGAGGAACCGTGACGCCAGGTCGAGGATCGCGGTGCGGACGTGCTCGACCTGGTCGGGACTGAAGGACTGGGTCACGTAGCCGATCGCGCCCGCCAGCGCGAAGATCAGCGGCGGCACCGACAGCACCGTGAAGAACGCCGCCTCGGCGGCCAGGCCGGTCACCCGGTAGCGCATCGAGGAGCCGACGGTCGAGACCACGATCCGCCAGGAGGTCTTGCGCACCTGGAGCGCCCAGGGTGGCCAGGCGAGGCCGGAGCGGCCCGCTGCGTCCGCGGGCCGTGGCGGCTCGGGACCAGGCATGGTGTCTACGGTATCCACATGAGCAGCCGCGATCGGGCAGCCGCGAACCAGCCTCCGCCGCTGGTCGGTCACAACGTCGTCACGTCCGACGTCGCGCTCGTGGAGGCGGTGACCCGGCACGCGGGGGCCGCCGTGGTGGACGACCTCATCGGGCTCGGCGAGCAGGCCGGCTCGGCGGAGGCCCGGGAGCACGGGCTGCTGGCCCACCGGCACGAGCCCGAGCTCACGACGTACGACCGCTACGGCAACCGGATCGACGAGGTCGCGTTCCACCCGTCGTACCACTGGCTGATGGAGCGGGCCGTCGGGTTCGGCCTCCAGGCGGCACCGTGGGAGCAGCAGGCGGAAGGGTCGACGACGGCCCACGTCCGCCGGGCCGCGGGCTTCATGGCCTGGTCGCACACCGACCCGGCCCACGGGTGCCCGATCTCGATGACGTACGCCGCGGTGCCGGCGCTGCGCATGGACGAGGCGCTGGCCAAGGAGTGGACGCCGGCCCTGGCGGCCACGTCGTACGACCCGGGGATCCGGCCCCTCGCGCAGAAGCGCGGCGCGCTGGCCGGGATGGGGATGACCGAGAAGCAGGGCGGGTCGGACGTCCGCGCCAACGTCACCCAGGCGCGGCCGACGCAGGTCGAGGGCGAGTACACGCTGCACGGCCACAAGTGGTTCACCTCCGCGCCGATGAACGACGTGTTCCTGATGCTGGCGCAGGCGCCCGACGGCCTGACCTGCTTCGTCGTCCCGCGGGCGCTCCCCGACGGCACCCGCAACCCCCTCGACATCACCCGGCTGAAGGACAAGCTCGGCAACCGGGCGAACGCGTCGGCCGAGCTCGAGCTCGACGGCACGCTCGGGACGCGGCTCGGCGACGAGGGTCGGGGGGTGCGCACGATCATCGAGATGGTCGCGGCGACGCGGCTCGACTGCGTGCTCGGCTCGACGGCGTTGATGCGGCACACCCTCAACGAGGCGGCCTGGCACGTCGCCCACCGTGCGGCATTCGGCGGGCTGCTCGCCGACAAGCCACTGATGCAGAACGTGATCGCCGACCTCCAGGTCGAGGCCGAGGCGGCCACCGCGCTCGCCGTGCGCCTGGCGACGGCCGTCGACGCGGCGGACGACCCGCACGAGGCGGCGCTGCGCCGGATCGCGCTGCCGCTGGCGAAGTTCTGGGTCTGCAAGCGCACGCCCGGGTTCGTGGCCGAGGCGCTCGAGTGCCTCGGCGGCAACGGGTACGTCGAGGACTCCGGCCTCCCCCTCCGGTACCGCGAGGCGCCGCTGAACTCGGTGTGGGAGGGCTCGGGCAACGTCAACGCGCTCGACGTCCTGCGTGCCCTGTCCCGCGAGCCGGAGGTGCTGAGCGCCTGGATCACCGAGGTCGGCCACGGGCGGGGCGGTCATGCCGGGCTCGACCGGGCTGTCGACGAGACGTTGGCACTGCTCGGTGACACCGGGGCGCACGAGGGCGATGCGAGGCGCCTGGCCGGCCGGATGGCCGCCTGCCTGCAGGGCGCCCTGCTTGTCCGGTTCGCCCCCGCCGAGGTCGCCGACGCGTTCTGCGCCTCACGGCTCGGCACGTCGTACGACGGGACCTACGGCACGCTCACGTCGTCAGCCGCCGACCTGCGTGCGATCGTGGAGCGGGCCACGCCCGTGGTCGTCTGACGGCCGGTGGGCGCGTGTCACCGACCAATGGTGGGAGACACGCCATCAGCTCAGGCCAGGTCGAGGCCCGGATAGAGCGGGTGCGCGTCGAGCAGCTCTGCGCTCTCGGCCTTCACCCGGTCGGCGACGCCGTCGGCGAGCTGGTAGCTCGCCTTCGAGGGGGCACCGGCCGACGTGGTGCCGGGCTGGGTGTTCGAGAGCACCTGGACCATCAGCTCGGCGACCTTGTCGAACTCCGTGGCCCCGAAGCCGCGCGTGGTCAGCGCCGGCGTACCGAGACGGATGCCGGAGGTGTACCACGCGCCGTTCGGGTCGGCGGGCACGGAGTTGCGGTTGGTGACGACCCCGGCGTCGAGCAGCGCCGACTCGGCCTGGCGGCCGGTCAGCCCGAACGACGAGACGTCGAGCAGGACGATGTGGTTGTCCGTGCCGCCGGTGACCAGCGTCGCACCACGGCTGAGGAAGCCCTCGGCGAGCGACTTGGCGTTGTCGGCGATCGACTGGGCATAGGTCCGGAACGCCGGCTGCCGAGCCTCGGCGAGCGCCACGGCCTTGGCCGCCATGACGTGCGAGAGCGGACCTCCGAGCACCATCGGACACCCGCGGTCGACGTCCGCGGCGAACTCCTCCTGGGCCAGCACCAGGCCGCCGCGGGGACCCCGAAGCGACTTGTGGGTGGTCGTGGTGACGACGTGGGCGTGCGGGACCGGGTCCTCGTTGCCGGTGAACACCTTGCCGGCGACCAGCCCGGCGAAGTGCGCCATGTCGACCATCAGGGTCGCGCCGACCTCGTCGGCGATCTCGCGCATCCTGGCGAAGTCGATCCGCCGGGGGTACGCCGAGTAGCCGGCGACCAGCACCAGCGGCTTGAACTCCCGCGCCTTGGCCCGCACCACGTCGTAGTCGAGGAGGCCCGTGTCGGGATCGGTGCCGTACTGCTGCTGGTGGAACATCTTGCCGCTGATGTTGGGGCGGAAGCCGTGGGTCAGATGGCCGCCGGCGTCGAGCGACATGCCGAGGAGACGCTGGTTGCCGAGCTCGGCACGCAGGCTCTCCCAGTCGGCCTCGCTCAGCTCGTTCACGTTCTTGGCGCCGAGCTTCGCCAGGCCCGGCGTCTCGATGTGGTGGGCGAGGATCGACCAGTAGGCGACGAGGTTGGCGTCGATGCCTGAGTGCGGCTGCGCATAGGCGTACGGCGCGCCGAACAGCTCGCGAGCGTGCTCGGCCGCCACCGACTCGACCGTGTCGACGTTCTGGCAGCCGGCGTAGAAGCGGTGGCCGATCGTGCCCTCCGCGTACTTGTCGGAGAACCAGGTGCCCATCGTGAGGAGCACGGCCGGCGAGGCGTAGTTCTCACTGGCGATCAGCTTCAGCGATGCCCGCTGGTCGGCCAGCTCCTGGCGGGTCGCCGCGGCGATCCGGGGCTCCACGGTGGCGATGACCTCGAGAGCTGCGTCGTAGGCGCTCGAGGCGGTCTTGGCCAGGGTCTCGTCGTTCATGCGGGTCAATGTAGGACATCGCCGGAGGGTGTCCACGAAGCGCTCGCGGTACGACGCACCCGGGCGGGGCTACGCTCGCGGCGCAGTCATCTCGCACCGGAAGGACACCCATGAGCGAGCTCTCCCCCGACTCCGTCGCCTCCGCACGACTCGCCGAGGCCGGCAAGGTCTGGACCTCCGACCTGTCGGTCAGCGAGTTCGCCCTCCTCGACGCCGCCGGCTTCCGGCCCCTCGAGTTCGTGATGGGCAGCTCGGTGTTCCACATCGGCTGGCAGCAGCAGAACCTGCGTCAGTCGGTCGAGCTCCAGGTGCTCTCCCAGGCGATGTACACCGCCCGTTACAACGCCATGGGCCGGATGCTCGCCGAGGCACAGCAGGTCGGCGCCGACGGGGTCGTCGGCACCCGGCTCACGTTCCGGCAGCACGGCGTCAGCGCCGAGCACATCGAGTTCATCGCGGTCGGTACGGCGATCATCAGCAAGGACGACCCCGGCGCCCTCCGGCGACCGGACGGTGCGCCGTTCACCAGCCACCTCAACGTCCAGGACTTCTACACGCTGCTCAAGACCGGTCACGCCCCGGTCGAGTTCGTGATGGGGGTGTGCGTCTGGCACGTCGCCGCCCAGGGCTTCATGCAGACCCTGCGCCAGATGGGGCAGAACATCGAGATGCCGCAGTGGACCCAGGGCTACTACGACGCCCGCGAGACAGCTCTGGCGCGGATGCAGGCGGAGGCGGAGCGGGTCGAGGCCAGTGGCATCACCGGGGTCGACTGGAAGGCGAGTGAGTGGATGTGGGGCACCCACACCCTGGAGTTCTTCACCTCGGGCACCGCCGTACGCCGTACCGGGGAGGCCGACGGCTTCGACCCGGGCTTCGTGCTTCCCCTGCGATGACCGACCTTCCTCCGGACTACGTCGACCCGACGGACGTCACCGCGGTGGTCGAGGTCGTGCGGGCCACGGTGGCCACGGGTGGGCTCGCGGCCGTGACGGACCTGCTGGCCCGCCTGCCCGGCGTGCGCACCACGGCCGCCGTACCCCGAGGGTTCCTGCGACCGGGCGTGCCGGCAGCCGTGTGGCTCGGGTCGGAGAGCTGCTGGTCGTGCACCGAGCCGCCGACACTGCTCCACGTCGTGGGCGGCGTGGTCCTGCACCGCGAGGTCGTCGAGCCGGGCGAGGCGCCGCAGCTGCTCGGTCGCCTGGTCGCGGACCTGGCCCAACGGTCCGGCGCGATCGCGGACGCGTCGGCGGTGCTGACCGCGGCGCGTGACCTCGCCCACGGGTGAGCGCTTCCCCGTTGAGCGGCGTCTCACCTGGCGGACCTGCGTCTCACTCCTCAAGATTCTGGTTTGTGGAACCCCGGTCCACTCCCTGAGACTCGTGTCCATGATCGCCGACGCGTACCAGATGCACCTCGTGGCTCGCCGCCACGTGGACTTCGGTCGTACGCGCAGCATGATCTGTTGGCCCCGCTGACCGCGCCCATCCCCCAGAGGCCGCAGCGGCCCCGCCCGGCTCGACACACAGCCAGCGCGCAGGCCCCGGCCCGGACCAGCCAAGGACCGACCACCCCATGCCAGACCTCCGTTTCAAGCCGTCGCCGGCGTCGCTGACCGAGATCCCGCGCCCCAAGCGCGGTGAGGGCCAGTGGGCGCTCGGCTACACCGAGCCGCTGAACAAGAACGAGCAGTCCAAGAAGGACGACGACCCACTGCACGTGCGCGACCGGATCCTGCAGATCTACAGCAAGCGCGGCTTCGCCTCGATCGACCCGGCCGACCTGCGCGGCCGGTTCCGCTGGATGGGGCTGTACACCCAGCGCGCGCCGGGCTTCGACGGTGGCAAGACCGCGATGCTCGAGGAGGAGGAGCTCGACGACGAGTTCTTCATGATGCGCGTGCGGTCCGACGGCAAGCTGCTGCCCGCCGAGACCGTCCGCGCGCTCGGCTCGATCGGCGCGGACTTCGCCCGCGACACCGCGGACGTCACCGACCGGGAGAACATCCAGTTCCACTGGATCCGGATCGAGGACGTCCCCGAGATCTGGCGGCGGCTCGACGAGGCCGGCCTGTCGAGCCTCGAGGCGTGCGGCGACGGCCCACGGCCCTTCCTCGGCTCACCGGTCGCGGGCATCGCGGCCGAGGAGATCATCGACGGCACCCCCGCGCTGGTCGAGATCGCCGCCCGCGCGCTCGGCAACCCGGCGTACTCGAACCTGCCGCGCAAGTTCAAGACCGCCGTCACCGGCCACCCGAGCCACGACGTCGCCCCCGAGATCAACGACGTCGCGTTCGTCGGCACCGTCCACCCCGAGCACGGGCCGGGCTTCGACCTCTGGGTCGGAGGCGGCCTCTCGACCAACCCGATGCTCGCCCAGAAGGCCGGTGTCTGGATCCCGCTCGAGGACGTGCCGGACGTCTGGGAGGGCGTCACCTCGATCTTCCGCGACTACGGCTACCGGCGGTTGCGCTCGCGGGCACGGCTGAAGTTCCTGGTCGCCGACTGGGGCATCGAGAAGTTCCGCGAGGTGCTCGAGAACGAGTACCTCCACCGTTCGCTCGTCTCCTGCGACTCGCCACCCTCGCCCGTCGGCCACCGCGACCACATCGGCGTGCACCCCCAGCACGACGGGAAGGTGTACGTCGGCATCGCGCCGACCGTCGGCCGCGTCTCCGGGACGCTGCTCCTCCGCCTGGCCGACCTGATGGAGCGGTACGACGTCGCCGGCGCCCGGCTCACGCCGTACCAGAAGATCGTGCTGATCGGCGTCGAGCCCGCCGTGCTCGACGGCCTCCTCGCCGACCTCGACGGGATCGGGCTCTCCGCCCGACCGTCGGCCTGGCGGCAGAACACGATGGCCTGCACCGGCATCGAGTTCTGCAAGCTGGCGATCGTCGACACCAAGAACCGCGCCCGCGACCTGGTCACCGAGCTCGAGCGCCGGTTCCCCGACCTCGATGTGCCCATCACGGTCAACGTCAACGGCTGCCCCAACGCCTGCGCCCGCACCCAGGTCGCCGACATCGGGCTCAAGGGTCAGCTGGTGATGGACGGCGACCGCCAGGTCGAGGGGTTCCAGGTGCACCTGGGAGGCGCGACCGGCCTGCAGGCGAACTTCGGCCGCAAGCTCCGCGCACACAAGGTCACCAGCGCCGGGCTCGACGACTACGTCACGAACGTTGTCTCCAACTTCCTGGCCGACCGGACCGAGGACGAGTCGTTCGCCGGCTGGGTCGCCCGCGCCGACGAGGGGCTGCTCCGCGGCGACAAGGTCCTGGTCGCCCCCGGCCTGGAGGCCGTTTCATGAGCGATCGCGCCGTCCCCTTCCACTGCCCCTACTGCGGTGACGAGGACCTGCGCCCTCACGAGGATCAGCACGGTGCGTCAGCCCATGGGGAGTGGGAGTGCCGCGCCTGCCTGCGAGCCTTCTCCCTCAAGCTGCTCGGCCTGGTGCGGCCGCGGGCATCTGGAGCGGCCCGATGACCGCGCTGACCACGACCCGGGCGCGGGCGTTCCGGGGCAGCCACACCGCCGGCCGCAGCCCGGAGGAGCTTCGTGAGCTGGTCTCCCATGTCGGGGCCGAGCTGGAGCTCGCCCCCGCCGAGGACATCATCGAGTGGGCGGTCGCGACGTTCGGCGACCGCTTCTGCATCACCTCGTCGATGGCGGACGCCGTCCTGGCCGACCTCGCCTCCCGGGTGGCGCCCGGCATCGACGTGGTCTTCCTCGACACCGGCTACCACTTCGCCGAGACGATCGGCACCGCCGACGCGGTCGGCGCCACGCTGGAGGTGAGCCTGATCCCGATCACCCCGGTGCAGTCGGTGGCCGAGCAGGACGCCGAGTACGGCCCGGAGCTGTTCCGTCGCGACCCCGACCTGTGCTGCGCCCTGCGCAAGGTCCAGCCGTTGACCGAGGCGCTGTCGTCGTACGACGCCTGGGCGACCGGGCTCCGCCGCGCCGAGACCCGCAACCGGGTGATCGCGCCGGTGGTCGGCTGGGACGCGCGCAAGGGCAAGGTCAAGGTCTCGCCCCTCGCGCGCTGGAGCGACGAGGACGTCGAGCGGTACATCGCCGAGCACGGCGTCCTGGTCAACCCCCTGGTGTACGACGGGTACCCGTCGATCGGCTGCGCCCCCTGCACCCGCCGGGTCGCACCGGGCGACGACCCGCGCAGCGGCCGCTGGGCCGGCACCGCCAAGACCGAGTGCGGGATCCACTCATGACCCGACCGATCCCAACCACCCGATCGACAACGTCGTCGAGAGCCCCGCTGAACAACGAAGGGAGGCCGCGCTGATGGCTGCTCCTGCACTGGTGGCCCTGGCTCACGGAAGCCGTGACCCGCGGTCCGCCGCCACGATCAAGGCGCTGGTCAACGAGGTCCGCGCCCTGCGACCCGACCTGCGGATCGAGACCGCGTTCCTCGACCTGTCCAAGCCGTCGTTGAACACGGTCGTCGACAAGCTCGCCCGGGCGAGGTACGACGAGGTCGTCGTCGTGCCGCTGCTGCTGACCGACGCGTTCCACGCCAAGGTCGACGTACCCGCCGCCGTCGCCGAGGCCGACGCCCGTCACGATCACGTCCAGGTGCGAGCCACCTCCATCCTCGGCCTCGAGACGTGCTTCCTGGAGGTGCTCGACGTCCGGATGCGCGAGGCGCTCAAGGCCTCACGCGTCCGTGAGCTCGACGCTCTCGTGGTGGCCGCTGCCGGCTCGAGCGACCCGCTGGCCAACCAGTCGGTCGCTCGACTGGCACGGCTCTGGGGTACCCACCACAAGCTGCCGGTGACGGCCGCGTTCGCCTCGGCCGCTCCCCCGGCGACCGGCGAGGCCGTCCGCGCGTTCCGCAAGGAGGGCCGCCGCCACATCGCGGTCGCCTCCCTGTTCCTGGCACCGGGCTTCCTGCCCGACCGGGCCAAGGAGCTCGCGCTCGAGGCCGGAGCGGTCGCCGTCGCGGAGCCACTCGGCGTACACGAGGCCGTGGCCCGCACGGTTCTCGCCCGCTACGCCGTCGGTGCGGTGGAGCTCGTCCCGGTCTGATCCGGCGACTCCATCGTCTTCCGATCGTATTCCGCGTACTCTCCGCTCGGGCCGGGACGTGGGTTCCCGGCCGTGACGCGGAGGAACTCTCGTGGAACCTGGTCAGGAGATCGAGCAACTGCGCGCCAGGGTGGCGCACCTGGAAGCGCTGGTGGAGCGGCTGACGGGCAGCCGGACCGACGTACGTCGAGAGCCGGCCGCCCGCCCCTCCGCAGGCGTCGACCGGCGTCGGATGCTGCGCAACGGCCTGAGGCTGAGCGCTGCGGCCGTAGCCGGAGCCGGACTGCTCGACGCCGTCGGCTCGTCGGCGGCAGCGGCGGACGGCGACGCGGTGCTGGTGGGCCAGACCGTCTCGCCGACCTCCGTCACCAGTCCGCCGACGCGGATCACCAACCCCTCCACGACGACCCACGCCCAGGTGCTGCTCCGGGTCGACAACTTCTCGACGAACACCCGGGTGCTCGACGACAGGCTGCGAGCGGCCGTCGTCGGGATGATCGCCGGCGGCGACGACGCGGCGGACTTCTCCCCGGTCGGCATCTACGGTGAGGCCGGTGGCGGCGGCGACGGCGTGAGGGGCTTCTCCGTCGACGGCAGCGGTGTCGTGGGCGCGTCCGGCTTCGGGGTCGGCGTGACCGGCACCAGCGATCAGGGAACCGGGCTCGCCGGCATCACCGTCACCGGCACGGCGATCACCGCCACCGCAGGTCAGGGGGACGGTCTAGTGGCGTCCGTCGACGCGGGCTACGCCGTCAAGGCCACCTCCGCGTGGGACGACGCCGCGATCTTCGGGATCGGTCCGAACGGGATGGGAGTCCTGGGTAGCTCCGAGAAGGGCTGGGGCGTCGCGGGCCAGGGTGCGACCGGGGTGCGGGCCGACGGCGTCGACGCCGGCGTCGACGCCTCCTCCGACGCCGGCATCGCGGTCAAGGCCACCACCACAACCGGCACCGGGGTGAAGGTCACCTCCACCAGTGGCGAGGGGGTCCACGTCGAGAGCGGCAGCGGAGCCGCCCTGAAGGTCACCAGCCAGAGCGGTTCAGCGCTGGACGCCTTCTCCGACCTCGGCGACGGCGTCCACGTCCAGACTGACTCGGGCCGGGGCGTCTTCGCGACCTCCGTCACCGGGGCGGCTGTCTTCGCGAGCAGCCACGAGGCCGAGGCCGTGGTGGCGCAGTCCGACCAATCCGTCGCCGTCTCTGCGACGTCGACCTGGGGCCCCGCCGTACTCGGTCACAGCATCCAGGGACCCGCGATCGAGGCGCGTGCGGATGCCGGTATCGCCGCGACGTTCCAAGGGTCCACGGCCCCCATCAGGCTCATCCCGACCGCGACGGCGGGCCATCCGACGACCGGTCGGCACCAGCGGGGCGAGATCGTGGTCGACCACCGCGGCAAGCTGTGGGTGTGCACCAAGGTCGGCACGCCAGGCACCTGGAAGCGGGTCGCCTTCGTCTGAGGGCTACCCGACGAAGCGTTCCAGCAGGTGCTCCAGCTGGCGCCCCGGGTCGGTGGTGACGCCGCCGTGCACCGGGCTCGGCTGGAGCACTGTGCTGCGAGGGGCCTTGAGAAAGCCGAAGCGCTGGCCGGTGGGTTCCCCTGCCGCCGCGCCCACGGCCTCCTCGGCCGCGCAGACAGCACGGACGAACTCGAGCCCCTCGCAGACCGCGTCGACGTCGAGGCCGGGCGCCAGCGCCTCGAGGCGTTCGCGGTCGACGCTCCAGGCTGCCTGGAGGTACGCCGCCTCCTCGCAGTACACGACCACTCCGACGTTGACGAACTCCTCGCGGTCGACGCGCGGGACGCACCGGAGCACCACGTACTGGTAGGGCATGCCCGTCGCGGACCCGTTCATGCCGCCGACGCTCCCGGGAGCCAGGCGCGGGTGGCCAGGCGGGCGGACAGGAAAGCGACGTACGCCGATCGCAGCTGCTCCGGCGTGTCCGCACCCGGCACCGCCTCGAGCCAGGCGTCGGGGACGTCGGCCACGGCGGCGACCAGGTCGCCGTCGGTCAGATCGATCGCCGCGTCGACCGAGGCCAGCTGGCCGATGTAGGCGGCGAAGACGTGGTCGCCCACGTCCCACGGCTGGGCCGCGAACCGCGCAGGGTCGGTGACACCCGCGGACCAGGCGTGGTGGAAGTAGAGCGAGGCACCGTGGTCGATCACCCACGCGTCGCCGTGCCACAGCAGCAGGTTGGGGTTGCGCCAGGTGCGGTCGACGTTGGCGGTGAACGCGTCGAGCCACAGGATGCGCAGCGCCACCTCCGCCGGCGTGCTCGCCTCCCCCTCATAGCCGAAGGCACCGGGCAGGAAGTCGATCCCGAGGTTGAGCCCGGGGCTCGCGTTGAGCAGGTCCTGGACCTCCTCGTCGGCCTCGTAGCGGGCGATCTCGGGATCGAGGTCGAGGGCGACGAGTCGCGGAGTGCGCAGGCCGAGCCGGGTCGCGAGAGCACTGACGATCACCTCGGCCACCAGCACCCGGACGCCCTGACCTGCCCCGCGGAACTTGCAGACGTAGGTGCCGAGGTCGCTGCCCTCGACGATGCCCGGCAGGCTGCCGCCCTCACGCAACGGCGTGACGTAGCGGGTCACGCGGACGGTCTCGATCATCCGACCGGATCCTCGTCGAGGAGTCGCCGACGCTGCTCCGCGACGTCGAAGTCGGCAGCGGGCCACTGGAGGTTCATCGCCTGCAGGTGCTCGAGCAGCAGTCGGCCGATGATGAGGTTGCGGTACCACTTCTTGTCGGACGGCACGACGTACCACGGCGCGATCTCGGTGTTGGTCCGCTCCAGCGCGACCTCGTACGCCGCCCGGTAGTCACCCCAGAACACTCGTTCGTCGACGTCGCCGGGGTTGAACTTCCAGTACTTCTCCGGGCTGTCGAGGCGAGCGAGCAAGCGCTCCTTCTGCTCCGCGGCCGAGACGTGGAGCATGCACTTGACGATCACGAACCCGTCGGCCGCCAGCCCCGCTTCGAACTCGTTGATCTCGTCGTAGCGCCGCTCGATCGTGTCGGGATCGGCCCACCCGTGCACCCGGGCGATCAGCACGTCCTCGTAGTGCGACCGGTCGAAGACGCCGACGTATCCCGGCTTCGGAAGGGCGTTGCGGATGCGCCACAGGAAGTGGTGCTTCTTCTCCTCGTGGCTCGGTGCCTTGAAGCTGGTGATCTTCACACCCTGCGGGTCGACCAGGCCGACGGTGTGCCGCAGGACCCCACCCTTGCCCGAGGTGTCCATCCCCTGGAGGACCAGCAGCACCCGGCGCGTTGAACCCGTCACGCCCTCGGCCCAGAGGCGCTCCTGGAGGTCGGACAGCTCGTCACCCACCGCGGTCAGCGCAGCCACACCGTCGCGCTTGCCGCCGTCGAACCCTGGGGTGGCGTCGGACGGGATCGACGCCAGGTCGACCGCGCCGGACGGCAGCCGGTGGAGATCGGAGCTCACGGCCCCATCATGTCGGAAGGATCGTCGCTGTCCGCCGCACCGAGCTCGTCCCGGACCACAGCGAAGGCCAGCCCCGCGGGATAGCCCTTCCGCGCCAGCAGCCCGGCCAGCCGGCGGGTGGCGGTGGCCCGGTCGACGCCGCGCAGCGACCTCAGCTTCTTGCGCACCAGCTGCCGTGCGGCCTCCTCCTCGACCGCGGGGTCGAGGTCGTCGAGCGCCGTGCGCGCCGTCTCGTCGGCGACGCCCTTACGGCGCAGCTCCTGCGCGAGAGCCCGTCGGGCCAGGCCACGGCTGCGCTGCCGGCTCTCCACCCACGACCGGGCGAAGGCCTCGTCGTCGACGAGACCGACCTCGGTGAACCGGTCGAGCAGCCCCTCGGCCAGCTCGTCGGGCACACCCTTCTTCGCGAGCTTGTCGCGCAGCTCACGGCGGCTGCGCGCCTGACCGGTCAGAGCGTCGAGCAGGATCGTGCGCGCGACCGACTCGGGGTCGGCGTCCGGCCCCTCGAGGACCGGGTCGGGAAGGGACTCGCCGGTCCAGGCGCTCACCCCTGCCGAGACGTCGCCGTGCCACGGGCTAGAAGTCATCGACACCGATCGGCTCGTCGGACAGGTCGTCCTCGGCGGGTGCGTCGACCGTCGGGCCGACACCGAGCTTCTCCAGGATCCGCTTCTCCAGCTCGTTGGCCAGGTCGGGGTTGTCGGCGAGGAACTGTCGTGCGTTCTCCTTGCCCTGACCCAGCTGGTCGCCCTCGTAGGTGTACCAGGCGCCGGCCTTGCGGACGAGGCCCGCCTCGACGCCGACGTCGATCAGGCCGCACTCGCGGCTGATACACTAGCCGAACATGATGTCGAACTCGGCCGGCTTGAACGGCGGGTCCACATTGTTCTTGACGACCTATATCCGGGTGCGGTTGCCGACCAAGTCGGTTCCGTCC
>JAICSK010000138.1 GCA_025936915.1 Nocardioides sp.
GAGAGGCCCGGGCCACCGTCGTCCTCGGCGAGTACGACGACCAGGCGGCCGGCCAACGTACCGATGGTGAAGATCGCCTGTGAGATCGGATTGGCCGTGAGCACCAGGATGCGCCCGTGATCGGGCTGCAGGTCGGACCAGGGCTGCTCGCGTGTCGTCGCCACGGAACCACCCTCCCACCACCGACGACGGCCGGGCCTCGGGGGTCGATTCAGCGTTCTGTCATCGCGCTGACGGAAGCAACCCTCGCCTGTCCGGTGTCATGTGCGCCTGGCGACCGGACGCCACGCCAGCGAGGTCGGGGACGACGCCGTCACCATCACCGACGAGATCGGCCGCCTGAGCCGGGTTCGGCGTCCCTGACCGGGCGCGGGCCGTCCCCGTCGGCGCGCGTCCTCGCGGCTGCCCTTCCCGCCATCTCTCCCGGCGTGGAAGGGCAGCCGTCAGGCCAGCAGCGACAGCCGGACCTCGCGGTCGGGGTTGTCGACGTTCAGGTCGACCAGGCAGATGCTCTGCCACGTCCCGAGGGCCAGCCGTCCGTCGACGACGGGCACGGTCGCGTACGGCGGCACCAGCGCCGGCATCACGTGCGATCGGCCGTGGCCGCGTGACCCGTGCCGATGCCGCCACCGGTCGTCGGCCGGCAACAGGGCGGCGAGGGCGGCCAGCAGGTCGTCGTCCGAGCCGGCACCCGTCTCGAGGATCGCGATCCCCGCGGTGGCGTGCGGCACGAACACGTGCAGGAGCCCCGAACCGCCCACGGCGTACGACGCGACGAACCGTTCGCACTCGGCCGTGAGGTCGTGGACGACGTCACGCGAGCCGGTGTGGACCTGGACGACCTCACTGTCCACGTGACTGTCCACGTGCGAGCCGCTCCTCCACCCGCTCCACCTTTGCGGTCAGCTGTCCGGTGTCGTGACCGGCCCGCAGGTCGGCCTTGAGGACGAGTCCGACCCGCGGCGCGGTCTCGGCGACGGTGAGGACGGCCTGCTTCACCACCGCCATCACCTCGTCCCAGTCCCCTTCGATGTTGGTGAACATCGCGTTGGTCTCGCACGGGAGTCCGGACGCGCGGATGACGCGGACGGCGTCGGCGACCGATGCGCTGACACCGCCGGTCTCGTCGGCTCCGGAGGGACTGATGCTGATCGCCACGAGCATGCGTCCACGCTAGCCGGACCCTGAGAGTCGACCCCGAGCCCCCTCAGGGTTCCCAGGGGCCCGGGCAGGGACCGGATCAGCGTGCTCCCCGATGTGGCCGGCGCCGTCGGGACGGGAGAGTCCGGGCCATGATCATCGTCGACTCCCTGACCAAGAAGTACGGCGGATTCACCGCCGTCGACCACGTGACCTTCCGGGCCGAGCCCGGTCGGGTGACCGGCTTCCTCGGCCCCAACGGCGCCGGGAAGTCGACCACCATGCGGATCCTCGTCGGCCTGACGCCGGCCACCTCGGGCGCGGCCACCGTGCTCGGTCGCCGGTACGCCGACCTCCCCAACCCCGGCCGTGAGATCGGAGTGCTGCTCGACGCGTCGGCCCAGCACGCCGGCCGCACCGGACGAGAGATCCTGACCCTGGCCCAGCGCACGATGCGGGTCCCCCGCGGACGCATCGACGAGATGCTCGACCTGGTCAGCCTCAGCGAGGAGGAGTCGGCCCGTCGGGTTCGCGACTACTCGCTGGGGATGCGACAGCGGCTCGGCATCGCCACCGCCCTGATCGGCGACCCGGAGGTGCTCGTCCTGGACGAGCCGGCCAACGGTCTCGACCCGGCCGGCATCCGGTGGATGCGCGACCTCCTGCGCAGCTACGCGAACAAGGGCAGCACCGTGCTGCTCTCGTCCCACCTGCTGCACGAGATCGAGGTCATCGCCGACGACCTGGTCGTGATCGGCAACGGCCGGATCGTGGCCAACGGCACCAAGAGTGACCTGCTCGAGGCCGCCGGCACGTTCGCAGGCGCAGCCGACATCGCCGTCCTCGCCGCGGCCCTGACTGCTGCCGGGCACACCGCCGAGCCGTCGCTGGGCGGTCTGCGCACCGACGCGGACGCCGCCCAGGTCGGGCAGGTGGCCCTGGCCGCCGGCGTACCCCTGACCGAGCTGCGTCCCGCCGACGGGGCCGGCCTCGAGGAGATGTTCCTCGAGCTCACCAAGGACGACGCACGAGAGGAAGTGGCGGCATGAGCATCACCCCGACGAACACCTCGCTGCGCTCGGCATCAGCCGGAGACCCCGAAGGAGCGACCACCGAAGTCATGGAGAACACCCACACGGCCGAGAGCGCACGGCCCACCGAGTTCGAGCCGATCCCGTTCCGCACGGTCCTGGGGGTCGAGCTGCGCAAGGCCTTCGACACCCGGTCGGGCTTCTGGCTGCTCGCCGCGATCGCCGCCGCCGGCGTGATCGCGACCGGCGCGGTGCTGGCCTTCGCCAACAACAGCGACCTGACCTACGACAACTTCGCCGGCGCCATCGGCGTCCCGATGACGATCCTGCTGCCCGTCGTGGCGATCCTCGCGGTCACCGGCGAGTGGAGCCAGCGCGCCGGCCTGACGACGTTCACCCTGGTGCCGCACCGCGGCCGGGTGATCCGGGCCAAGTTCGTGGTGACCATCGCGATCGGCGTCGCGTCGATGGCGCTGGCGCTGGCCGTCGGTGCCCTGGGCAACATCGTGGCCACCGGGATCAAGGGGATCGACACGACCTGGGACCTGTCACCCACCTCGATCCTCTACATCGTCGGGGCGGACCTGATCGGGATGACGGTCGGATTCATGCTGGGGGTGCTGACCCGCAACTCCGCGGGCGCGATCGTGACCTACTTCAGTTACTGGTTCGTCCTCCCGACGCTCTCGATGGTGCTCGCGGCCCACCAGACCTGGTTCAAGAGCGCCCAGCCCTGGGTGGACTTCAACTGGGACCAGGGCCGGATGTACGACGGTGGGTTCACCGCCACCGACTGGGCCCAGCTCGCGGTCACCGGGACCTTCTGGCTCCTGCTACCCCTGGCCTTCGGCCTCTGGCGGGTCGTGCGGGCCGAGGTCAAGTAGCCCCTGCCCACGGGGGCGCAGGACGTCATCCGGACGGAGCCATCCAGGCTCCGTCCGGCTGACGTTGCGGCGGTTAGGGTCGCAGGGTGATCGACCTCGAACGGCTCGGCGTACATGCCGCGAGCCTGGACGGCGTCCGCGAGCGGTCGTCGGGCGGACGACGAGGGTGGTACGTCGGCGGCCGACTGGTCATGCGTCAGGAGGATGACGAGTTCGTCGTCGTCCGTAGTGACCGCGAGGACCGAGAGCGGCTGGTCCAGGAACATCCGGAGACCTTCTCGGTGCCGCCCCCGTTCGAGAGCCACCGCAAGGTCGTGGTCGACCTGCGCCGCGGGGAGGAAGCGGCGGCCCTCGCGGCCGTCACCGCTGCCTGGGAGCTGCAGCGTCGCTGATATCGGCGCCGGCGTCGCCGTCGAGGCCCGGGACGAGACCGCGTAGACGTGCCAGCGCGTCGCGCGACTGCGACTTCACCGTGCCCACCGAGACGCCGAGCACGTCGGCCGTCTGGGCCTCGGTGAGGTCGTCGAGGTAGCGCAGCACGATCACCGCGCGCTGCCGCGGCGCCAGCATCCCGAGGGCCTGCCGCAGGACCAGCCGGGCATCGACATCCGAGCTGCGTGCGGCGAGCTCGGGAAGAGACTCCGTGCTGGTCTCGCGCCAGCGCCGTCGCCGCCATCGCGAGACCGACTCGTGCACCAGGATCCGGCGTACGTACGGCTCGTGCTCCCGCACCCTCCCCCACCTCGGCACGGCCTTGAGCAGCGCCGTCTGCACGAGGTCCTCCGCGTCCTGGTGGTTCCCCGTCAGCAGGTACGCCGTGCGCAGCAACGCCCCGGAACGGGCGACCACGAACTCCTCGAAGTCGTCAGCGGCGGACACGTGAGAACCTGACGAGGAAGACACCCCATCCGAGCAAGGCCAGCGCCACCATCGACCAGGCCAGGATGGGCCTCCGGTTCCAGGGGCGGGGCGGCACGACAGATGGTGCGACGACCGGATGTTGCAGGGCCTCGCCGGCGATCTCGACGGCGGCATCGAGGCGGGACAGGGTCTGGAACCGACCCGACTTCACGTCGACGCGCACGAGTTCCACGTGCCCGGTGGTGCGATCCGCGACGACGTGTGACGCGTCGGCCCACCCCAGCACCGCGGCGTACGTCCGGTCGCCCGGCACGGGCGCGAGGTCGACGTGGCCGTGCCGTACACGTCCCACGACGAGAGCGCCGGGACGGTTCGTCTCCAGCGCGGACGCGATCCTCGTCGCCGATGCGTCGAGGGCTGCCGTTCTGGGCAGTCTGCGCGAGAGCGAGATGTGCTGGATGATGCGCCCGGTATCGGGGTCCAGCACGTCCACTGCGCGCTGCGACGCCATGATCGCGAGGCCGGACGGCTGCGCGACCGCACCGTCACCGAAGGCCGTGCCCAACGGCAGTGAGTGAACTCGTGGGGAGCCGAGGGTCAGCGCCAGCGCCTCTTCGCCGAAGGTGTTCTCTGCGTGCTTCACGACGGGCCAGTTGGCTTCCACCGCGAGGGTCGACGCGCCGGTCCACCGCAGGTTCTCATCGAGCAGGTGCTCGCCGGCCAGCACCGGATGGCGCTCCAGCCGGCCGGTGGTCACGTCGAGGACGCCCACCGCGTTCGACGGCCCGTCCAGCCAGTACGCGAGATGGTGACCGTCCGGGGCGAGTGCCACATCGCTCTCCGAGGCGCGCTCGGGAAGATCGATGAAGGAATAACGCTGGGAGCCGGCTGCGATTCCGACCACCCGGTCGTTGCTCGAGCCCCAGGGAACGTGTTGCTGAGTCACTCCTTCGATCACGGCCACGAGACGTCCCGGCTTGCTGGTCGACGGCAGCCACGGGCTCGGCTCGTAGAACCGGTCAGGGATGGCCATCGGACCACTGTTCGTCGCGGGGGGTGCCGCAGGGTCGGGCCGACGGCTGCGGTAGTCGCCGAAGCCGGCACCTGCGGTGAGCGCGACGACGGCGCCGACCACGGCCGCGGCAGTGACGACCCGACGTCGGTGCCGACGTCGGCCGGCGTGCCACAGGCCGACGGGCGAGAGCGGCCCCGGGGCGTCGTCCGCGAGGCTGCGGAGACGCTCGGGAAGTTGTGTGGTCATGTGTCCCTCCGGGATGGCGGCTACATCTCACACGCTCGACGCCGTGCGTGCAGCCACAAGAGGGGTGTCGACCGGGAGAATCTCAGAGCGAGGCGTCCTCCAGGAACTCCGGCGCCAGCTCGCGCAGCCGCGCCAGCCCGTCCCGGGCGTGGGACTTCACGGTCCCGATCGAGATGCCCAGAGCCTCGGCGGTGGCCACTTCGGTCAGGTCCTCGTAGTAGCGCAGCACCAGGACGGCGCGCTGTCGTGGCGACAGCCGGGCCAGCGCGCCGCGCAGGGCCAGCCGCTCGTTCGTCGGCCCGGTCGGGACGTCCGGGGCCCGTGCGACCAGCCGCTCGCGCCACCGCCGGCCACGCCAGCGGGTCACGCTCTCGCGGGCGAGGACTCGGCGTACGTAGGGCTCCGGGGTCGCGGCAATCCGGCGCCAGTGCGGAACGACGCGCAGCAACGTGGTCTGGACGAGGTCCTCGGCGTCGGCATGGCTCCCCGTCAGCAGGTACGCCGTGCGCAGCAGCGCCGGTCGCCGCGCCGCGACGAACTCCTCGAAGCCGGCGCGGCCGGAGTCAGGCCCGGACACGGCGTCTCCGGATCACCAGGGCGACGGCTCCGACCACGGCGGTGCCTGCCAGGAGGCCGACCTCGAGGCGCGGGTCCATCGGGTCGGGCGGAGCCGGGAAGTCACGAGTCTGGGTACGCAGCAGCCCCGTGGCGTAGTCGACCGTGGTGCCCCAGTAGCTGCCGACGTCGCTGATGCGGTCGACGCTGCCGGTTCGGACGTCGACGCGCTCGAGTGCGTAGCGGGCCGCATCGTTGCCCTCGGCGTCGTACCCCTGCGGTGAGGCCTGAGCGACGACTATCAGGTACCGGTCGTCGGCCCATCCCACGATGACCGGCCACTGGAGGGCAGCGTCGACGCGTCGCATCTTCGTCCGGGTCCCACTCTGTGCGACTCGTCCGACCAGCAGCGCGCTGTGCCGCTGTGTCAGGTGCGCGGCAGCCACGAGTCGGCCCGAGGGCGACACGGCCATCGGGGTTGCCAACGTCCGATACGGCCATTCGATCCGCACGTTCGCCACCGAGCTGCTGCCGACGGCCAGGTATCGGTACCGGAAGCGACCGACGCTGTAGAGGCCGGACGTGCCTGCCGTTCCGACCAGGCTGCCGATGTGGACCATCAGCGGGCGCGGAGCGCCGTAGCCGATCCGCCAGAAGTAGGAACTCCGGGTGCCGTGCGCTCGCATCGTGAAGGTGAGAGCGTCGGAGCCGGTCCAGGCCAGGTTCTGCACGTTCAGGGGCCTCCCCAATGTGGGCTGCCAACGCACGACGCGACCGGTGACAGTGTCGTAGACCGCGAGACCGTCGAGGACCTGATCATGTCGCGGCCCGGTCCCGGTGTAGTAGGCCAGATGTTGTCCGTCGGACGAGAGGGGGCCCTCGGAGCCGTAGTCGGGAAGATCCAGGAAGGCGTAGCGGCCCGAGGTCGCCGAGACTCCTACGAGACCCCAGGTGTAGCCGGAGGTCCAGTGACTGCGATGAGCGGGGATCACGACCGAGACGGGTCCGGGGGGCCCGCTGCTCGTCGGCAGCCACCCGCTCGGTTCGTAGATCCTCGAGGGCAGAGCCGGAGCCGAGCCCGACCGGCTCGCGACGGGTGGTGGCGTGGAACTCAGGTGGACGCCCACTCCCCCGACGGCGGTCAGGGCGACGAGGGTCACCGCCACCACCGCCGCGGTGCCGACGCGCTGCCGACGTGCCTTGCGACGCCCGTCGTCCCAGATCCCGGGCGGGCTCGGGCTCGCGGGCGCCTCCTCCGCGAGGTCGACGAACCTGTCGTGCAGCGTGGACATGGGCTCCTCCTGGCTCGGTCGCCCACTGGTACGCGACCAGGGTGGCGAAAGGAGGGGGCGTCCGGGCGGATTTCTCGTCACCAGGCTCTGCTGGGCGATTCCGTTCCGTGGCCGACAGGTCCATGATCGGGCTCGTGGCGCAAGCCGGCACGTTCCCGCGAACGAACAGGATCCCGGTGCTGGCGATCGTGCTCGGCGCGGCCGTCGCGGTCCTGCTCGGCGTCAACGACCGACGCCACCCGGGCTCGGTCTCTCCGGTGAAGCTCGGGTTCGACTCGGTGATCCAGATGAAGACCTGGCTCGCACTGGTCGTCGGCATGCTGCTGCTGGTCCAGCTGCTCGGCGGGCTCTGGATGTACGGCCGTCTCGGCCGACCGGCACCCTCATGGGTCGGGCCGGCGCACCGGACCGTCGGCGTCCTGGCGGTGGTGATCAGCCTTCCGGTGGCCTACGACTGCCTGCTGGCGTTCGGCGTCCAGAGCTACCAGTTCCGAGTGCTCCTCCACTCCTTGCTCGGCTGCGCCGTGTACGGCGCGCTCGTGGTCAAGGTCTTCGCCGTCCGCAGCCGAACCGCGCCGAGCTGGTTCCTCCCGGTCGCGGGCGGGGTGCTGTTCGCCGCGTTCATGGCCACCGTGCTGACCTCAGCCGTCTGGTACAGCGTGCAGTACGGCTTTCCGACCGGGAACCAGTACTAGCTGCGGAGCAGGTCGCGCAGGACGTACTGCATGATCCCGCCGTTGCGGTAGTAGCCCGCCTCGCCGGGGGTGTCGATCCGCACCGTCGCCTCGAACTCGTCCGTGCGGCCGTCCTTCTCGATCGAGACCGTGACGGTGCGCGGCGTCGTGCCGTCGTTCAGCTCGGTGATCCCGGAGATCGAGATCGTCTCCTCGCCGGACAGACCCAAGTCGTCGGCGGTCTTCCCGGCGGGGAACTGCAGCGGCAGCACGCCCATGCCGATCAGGTTGGAGCGGTGGATGCGCTCGTAGGACTCCGCGATCACGGCCTTCACACCGAGCAGCGCCGTGCCCTTGGCCGCCCAGTCGCGCGACGAGCCGGAGCCGTACTCCTTGCCTGCCAGCACCACCAACGGCGTACCTGCCGCCTGGTAGTGCTCCGACGCCTCGTAGACCGTCGTGACCTCGCCGTCGGCCGTGAAGTCCTTGGTGACCCCACCCTCGGTGCCGGGCGCCAGCTGGTTGCGCAGCCGGATGTTGGCGAAGGTGCCGCGGATCATCACCTCGTGGTTGCCGCGACGTGAGCCGTAGGAGTTGAAGTCGCGGTGCTCCACGCCGTGCTCGGCGAGGTACTTCCCGGCCGGGCTGTCCTTCTTGATCGCGCCCGCCGGGCTGATGTGGTCGGTCGTGACGGAGTCGCCGAGCTTGAGCAGCACCCGCGCGCCTTCGATGTCGGTGACGGGCTCGGGCTCGTCGGGCATGCCGTCGAAGTACGGCGGCTTGCGGACGTAGGTCGAGTCCTCGTCCCAGGCGAACGTGTCGCCCTTCGGTGTCGGGAGCGACTTCCACTGCTCGTCCCCGGCGAACACGTCCGCGTAGTCCTCGGTGAACATCTCGGCGGTGATCGCCTCGCCGATCACCTGCTCGACCTCGGCCGGCGAGGGCCAGATGTCCTTGAGGAAGACGCCGTTGCCGTCGGAGTCCTGCCCCAGCGGGTCCTCGAAGAGGTCGACCTCCATCGAACCGGCCAGCGCGTAGGCGACCACCAGCGGCGGCGACGCCAGGTAGTTCATCTTCACGTCCGGGTTGATCCGGCCCTCGAAGTTGCGGTTGCCCGACAGCACGCTGACGACGGCGAGATCCTTCTCGTTCACCGCCCGGCTGACCTCGGGGATGAGCGGACCGGAGTTGCCGATGCACGTCGTACAGCCGTAGCCGACGAGGTTGAACCCCAGCTTGTCGAGGTACGGCGTGAGTCCGGCGCGCTCGTAGTAGTCACTGACCACCTTCGAGCCCGGCGCGAGTGTGGTCTTCACCCAGGGCTTGCGGTGCAACCCCTTCTCGACGGCGTTCTTGGCGAGCAGTGCGGCGGCGATCATCACGCTCGGGTTGGAGGTGTTGGTGCACGACGTGATCGCCGCGATCGAGACCGCCCCGTGGCCGATCTCGACCGTCTCTCCGTCCAGGGTGATCTCGACCGTCGCGTCGGGGTCGTCGGTGTAGTCCTCGAGCGCCTTCTGGAAGACCTCGACGGCCTTGGTGACCGCGACCCGGTCCTGAGGGCGCTTCGGTCCGGCGATCGACGGGACGACCTCGGACAGGTCGAGCTCGAGGCGCTCGCTGAAGCGGGGCTCGACGTACCCGTCGGCGTCGGGGTCGTGCCACAGGCCCTGCTCCTTGGCGTAGGCCTCCACCAGGGCCAGCTGGTCGTCCGGTCGGCCGGTGAGCCGGAGGTACTCCACGGTCTGCTCGTCGATCGGGAAGACCGCGACGGTCGAGCCGAACTCCGGGCTCATGTTGCCGATCGTGGCGCGGTTGGCGACCGGCAGCGCTCCGACGCCCTCTCCGTAGAACTCGACGAACTTCCCGACCACGCCGTGCTGACGCAGGATCTCGGTGATCGTGAGCACGAGGTCGGTCGCGGTGGAGCCCTCGGGCAGCTCGCCCGACAGCTTGAAGCCGACCACACGCGGGATCAACATGCTCACCGGCTGGCCGAGCATCGCGGCCTCGGCCTCGATCCCGCCGACGCCCCAGCCCACCACGCCGATGCCGTTGACCATCGTGGTGTGGGAGTCGGTGCCGACGCAGGTGTCGGGGTACGCCGTGAGCTCGGTCGAGTCCGTGTCGGGCGCGCCCTC
>JAICSK010000176.1 GCA_025936915.1 Nocardioides sp.
GGGTGATCACCTTCTTGGTGGACGTGATGACGGGCATCCCGTCGATCGTGGCCGGGCTGTTCGCCCTGGCGTTGCTGGTGCTGCTGTTCGGAACGGCGTTCCGCGCGGGCATCGGCGGCTCGATCGCGCTGTCGCTGCTGATGATCCCGACCGTCGTCCGGTCGTCGGAGGAGATGATGCGGCTGGTACCCGACGACCTGCGCGAGGCGTCGTACGCACTGGGGGTGCCGAAGTGGCGCACGATCACCCGGGTCGTGCTGCCGACGGCGCTGGCCGGGATCGTGACCGGCGTCGTGCTGGCGATCTCGCGGGTGATCGGCGAGACCGCGCCGCTGCTGGTCGTCGCGGGCGCGACGGACGGGGTGAACACGGACCTCTTCCACGGGCGGATGACGACGCTGCCCGTCTTCATCTTCTCCCAGTACGCCTCGTCCACCCCCGTCGGCTACCAGCGGGCGTGGGGCGGTGCCTTGGTGCTGATCGCGCTGGTGATGGTGCTGAACCTCGTCGCCAGGATCATCGGTCGGGTCTTCGCCCCCGCCAAACGACGCTGACCGGGACGCCGGAGGAAGGAATCATGGCCAAGAGCATCGACGTCTCAGACCTCGACATCTTCTACGGGGACTTCCTCGCGGTGGAGGGGGTCAACCTGACCGTCAAGTCCAAGTCGGTGACGGCGTTCATCGGCCCGTCCGGGTGTGGCAAGTCGACCATGCTGCGGTCGCTCAACCGGATGCACGAGGTGACCCCCGGTGCGCGGGTCGAGGGCAAGGTCGTCGTCGACGGCCAGTCGCTGTACGACCCGAGCGTCGACCCGGTCGCCGTACGCCGTCAGATCGGGATGGTGTTCCAGCGACCGAACCCGTTCCCCACGATGTCGATCTACGACAACGTGCTCGCCGGCAACCGGCTGAACGCCAAGAGGCTGAAGAAGGCCGAGGCGGACACGATCGTGGAGCGGTCATTGATCCAGGCGAACCTCTGGAAGGAGGTCAAGGACCGGCTGGACAAGCCGGGAATGGGACTCTCCGGCGGTCAGCAGCAGCGGCTGTGCATCGCCCGCGCGATCGCGGTCGAGCCTGAGGTGCTGCTCATGGACGAGCCCTGCTCGGCGCTGGACCCGATCTCGACCTCGGCGATCGAGGACCTGATCCACGAGCTGAAGTCCGACTACACGATCGTGATCGTCACCCACAACATGCAGCAGGCTGCGCGCGTCTCGGACGACACGGCGTTCTTCAACCTCAAGGCCGCGGGCCAACCCGGCCACCTGGTCGAGTTCAACCCCACCCGGAAGATGTTCTCCACCCCCGACGAACCGTCCACCGAGGCCTACATCTCCGGCCGCTTCGGCTGAGGGTTGTGTGGTGTTGGGGTAGTCCGTGACGAAACGGCCCCGCCAGGGCGGATTCAGGGACGATTTCGTCACGGAGTACCCCGGCAGCCTGTGGATGACCGACGACGGCAAGACGCGGACTTCGCGACGCTGGCTGGATGCATCTGCAACCGACGCGACGTGGACTGACCCCGCCGGTGAGGGTAGATCCCTCGGGCCGGACCGGTCCCACGCCCAAGGCGGCCCGAGGGCCGAGATGGCGGCGAACCAGCCACGGGTTGTACGTGCCGGCCGACGTCGATGGAGCACTCCCCGAGCAGCGGATCGTGGAGGCGGCCGCCGTTCTCCCGGCCCTTGGCGGAGTCACCGGCTGGGCAGCGCTCCGATGGGCGGGCGCGCAGTGGCTCAGCGGGCGAAGGGCTGAAGGGATGCAGCCTGAGCCGGTCACGCTTGCCGTGGGGTACGCCGACATCCGGCCACGTGACGGCATCGTGGTCAGTCACGAGCACCTGCGCTGGGGTGAGATCGAGACGCTCGACGGGCTTCCCGTGACGTTGCCGGCGAGGTCGGTGTTGTTCGAGATGCGGTACGCGCCGTCGGTCGAGGCAGCCGTGGTCGTCGCGGACATGGCGATGCACGGAGATGTCGTCACCACCCAGGACCTGGCGACGTACGGCGCGACGCTGGGAACCTGGACCGGCATCCCGCAGGCGCGCGTGGCTCTGACGCTCGTCCGCGAGAACTCGTGGTCGCCACAGGAGACCCGGCTACGCCTGCTGTGGGTGCTGCTCGCCGGACTCCCCGAGCCTTTGTGCAACCGGCCCGTCTTCGATATGTCCGGCCGCCACCTCGGCACACCCGATCTGCTGGACCCGGTCGCGGGGGTCGCTGGCGAATATGAGGGAGTGGTCCATCTGGCCCGCCGGCAGCGCGGAGTCGACGTACGCCGTGAGCAGGCGTTGCGCGCGGCCGGCCTCGAGCTGTTCCCCGTCGTGGGAGACGACTGGCGCGACGAGTTGCAGATCGCCGCCCGGATCAGATCCGCCTACGCCCGAGCGGCGAGAAGGCCGGCCAGCGATCGGCGTTGGACGATCGAGACGCCGGCCTGGTGGGTCCGGACCGACACGGTCGCCAGGCGCCGGGCGCTCTCCGACGCCGAGCGACGGACTTGGCTGCGCCGCCAAGTGGGTTGACCCCCGGGGGCTGACCACGCGGGCTGACTGCTGTCGCCGGGTTACTCCGTGACGAAATCGCCCTTGAACGCCCTCTGGAGGGACCGTTTCGTCACGGACTACCCCGACAAGCACCCGAGGAGGTGTCAGCCGAGGAAGGGGTGGAGAAGGGCGAAGGCGACCGCGGCGGCGAGGCCGGCGGCGGGGAAGGTCAGCACCCAGGCGGAGACGATGGTTCGGGCCATGCCCCAGCGCACCGCCGAGACCCGGCGGGTGGCGCCCGAGCCCATGATCGCCGAGGTGATCACATGGGTGGTCGAGACCGGCGCCTGCCAGATGAACGCCGTGGCGTACAGCACCGATGCGCCCACCGCCTCGGCGGCGAAGGCGTGCGGTGGGTCGAGGTGGATGATCCGGCGGCCGAGGGTGCGCATGATCCGCCAACCACCGGAGTAGGTGCCGAGCGAGATCGCACCGGCCGCGGCGGCGATCACCCACAGGGGGAGATCCTTCGTGCCGGCGTCGATGTACCCACCGGTGATCAGCGCCAGGAAGATCACGCCCATCGTCTTCTGCGCGTCCTGGAGACCGTGTCCGAGCGCCATCGCCGATGCCGAGAGGGTCTGGGCCAGCCGGAAGCCGCGGGTGACCTTGCCGGCGTTCCGATTGCGGAACAGCCACAGGATCGCCAGCATCACCAGGAACGCCAGCGCGAACCCGACCAGTGGCGAGATCACCATCGGTACGACGACCTTGTCGAGGATCGTGTGCCAGTGCACCGACGTCCCCGCGGCGAGCGCCGAGCCGACGAGCCCGCCGATCAACGCATGCGAGGACGAGGAGGGCAGCCCGAAGTACCACGTCGTGAGGTTCCAGATGATCGCGCCGAGGAGTCCGGCCAGGACCACGACGAGGCCCTCACGGCCGTCGGGCGGCACGATCACGTCGGAGACCGTGTGGGCCACCTTCTGCCCGAGGAAGGCACCGACGAAGTTCATCACCGCGGCCAGGACCAGCGCCACCCGAGGGGTCAGCGCCCGAGTGGACACGGACGTGGCAATCGCGTTGGCCGCGTCGTGGAACCCGTTGGTGTAGTCGAAGGCGAGGGCGACGACCACGACCGTGATGACGATCGCGAGATCCATGGGACCGGCTCAGGATTCCTTGACGGCGATCTGCTCGACGATGTTGGCGACCTTCTCGAAGGCGTCGATCGCGGCCTCGAGGGAGGTGACGACGTCCTTCAGCTTGAGCACCTCGATCGCCTTGAAGTCCCCGCTGAACAGCTTGGCGAGGGTACGTCGATAGCTCTTGTCGCCACTGTTCTCGAGCCGGTTGATCTCGATCCAGTACTCCTCGAGGTCGGTCATCGCGCGCAGCTTGGGCATCGCCTCGGCGGTGATCTCGGCGCAGCGCTGGATCGTCTCGACCTGCTTGAGCACCTCGGACGGGAAGTTGACGACCTCATACAGCAGGATCAGGTCGACGACCTCGTCGAGCTCGTCCATCACGTCGTCGAGACCGCTCGCCAGGGCGTAGATGTCCTCCCGGTCGAACGGCGTCACGAAGCTGCTGTTGACCCGCCGGACGATCGCGTGGGTGTTCTCGTCGCAGATGTGCTCCGCCTCGCGCATCCGCTTGGCCACCCCCGAGCGGTCGGCGTCCTCGGAGATCATCTCGGCGAGCAGTCCGGCGCCCGTCACGAGGTGCTGGGCCGAGATGGTGAAGAGCTCGTAGAAGGACGTATCGGTGGGACGCAGGCGCAACGCCACGACGTGGCTCCTCGGAGGTGGGGAGGCGAACGGGCGACATGCTACGGGCCGCCTCGTTCGGGGGCGCAACCCCCTCATCCGACCCGGTCGGGTCAGGTGACGACCCGCGGACGCCGCTGCCGTTCGATCAGCACTTCCTGGAGATGGTCGGTGCCGCCGTTGGGGGTCCAGTCGCCGTCGGGTCCGAGCTCCCAGGCGAACGTCGTGGAGGCGAACGCGAGATCGAGGAGGTCGCCCACCTGGGCGACGTTCTCCTCGCTCGGCACCTGCACCAGCACCTCGACCCGTCGGTCGAGGTTGCGGTGCATCAGGTCGGCCGACCCGATCCAGACGCTCGGCGCGCCGCCGTTCTCGAACCAGAACACCCGGCTGTGCTCGAGGAAACGTCCCACGATCGAGCGGATCTTGATGTTCTCCGACAGCCCCGGAACGCCCGGGCGGACTGCGCAGATGCCACGCACCAGCATCTCGATCGGTACGCCGGCCTGCGACGCGAGGTAGAGGGCGTCGATCGATGCCTCGTCGACGGCGGAGTTGGCCTTCAGCCGGATGCCTGCGGGCCGGCCGTTGCGATGGTGGTCGATCTCGCGGTGGATGCGCTCGATCAGCCCGGTGCGGACGGAGTCGGGCGCGACCAGGAGGCGGTCATACGTGGGGTTGCGCGAGTAGCCGCTGAGGTTGTTGAACAAGTGCGCGACGTCCTCGCCGATCACCTCGTCGGTGGTCAGCAGCCCGATGTCCTCGTAGAGGCGCGCGGTCTTGCTGTTGTAGTTGCCGGTGCCGATGTGGGTGTAGCGCCGGATGCCCGCCCCGCTGCTGGCCTCGTCGCGCACGACCATCGCCAGCTTGCAATGGGTCTTCAGCCCGACCAGGCCGTAGACGACGTGGCAGCCCGCCTGCTCCAGCTTGCGGGCCCAACGGATGTTCGCCTCTTCGTCGAAGCGCGCCTTGATCTCGACGATCACCAGCACCTGCTTGCCGGACTCCGCGGCGTCGATCAGGGCGTCGATGATGGGCGAGTCTCCCGAGGTGCGGTACAGCGTCTGCTTGATCGCCAGCACGTGAGGATCGGCCGCGGCCTGCTCGAGGAACCGCTGCACCGACGTCGCGAACGAGTCGTAGGGATGGTGCAGGAGTACGTCGTACCGCCGGGTGGCCTTGAAGATGTCGACGGGCTTGGCCGACTCGACCTCGGCGAGCTGTCGATGGGTGGTCGGCACGAACGCCGGGAACTTCAGGTCCTCGCGCGGGAGATCTGCGATGGAGTGCAGCCCGACCAGGTCGAGCAACCCGTCGACGCGGAAGACCTCGTCCTCGGAGACGCCGAGCTCCTCGGTGAGCAGCTCCAGGACCTGCGGGGCGATCGACTCCTCGACCTCGAGGCGCACCGGCGGGCCGAAGCGGCGGCGCAGCAGCTCCTTCTCCAGGGCCTTGAGGAGGTTCTCCGCGTCGTCCTCCTCGACCTCGAGGTCCTCGTTGCGGGTGACCCGGAAGGTGTGCACCTCGAGCACCTCCATGCCGGGGAACAGCCGCTTCAGGTGCTCGCCGATCACGTCCTCGAGCGGCACGAAGCGCTCGTTGCCGAGCGGCACGAACCGGCTGAAGATCGGCGGCACCTTCACCCGGGCGAAGTGCTCCTTGCCGGTCTTGGGGTTGCGTACCAGCACCGCGAGGTTGAGGGACAGGCCGGAGATGTAGGGGAACGGGTGCGCGGGGTCGACCGCCAGCGGCGTCAGCACGGGGAAGACCCGCTCCTTGAACAGCCGTTTGCAGAACTTCTGCTCGTCGCGGTCGAGGTCGGCCCAGCGGACCAGGTCGATGCCTTCCTTGGCCAGCGCAGGGACGAGCTCGTCGCGGAAAAGCCGGGCGTGGCGCTCCATCTGGTCGCGCGTCTCGGCCCAGATGCGCTCGAGGACCTCGCGCGGCATCAGCCCGGACGCCGCGCGCACGGCGACGTCGGCCGCGATACGTCGCTTGAGGCCGGCCACCCGCACCATGAAGAACTCGTCGAGGTTGCTGGAGAAGATCGCGGCGAAGCGGACTCGCTCGAGCAGGGGGAGCTCGGGGTCCTCGGCCTGGCCCAGGACGCGCCGGCTGTAGGCCAGCCAGGACAGCTCGCGGTCGAGGAAGCGGTCGTCGTACGCCGTGACCGCGGCGAGCTCCTCATCGTCGGGCGTGTACGGCGGCTCGACGTCGAACGGCTCGTCGGCCTGGGCGTCTCCGTCGCGCGACGGGTCGACGGAAGCGAGCTGGACCATGGGCTTCAGTGTGGCACCGGCAGGTGAACGCGGGGAGAACGTCGTGACGGGTATCGCTAGGTTGACCTGGTGCCAGGCGGATCGTCGTTCCTCTCCGTGGTCGACCAGCGCCTGAAAGGGCTGGCCCTCCACGCGGCCCTCGGCCTCCCGGAGCAGGTCCAGCGGCGGCTCGCGGGGCGGCCGGTCACGATCGACGGGCAGACCTTGGCGGTCGACACCCAGCTCATGCTCCGGCTCGAGCGGCTGGTGCGGGAGCCGTCGACCGAGGACCTGCCGCTGGACGCGGGCCGGCGCCTCCTGGCCAAGCACACCGCGATCGCGGGCCGCGACCAGCCGATCGGCGTGGTGCGCGACCTCGACGTCGGCGACCGGCGCGGGCGGCTGTACGTCCCGACCGGAGCGGTCTCGCCGGGGCCGCTGCTGGTGTTCTTCCACGGCGGCGGCTGGGTGTACGGCGACCTCGAGTCGCACGACCCGCCCTGCCGGTTCCTGGCTGAGCGGAGCGGCGTGCGGGTGCTCTCGGTCGACTACCGGCTGGCGCCCGAGCATCCGTTCCCGGCCGGGTACGACGACGCGGTCGCGGCGTACCGCTGGGTGGTCGACAACGCCGCGTCGCTCGACGCCGACGTGCACAGGCTCGGGGTCGGTGGTGACTCGGCCGGCGGCA
>JAICSK010000241.1 GCA_025936915.1 Nocardioides sp.
CAGGGCGTCGCGGGCCTCGTCGAGCAACGGATGGGGGAGCGGCTCGCCCTCGCCGTAGGTGTGCACCAGGCGCGGAACGTCGACCACCCGGTCGTACATCTGGCGCCGCTCGGCCCGCCACGGCACGTCGGCGACAAGCCGCTCGAGCACCTCGTCGGCCCCGCGGACGAAGTCGCGGCGTACGTCGACCCAGGCGCCACGACTGAGCGGATACCGCTCGACCGCGCCGGCCAGCGAACCGAGCCCGGGCGCCGGGGTCTCGAAGAGCGTCCCCTGGAAGTCCACGATCCGACGGTAGCACGGACTCGAACAGGTGTTCGAGCCCTGATGGTGTCGCCGTCCGCCGGGTCGTGTGCCCGAGAACGCGCTAGAGCGCGGTGTCGGACACACGACTCGAACGAGGGGGACGCACCGCATAACGCAGGAAGACCACGCCACCGGCGAAACGGCGCTCGTCCAGCAGGGTCAGGTCGAGGCGTACGCCGTCGGGAAGCGCGCGCTTCCCGCCGCCGACGACGACCGGCACCAGGAACAGGTGGAGCTCGTCGACGAGACCGGCGGCGAGGGCGAGGCCGGCAAGCTCCGGCCCGCCGATGCTGAGGTCGGAGTCGGAGGCTTGCCGGAGCCGGGCCACGCCGTCGGGATCGAAGGTGGGCTCGAGCCTGGTCCGGGGTGTCGTCACCGAGGTCAGCGTCCGGGAGTAGACGACCTTGTCGGCGGCCCGCCAGATCGCGGCGTAGTCACGGCTGACCGGCGACTCCTCGGGGCCGTCACCCTCGGTCTGCCAGTACGCCATCACGTCGTACATCCGCCGCCCGTACAGGTAGGTCGCGACCGGTTGCTCGAGGTCGTTGACGAACGCGTGCACCTCTTCGTCGGGCGCGGCCCATCCGAATCCGCCCTGCTCGTCCTCGATGTAGCCGTCGAGCGATGCGATCGCGGAGTAGGTCAGCTTTCCCATGGGCGACACCGTACGTTCCGTCTCGCGGTACCTGCTGATGATGCTCGCCGGCAGGCCACCCGCAAGGGTGCCGTAGGGGTGGCGTCCGGGTGGACCCCGGTGGGCGGGGTTGGCCGTCGTTGGCAGGCTGGGCGCGTGAGTGAGCCCGCGGCCAGGATCCGAGACCTGGTCAAGACCTACGGGTCCGGCGACGCGCTGGTCCGGGCGCTCGACGGCGTCAGCCTCGACCTGGAGGCCGGTGAGTTCACCGCGATCATGGGGCCGAGCGGGTCGGGCAAGTCGACCCTCATGCACTGCGCGGCGGCGCTCGACCGGGCCGACTCGGGCACGGTCCACATCGGCGACCAGGAGCTCGGCCGGCTCGGTGACCGCGCGCTGACCCGGCTCCGGCGCGACCGGATCGGCTTCGTCTTCCAGGCGTACAACCTGATCCCCACCCTGAACGCCGAGGAGAACATCCGGCTGCCCCAGGCCATCGCCGGCCGCAAACCGGACGCGCAGTGGTACGACGAGGTGGTCGACACCGTCGGCCTGCGCGACCGCCTCTCGCACAAGCCGCACGAGCTCTCGGGCGGGCAGCAGCAACGCGTGGCCGTGGCTCGGGCACTGGTCGGGCGACCCCAGATCGTCTTCGCCGACGAGCCGACCGGCAACCTCGACAGCAAGTCGGGGGCGGAGATCCTCGAGCTGCTCCGGCGCAGCGTCGACGTCCACCACCAGACGGTGGTGATGGTCACCCACGACCCCGTCGCCGCGGCGTACACCGATCGGGTCGTGTTCCTCTCCGACGGCCGCCTCGTCGACGAGCTGCGCGAGCCCGATCGCGAGCGGGTGATCGCCCGGATGGCCGCGGCCGAGCGATGATCCGCGCTGCCTGGAAGAGCCTGCTGGCCCGCAAGATCCGGCTGCTGATGAGCACGTTCGCGATCGCGCTCGGTGTCGCGTTCGTGGTCGGCTCGCTGGTGTTCTCCGCCGCGCTGAACTCAGGCTTCACCCGGCTCTTCGGGTCGTCGGTCGGCGACGTCGTCGTCCGGCCCCACGGGAGCGCCACCCTGAACGGCGACCCTTCGACCCGCAGCGTGCCCCAGTCCCTGGTGAGGACGCTGGCGGAGGTGCCCGGCGCCGCTCGTGCCGACGGCAACGTGCAGGCGCTCGGCGTCTTCGTGGTCGGCACGAACCACAAGGTGGTCGGCGGCCTCGGCGCTCCGACGTACGGGATCAGCTACTCCGACGCACCGGCCGGTCACGGCATCCCCGGCCTCACCCTGCTCTACGGGCACCGGCCGCGCGGACCGCACCAGGTGGTGCTCGACGAGCAGACCGCCGAGGAGGCCGGCTACTTCATCGGCGAACGGATCCCGATCGTCACCGCGACGCACAAGGCGGTGCTCACCAAGCGCCTCGTGGGCCTCGCCGGTTACGCCGACAACACGTCGCTGGCGGGTGCCACGCTGACGATCTTCGACACCCGCGAGGCCCAGCGGCTGTTCCTGAACGGGAAACACGCCTTCACCAACATCTGGGTCACCGCGAAGCCCGGTGTCTCGCAGACCGAGCTGCGCGACCAGGTGCGGCGGGTCCTGCCCTCGAACATCCGCGCCGTCACCGGCGACCAGGCCGCCGACGAGAACGCCAGCCAGGTTCTCCGCGGCGTGAAGTTCCTGCGCACCTTCCTTCTCATCTTCGCTGCTGTCGCCCTGGTCGTGGGTGCCTACCTGATCGTCAACACCTTCTCGATCCTGGTCGCCCAGCGGAGCCGCGAGCTGGCGCTCCTCCGGGCGATCGGCGCCTCACGTCGCCAGGTCTCGCGCAGCGTGCTGCTCGAGGCGCTCGTGCTCGGGCTCTTCGGGGCCACGGTCGGCCTCGGGCTCGGGATGGCGCTGGCCCACGCGATCCGGTGGGTGATCGGTCTGGTCGGCCTCGACCTGGGCAGCCAGCCGCTCACCCTCGACACCCAGTCGGTCGTCGCCGGCTACGCCACCGGTGTCCTCGTCACCATGGTGGCCGCCTGGCTGCCGGCACGTCGTACCGGTCGGATCATGCCGGTGCAAGCCCTCGGCGACGTGGTCGCGCTCCCCGAGTCGTCGATCCGCTGGCGGTTCGTCCTCGGCGTCGCGCTCACCGCGGCCGGCGTCGTTTCCACGCTCGAGGGGTTGTTCGGCTCGCTGCCGCACGGCGGGTACTGGACCGGCGGCGGCATCCTCGCGGTCCTCCTCGGCGTCACCGCCGCGGCACCGATCATCTGCCGGCCGCTGCTCGCCCTCGCCCGGGTGATCTACGCCTTCGTCTTCCGCGCCGTCGGCAACCTGGCCGGACAGAACGCCCTGCGCAACCCTCGTCGTACGACGGCCACCGCGTCGGCGCTGATGATCGGCCTGGCACTGGCCTGCACGATGTCGATCATCGGATCGTCGGCGAAGGCCAGCGTCGACGACACGATCGACGCGAACTTCATCGGCAGCTACGTCGTGGGCAGCGCCTTCGGGCAGCCGTTCTCGCCGCAGGTGGCGAACCGGATCGCGCGCGTCCGAGGCGTCACCGAAGTGGTGCGCCAGCGCTACGCCTTCATCGAGGTGAACCGACACCGGACCCCCCTGACCGGCGTCGTTCCGTCGCAACTGTCCGCGTTCGGGCTGACCATGGAGCACGGCACGGGCGACCTCTCCGGGCGAACCGTGCTGGTCGACCAGCGCTACGCGAGCTCCCACCACGTCTCGGTCGGCGACACCCTCGTGCTGGGCAAGCTGCCCGTAGGACACCGGACGTTCACCGTCGGCGGCACCTTCGCGAACACCCCGCTCGTCTTCGACGTGGTGACCTCGGTCGCCAACCTCCGGTCGGCCGGCTTCGCCGACAGCGACAACTTCCTGATCGTGTTCACGCGGCCGGAC
>JAICSK010000020.1 GCA_025936915.1 Nocardioides sp.
GACCGGCCACCGGTGACGTGCCACGCCCACCACATCCTCCACTGGATATCCGGCGGCAAAACCAAGCTCGCGAACCTCGTGTTGTTGTGCGGTCATCATCACCGGGTCATCCACGACACCCCCTGGAAAGTCAGACCCGATCCCGACGACCACAGACCCGAATTCAGGCCACCACCCCAACCCGGTGTCGAAACCCGCTGGATCCGATATCGACGACGACATGAATGACGTGGGGCAAGGCGTATGTCACCGAGGTTCGGGCCGACCCCCGGTGGTCCGGCACGCCGCAGCCGCGAGGGCATGACCGTCCCGAAGGCAGACCTCGGGCGACGCGTCGCGGGTACGGGCGGCGAGGAAGCCGGCGGCGAAGGCGTCACCGGCGCCGGTGGTGTCGAGCTCGGGACTGTCGAGCGGCTCGGCTTCGCGGGACGCGGTCGCCTCGCCGTTGCTCCAGGCGGCGACGCCGGAGCCGGCCGTGACGACTGCTTGGCGGCCGCCGGTCGCCAGTGCCCGGGCCAGGTCCGCGGCGTCGCCCGAGAGGCCGACGAGGACGCCGGCCTCCTTCTCGTTCGCGAACAGCAGCGCGTCGTCGGGCACCATCCGCAGGAACTCCTCGGCGCCGAGCTGTTGGAGCGGAGCGGCAGACGCGGCACCCACCGACACCGTCATTCCCGCTCGAGCAGCAGCCGCGATCGCGTGCAGGGCGGCGTCGCGCGAGTCGCGGAGCAGCGCGTAGCCCGACACGTGCAGGTGGTCGCCGGTCCGGAACTCCTCGACCGGTACGTCGTGCTCGAGCAGCGAGAGGTTGGCGCCGGGATCGGGCACCATCGTCCGCTCGCCCGCGGGGGCCACGAGCACGAGGCAGGTCCCGGTCGGGCGGGTGCGGTCGACCCGGAAGCGGACGTCGACCCCGAGCCGGTGCAGGCTCTCGACCTGCGACTGCCCGGCGGGGTCGTCGCCGATCGCCCCGACGAAGACGGTGCTCTCGCCGACCCGGGTCAGCCAGGCGGCGGTGTTGGCCGCCGAGCCGCCGCCGACGTACGAGATGACGCCGGGACTGTCGGACCCCTCGGCCAGCGGCCCGAACAGCCGGGCGACCACGTCGACCATCAGGTCACCGAGGCAGTAGAAGGTCACGACGACCCCGCCGACACCTGCTCGGCGTACGCCGATGCCACCTCGGCGGCGAGCCGGGCGTTGGAGCGGACCAGCGCGACGTTGGCCCGCAGCGACTCGCCCCCACTCTCGCGGTGGAACCAGTCGAGCAGGTACGGCGTGACGTCCTTGCCGTGGACGCGGTCGCGCTCCGCCGCGGCCAGCCCGCTCTCGAGCAGCCTGTCGTGGAGGTCCCGGTCGAGCGCGTCGGCGGGGGTGATCGGGTTCGCGAGGACCAGCCCGAGGCCCGTCGTGCCGACACGCTCACGCGCGGCCAGGATCGTGGCGACCTCCTCGGCCGAGTCCACCCGCCAGCCGAGGTCGTGGCCGGAGTCCGCCAGGTAGAACCCCGGGAACCGCTCGGTGCGGTAGCCGAGCACACCCACCCCGAGGGTCTCGAGCCGCTCCAGCGTCGCGCCGACGTCGAGGATCGACTTCACGCCGGCGCAGACCACGAGCACGCCCGTGCGCGACAAGGTGGTCAGGTCGGCCGACTCGTCGAACGTCGCCTGGGCTCCGCGGTGCACGCCGCCGAGGCCCCCGGTCGCGAACACGGTGATCCCCGCGAGAGCGGCCAGGTGGGCCGTGGAGGCCACAGTCGTGGACCCGACCCCGTCGCGAGCGGTCACCGCAGCAAGCTCGCGCACGCTCACCTTCACCGCGTCCTCGTCGTTCGCCAGTCGGTCGAGCGCGGCGTCGTCGAGCCCGACGCGGGCCTGTCCGTCGATCACGGCGACGGTCGCCGGCACCGCTCCCCCGTTGCGAACCGCCCCCTCGAACTCGCGCGCCAGCCGGGCGTTGTCGGGGCGTGGCAGTCCGTGGCTGATGATCGTGCTCTCGAGCGCCACCACCGCGCGGCCCTCGGCCAGCGCAGTCCTGACCTCGTCGTGCACCAGCACGGCCGCCCCCTGTGGTTGTGTCGCTGTCAGCTGCTCACGGGCCGGTCGAACGCACGTCGTACCAGCTCGAGTGCCTCATCCTGCCGCACGCCCAAGGCACGCATCGCGTCGGCGTAGGTCGCCGCGGCCTCCTTGGCCGCGCGGTCGCTCGCGTCGCCGTTGACCACCGTGCCGTTGCGGCCGCGGGTGCTGACGACCCCGGCATACTCCAGCTCGCGGTAGGCCCGCGCCACGGTGTTGGGCGCGATCCCCAAGGCGGCCGCCAGGGCCCGAACGGTCGGCAGCCGGGTGCCCGGCGGCAGCTCCCCGGAGGCCACCTGGCCCGCGATCTGCGTCCGGATCTGCTCGTACGGCGGATCGCCGCCGGAGGCCTCGACGTGGAGCTCGAGCGTCATCGCCGCTCCCACCAGACCCAGGTGAATCCCTCGCGTGGCTCGCGTGCCGTCTCGACCCACTCGTCGCGGTCGAACTCCGGGTACACCGCGTCTCCGTCGGGCGTCAGGTCGACCTCGGTGAGCACCTGATGGGTCGCGAGAGGGAGCGTCTGCTCGTAGATCTGCGTACCTCCGACGACGAAGGTCTCCCCCGGCTGCTCGGCCGCCAGCTGGAGTGCCTGGTCGAGCGAGTGCGCGACCAGGATCCCCTCGGCCGTCCAGTCGGGGTTGCGGGTGACGACGATCGTGGTGCGGCCGGGGAGCGGTCGGCCGATCGAGTCGTAGGTCGCGCGCCCCATCACCAGGACGCCCTCCATCGTGGTGGCCTTGAAGTGCGCGAAGTCGTCGGGCAGGTGCCACGGGATCCGACCGTGGTCGCCGATCACCCGGTTGCGGGCGTACGCCGCGACCAGCGTCAGCCGACGCGGACCGTCAGACGGCAATGGGGGCCTTGATGCCGGGGTGGGGGTCGTAGCCCTCGACCGCGACGTGCTCGAGGTCGAAGCCGTCGATCTCGGTCACAGCTGGGTCGAGCCACAGCGTGGGGAGCGGACGTGGCTCGCGGGTGAGCTGCAGTCGCGCCTGCTCGACGTGGTTGGTGTAGAGGTGGGCGTCGCCGAGGGTGTGCACGAAGTCCCCGACTCTCAGTCCGGTCACCTGGGCGACCATGTGGGTGAGCAGGGCGTACGACGCGATGTTGAAGGGCACGCCGAGGAACACGTCGGCCGAGCGCTGGTAGAGCTGGCAGCTGAGACGGCCGGGGCCACCGTCGCCGTCGGGGGCGACGTAGAACTGGAACATGGTGTGGCAGGGCGCCAGTGCCATGTCGGGGATGTCCGCGACGTTCCACGCCGAGACCAGGTGGCGCCGGCTGTCAGGGTCGGCCCGGATCTGCTCGACCACCTGGGCGATCTGGTCGACGTGCCGACCGTCCGGGGCCGGCCACGAGCGCCATTGGTAGCCGTAGATCGGGCCGAGGTCGCCATCGCTGTCGGCCCACTCGTCCCAGATGGTGACGCCGCGGTCCTGGAGCCACTTGACGTTGGTGTCGCCACGCAGGAACCAGAGCAGCTCGGCGAAGACCGAGCGGGTGTGCACCTTCTTCGTGGTCACCAGCGGGAACCCCGCACGCAGGTCGAAGCGCATCTGGTGGCCGAACACGCTGCGCGTGCCGGTGCCGGTGCGGTCGGACTTCTCGACCCCGTCGTCGAGGATGCGTTGGAGGAGATCGAGGTAGACCTGCATGCGCTCACAGTAGGCGCGTCCGCCGACGTCGTCAGGCAGGCACGCCTCGCTCGGCGAGGAGCTGCTCCCGACGGAACGCGTATCCCACCATCCAGCTCGGCTCCAGCCGCCACATCACGACCTCGCCCCACGACAGCGGGGAGGAGCCGTAGTGGCCGGTCCAGTGGGCGTCGACCCCGGCGAGCTCCTCACCCTCCAGCTCGACCACCCGGCCGTGGCTGAACACCGCCAGCTCCTCGCCGTCGACGTGCGCCACCGAGATCGCCGGACGTCGCGCCAGGTGCCGCGCCTTGGCGGAGCTCCGGCTGGTGGAGAAGGTCCAGGTGCCGTGCAGGAAGTGACCGTCCATCGCACTGATCCGCGGCTCGCCGCGCGCGGTGACGGTGGCGGCGGTGATCACCTTCATCCCGGTCAGCAGCCCGGCGATGTGGGTCGCGGTCAGGGTGCGGTCGCCGTGGATGATGCCGCGCAGGTGCTCGGTGGCCCGCGCGTGCGAGTCGTCGAGCAGCGCTTGGAGCCGGTCGAGGTCGTCGGGTGTCTCGAGCATCCCCCGACGCTAGGCGCCGAGACCGACAGTCCCCTTGATCGTCGTTGCCGCCTCGCCGCCGACCCAGACGGTGTCGCCGTCCTTCTCGACGTGGACCCTCCCCGCGCGACCCAGGGCGGTGCCCTGCGAGGCGACGTACGACGTCGGCAGCCGGTCGCCCGCCAGCCACTGGCCGATGCTGGCGTTGAGGCTGCCGGTGACCGGGTCCTCGACCACCCCGATGCTCGGGCAGAACGCACGCACCTCGACCGCGCATTCCGAGCCCGGCTCGTACGGGCCGACCACCCCGATGTCGAGGTCGCCGAACGACGACCAGTCGGGCCGGACCGAGAGCACCGCGTCCGCGTCACGCATCAGGACCACGACCCACCCGGGGCCGTTGTCGCCCCAGGAGAGGTCGACGACGTCGTCGTCGGTCAGGCGCAGGGACCTCAGGATCTGCGCGCGCTCCTCGTCGCTGACCGGCCCCTCCCTGAGCAGCGGGGGCGCGGCGAACGCCAGCCGATCGGTGCGTCGTACCCGAAGCAGCCCGACCCCGCACTCCTGCACCAGCTCGGCGTCCGAGCGGGGCGCTCCGCCGGCCTCCAGCCAGGCGTGGGCGCTGCCGATCGTGGGATGGCCGGCGAACGGGAGCTCGGCGCCGGGAGTGAAGATCCGGAGCCGGTAGTCGGCCTGCGGGTCCGTCGGACGGAGAAGGAACGTCGTCTCCGACAGGTTCGTCCAGTGGGCGAAATGCCGCATCTCGTCGTCGGTCAGCCCGTCGGCGTCGTGGACGACCGCGACGGGGTTGCCCATCAGCGGCTCCGTGGAGAAGACGTCGACCTGGGAGAAAGGGCGCATGGGCCCACGCTAAGGGCCGAACGTCATCAGATGTCCCAAAGAGGTGGTGATCGCGGAGGGATCCTGGTCAGATGTGTCCGTGCCCCGTCTCGGACCGGCCGTGCGCCGTCTGATACCCCCCACACGGCTGTCCCGGCAGCTCGCCATGCAGTCGCTGTTGTTCGCCACCGCCCAGGGCACGTTCCTCACCGGCTCGGCGGTGTTCTTCACCCAGGTCGTGGGCCTGCGCGCGGCACAGGTCGGCCTCGGTCTGACCATCGCCGGCGTGGTGTCGTTCCTGGTGGCATACCCGGCCGGCAAGGTGACCGACCGGTTGGGTCCCAAGCGGATGTGGGCCGCGGGCACGTTCGCGACGGCGGCACTGCTCGCGGCGTGGCCGTTCATCGACAGCTTCACCGGCTACGTCGCGATGGTCATCGGCTTCGAGATCATCGGGAACGCCGGCGGGGCCGGCCGCAACGCCTACATCCTCGACGTGATGCCCGAGGACGAGCGGGTCGCGACCCAGGCCTACATGTACTCGGCGCTCAACGTCGGATTCACCCTCGGGGCGGTCTTCGGCGGCATCGCACTCGCCTTCGACGACCTGACCGTGATGCGATGGCTGCCGTTGGTCACCGTGGCACTGAGCCTGGTCAACGCCGTGGCGATCGTGCGGCTGCCCAGAGCCGCGCACGACGTCGCACGACCCTCACCCGACGAGGCCGCCACGCCTGTCGAGCCCGTGGGCCGCGGGCCGCTGCACAACCTCGGCTGGATGCTGGCCTCGCTCTTCAGCGGCACGATGTGGACCAACCAGGTGCTGCTCAACGTCGTGATCCCGCTCTGGCTGGTGCAGTCCACCGATGCCCCGCACTGGCTTCTGGCCTGGATGTTCGGCACGAACACCGTGCTCTGCATCTTCCTGCCGGCCTACACCTCGCGCGGCATCGCCACGATCACCGACGCGCTGCGCTCGGCACGCATCTCCGGGGGCTTCTTCGTCCTCGCCTGCCTGATCACGATGGCCACGCACAGCACGGCCGGGCTCGTCACGATGTTGCTGGTCTGGCTGGGGCACGTGGCCGTGACGGGGGCGGAGCTGTACAACTCCGGAGCCAGCTGGGCGTTCGAGGCGAAGCTGATGGACCCCGCCCGACGCGGCGAGTACGGCGGGGTGTCCGAGGTCTTCAGCACCCTCGGCGGCCGATGGGCACCGGCCGTCTACACGTTCCTGGCGATGTCGTGGCACCCGTCGGGCCTGCCCGCCGGCAGCGGCTGGCTGGTGATCGCCGGCATCGGGGCCGTAGCCGTGATCGGGCTGCACCCCACCGTCCGGATGGCCGAGCGGTTCCTGGAGCGGGAGGGCATCGTCGAGGGTGAGGTCCCGATCGGCGAGCCCGACCTCGCCGACATGGAGATCACACCCTCGCTCACCGGCGACACGGGCAGCCCGGTCGCCTAGCCCCGGCGTCCGACGGTCAGCGGCTGCGCGCCCAGCTCGCCGTACGGCGTGATCGTGCGGACCCGCGGTTCGTGCCCGGTGCGATGCTGAGCCCATGCCGGAGCTGTCCGTGTGGTCCCAGCAGGTCGCCTCGTGGAGGCGGGAGGTGCACGCCCTTTACTCGGACGTCCGAGCAACCCCGGACCCGGTCGCGGCGTACGGCGAATGGGTCGAACGCCGCACCGCTCTCTTCCACGACCATCCCGCGACGGCGCGCCAGCCGGGGCAGAAGCTGCGCCACGCGACCTACGACCCGGCGTACCGCTTCGTGGTGGAGATGCAGCCGGCCGAGCCCGAGGAGTGGGCGCCCGCGACCGGCACCGACGGCGCCGTCCCGTTCACCCGCGCGGGGCGTTTCGTGATCCCGGGCATCGGCAGCCTGGACGTGTGGTGGCTGGGGTCCTACGGCAACGGGATCTTCGTGCCGTTGCGCGACGCCACTGCCGGGCGGACGACCTACGGCGCGGGTCGCTACCTGCTGGACACGGTCAAGGGCGCGGATCTGGGCCGCGAGGACGAGGGATGGGTGCTCGACCTCAACTTCTCCTACAACCCGTCCTGCGCCTACGACCCGAACTGGGCCTGTCCGCTGGCGCCGCTCGGCAACCGGCTCACCACCGAGGTCCCCGTCGGCGAGCTGTCGCCCGGTGGTTGAGAGGTCGTTCTACGACCGCCTCGACGCCACTCCCCGCTCGACGACATACGCCGCGAAGGCAACGACGTCGCGACCCCGCTCGAAGACGTCGTCGTACTGCGGCTCGAACGCGCCCTCCCTGATCGCCAGCGCCTCGCGGAGCACCCGGTGGAAGCACTCGGGGTAGTGGGCAAGGCCCCACCGCACGGCCCGTGACTTCGACGTCTGCCGGCCGGTCTCCAGCACGTGGTCGAGGCGGGCGACCCCCGGTACGACCCACTCGCAGGTGAACGGCAAGGACGCAGCTCGAGGGTCGGCGCACCGCTCGACCTGACGTCGCCAGTAGGTGTCGAGGTTGTCGATCGTGTAGGCGCGGAGGACGGCGTCGTCGGTCCAGATCCCGAGCGACTCCACCGGTGGCCCGACGACGGTCACACCGTGGCGCGCCAGCTCGTGCCAGCTGACCGGGTCACCGGCATCACGCACCGCGAAGTCGTGCATCAGCACCGCGGGCGCGTCGGGGCACTCCGCCGGCGGGCGCGCCAGATCGTCGGCCAGCAGGTGCACCCCGTCGACGCACGGGGAGTCGCCGTACGACGTGGCCACGGCCTGGTGAGCCGCCCGCAACGCGGCGACGTCCTCCGCGGACGGACGACGACTCAGGGTCGCGGTGAAGTCGACGTCACTCTTGCCGTCGACCCACTCCCCGAAGGCCAGACCGCCCCGCAGGTAGAGACCGGTCACCAGTGCCCGTGGCACGGCCACGAGGAACGTCGCGCAGACCGCCTCGACACGCTCGGGGAGGGCGCTCACGCCGACAGCGACATCGGCCCGTACACCTCGCGGTCGTGCTCGAAGAGGGTCACCGCGTCCACGCCGGCGGCCGACAGCTCGGCCCACACCTCGCCGACCCACGACTCGGCATCGGCCTGGGAGGCGAAGCGCTGGCTGCGGTACTCCTCCGGCACCCGGGCCTCACCACCGGAGCCGTCGAGCAGCTTCCACCACCACGGTCTCTCGGCGGGCGACGGCTGGCGGAAGGTCGCCGGCTGCTCGGGCAGGTTCATCGCGTCACGACTCCCGCACCGAGGTGTCGACGAACGGGACCTTGGTGGAGGCGAAGATCTCGCGTCGCGTCCGGATCTGCACGCCCAGCTCGGCCTCGGGGTCGACGAACGTCGGCACCAGCGCCAACCCGATCCCCTTCTTCAGGGTCGGCGAGAAGGTGCCGGAGGTGATCTCGCACAGCGGTACGTCGGGCACCAGGCTGACCAGCATGCCCGGCCGGGGGATGCCTCGTTCGAGGGCGACGAGCCCGCGGAGCTTCCGCTGCGGGCCCTCCTCCCTCTCCCTGATCAGGGGCTCGCGTCCCCAGAAGGCGTTCTTCTTCCAACCCACGGCCCAGCCGAGGCCGGCCTGGTTGGGGGTGACGTCGATCGTGATGTCCTGGCCGTGCAGCGGGTAGCCCATCTCGGTGCGCAACGTGTCGCGGGCGCCGAGGCCACACGGCAGCATCCCGAATGGTTCGCCTGCGGCGAGCAGCCGATCCCAGAGCGGTCCGGCCACCTCGTTGCGGGCGATCAGCTCGTAGCCGCGCTCTCCGGTGTAGCCGGTGCGGCAGACCACGACGCCGGTGTCCTCGAACTCCGCCTCGGCGAACGACATGTACTCGTGCCCGGATGGGAACCCGAGGCCGTCCAGCACCTCGTCGGACCTGCTGCCCTGCACCGCGAGGACGGCGTACTGACGGTGATGATCGAGCACCTTCACGCCCTCGGGCGCCTGCGCCGAGAGGCGACGGGCGACCTCGGCGGAGTTGGCGGCATTGGGGACGAGCAGCACGTGCTCGTCGTCGTGGAAGTAGGCGATCAGGTCGTCGACGATGCCGCCCGTCGAGGGATCGCAGCACAACGTGTACTGCGCCTTGCCGTGCCGGATCTTGGTGAGGTCGTTGGACAGCGTCGTATTGATGTACGACGCTGCGCCGGGCCCGGTGACCATCAGCTTGCCGAGATGGCTGACGTCGAAGACGCCGACCGACTCACGGACCGCGGTGTGCTCCTTGACCACGCCCGACGGGTACTCCAGGGGCATCGACCAGCCGCCGAACTCGGCGAACTTCGCTCCAAGCGCCACGTGCCGGTCGTGGAGCGGAGACTGCAGCAGAGACGTGCCTGCGTGGTCGCCTGCGTGGTCGCCTGCGTGGTCGGCGGTGTGCCCGGCAAGACTCCCGGCGCTGTCCTCGGCCATGGTCGCGAACCTACACCGGGAGCGCCCCCGCGGCGGGGACCCGGCGACCCGCAGAACGGCCGCTTCCGGGTGGCTAGGGTGACCCGGTGACCAGCTACCACCTGCGGGGCGCGAGCCCGGCCAAGACTCGGGCGGACGCGGTGGTGGTCGGGGCGTGGAAGGCGGCCTCGGGCGCCGCGCTCGCAGACGGCGCCGAGGACGTCGGATCCGCATTCGGCCGCACCCTGCGACCCCTGCTGAGCACCCTCGGCTTCACCGGCAAGACCGGCGAGGTCGCGCGCGTGCCGACCGGCGGCAAGCTGTCCAGCCCGCTGCTGGTCCTGGTCGGGATGGGTGAACGGCCGAAGGAGCGCCCGGCCGAGATCCTGGCCTGTCGCCGTGCCGCGGGCGTGGCGGCCCGGTCGACGGCCAACGCCGCATCCGTCGCTCTCGCGCTCCCGTCGGGCGACGCCGGACTCGTCCGCAACGTGCTCGAGGGCTATCTGCTCGGCGGCTACTCCTTCTCCCGCTACCAGTCCAAGGACCCGGAGAAGCGGGCCGGCACGGTGACCGTGCTCAGCCCGGTCGCCCGTCGCGGTGACGCCACGACGGCGTTCGACGAGGCGCAGGTGGTGGCCGCCGCCGTGAACGGCGTCCGCGACTGGGTGAACACGCCTCCGTGCGACCTCACGCCCCCGGCGTTCGCCGACCAGATCGCGAAGGCCGCCAAGGGCACCCGGGTGAAGGCGACCGTCCTCGACGAGTCAGCGCTCGCCGAGCTCGGCTGCGGCGGCCTCCTCGGCGTCGGCGGCGGGTCGAGCGCGCCCCCTCGACTGGTGGAGCTGCGCTACTCCCCCGCGTCACCGGTGACCCATCTGGCGTTGGTGGGAAAGGGGATCACGTTCGACTCCGGCGGGCTCAGCATCAAGACGGCCAAGGGCATGGAGACGATGAAGTGCGACATGGCCGGTGCCGCGACGATCGTCCAGGCGACGCTCGCGATCGCCGAGCTCGGGCTGCCCGTGCGGGTCACGGCGTACGCCTGCCTGGCGGAGAACATGGTGTCGGGCAGCTCGATGCGCCCGGGCGACGTGCTCTCGATCTACGGCGGCAAGACGGTCGAGGTGCTCAACACCGACGCCGAGGGGCGATTGGTCCTCGCCGACGGACTCGCGCGCGCCCTCGAACAGGACCCCGATGTGATCATCGACGTGGCGACCCTCACCGGCCACATGATGCAAGCGCTGGGCAACCGGGTCGGGGCGGTGTTCGGGAGCGACGAGGTCGTGGACTTGCTGGTCGTTGCGGGGCGCGAGAGCGGCGAGAAGCTCTGGCGGATGCCGATGCCGCAGGACGTCGTCGACCGGGTGCACGGCAGCAAGATCGCCGACCTCGCCCAGCACGACTGGGTCCGCTGGGGCGGCGGGCTGTTCGCCGCCGCGTTCCTCCGAGAGTTCACCGGCGACCGGCCCTGGGCGCACCTCGACATGGCCGGGCCGGCGTTCAACAACGGGACGTCGAGCGGTCACTGGACGCCGGGCGGGACCGGCTTCGCGCTCACCACACTGGTCGACTACGCGCGAGCGCTCGGAGCTCAGGACTGACCGCGCTCCTTCTTCCGCCTGATGTACTCCCGCATCCGTGGCGGGATGCCCACCACACCGGCCTCGTACGCCGCGATCCCGCGGCGCCGGCAGAACGTGTAGGCCCAGTCGGCCGACGGCACCCGGCGCCGGGTGAACTCGCCGTCCCACGCGACCAGGAGCAGGGTCACGTCGCTGACCGCGGTGCGTGGTTCGACGAAACCCTCCACGCCCTCACGGCTCGAGACGAAGTCCTCGAGGTGCTGCTCGTCGTGGCTCGACGACGCCCGCACCCGGGTCGACCCGGTGCGCGCGGCGTCGCCGCTGGGGCGGCGGAACCGCTGTCCGCGACCGCGTCCGAAGAGTCTCATGGGGGCCATGATGCCTGGTGGAGCATGGGGATGCCCGGCTCCTCGCCCTCCTTGCCGACGGCCTGGGAAAGAGTGCAAGGATGACCGGGTGAGCGATGGCGAGTTCGACGTACTCATCCTCGGGGCGGGGTCCGGCGGCTATGCCTGCGCCCTGCGCGCCGCTCAGCTCGGCCTCTCGGTCGGGCTCGTCGAGAGGGGCAGACTCGGCGGCACGTGCCTCCACGTCGGCTGCATCCCCACGAAGGCGCTCCTGCACGCGGCCGAGATCGCCGACCAGACCCGCGAGTCCGCGCAGTTCGGCGTGTCGGCCACGCTCGACGGCATCGACATGGCCGGTGTCAACGCCTACCAGGACAAGGTCGTCTCCCGGTTGTTCAAGGGGCTGACCGGGCTGATCAAGGGACGTGGCATCACGGTGATCGAGGGCGAAGGCCGGATGACGGGCCCCCACGAGGTCACCGTGGACGGCACGACGTACTCCGGCCGACACCTGGTGCTGGCCTCCGGCTCCTACCCGCGCTCGCTGCCGGGTCTCGACATCGACGGTGAGCGGGTCCTGACCTCCGAGCACGCACTGCGGCTCGACCGGGTGCCCGCGTCGGTGGTGGTCCTCGGCGGCGGCGTCATCGGCTGTGAGTTCGCCAGCGTCTGGGCCAGCTTCGGCGCCGAGGTGACCATCGTCGAGGCGCTGCCGCGGCTGGTGCCGGTCGAGGACGAGGCGTCGTCGAAGGCGCTCGAGCGTGCGTTCCGCAAGCGCAAGATCCTGATCCGCACCGGAACGCGGTTCCACGACGTGAAGGTCGGCGACTCCAGCGTCGCCGTCACCGTCGAGGGCGCGAATGGTGAGCAGAGCGTGATCGAGGCGGAGCTGCTCCTCGTCGCGGTCGGGCGGGGGCCGTCGACCGACGGGCTCGGGTACGACGAGCAGGGCGTGGCGATGGAGCGTGGCTTCGTCCTGGCCGACGAGCGCTGCCGGACCAACCTTGCGGGCGTGTACGCCGTGGGCGACATCGTGCCCGGACTCCAGCTCGCCCACCGCGGGTTCCAGCAGGGCATCTTCGTGGCCGAGGACATCGCCGGGCTCGACCCGACACCGATCGACGAGACGGGCATCCCGCGGGTCACCTACAGCCACCCGGAGGTCGCCTCGGTCGGGCTCGACGAGGCGGCGGCCCGCGCGGCGTACGGCGACGAGGTGGAGACCCTGACCTACGACCTCGGGGGCAACGGCAAGAGCCAGATCCTGATGACCCAGGGCTTCGTCAAGCTCGTCCGCCGCAAGGACGGACCGGTCGTCGGCGTCCACCTCGTCGGTGACCGCGTCGGGGAGCTCATCGGGGAGGCCCAGCTGATCTACAACTGGGAGGCGCACGCCGAGGACGTCGCTCCTCTGGTGCACGCGCATCCCACCCAGAACGAGGCGCTCGGCGAGGCTCATCTGGCCCTGGCCGGGAAGCCGTTGCACGTCCACTCCTGACCGCGACCGACAGACAGGAAGACCCCCACTCCCATGGCCACCGAAGTAAAGCTCCCCGAGCTCGGCGAATCCGTCACCGAAGGCACGGTCACCCGGTGGCTGAAGCAGGTCGGCGACGAGGTGGCGGTCGACGAGCCGCTGCTCGAGGTCTCCACCGACAAGGTCGACACCGAGATCCCTTCGCCCGTGGCCGGGACCCTGCTGGAGATTACCGCGAACGAGGACGACACCGTGGAGGTCGGCGCGGTGCTGGCGAAGATCGGCTCGTCCGACGAGTCGACGGATGGTGGCGACTCCGGTGGTGGCGACTCCGGCCGGGTCGAGCAGGAGGAGCAGCCGGAGCAGCAGGACGAGCCGGAGCAGCAGCAGGACGAGCAGCAGCCGGACGAGCAGCAGCCGGCCGCCGAGCAGCAGCCGGACGAGCAGCAGCCGGACGAGCAGCAGCCGGCCGCCGAGACGGCGCTCGACGAGGAGAAGGCCGAGCGTGACCAGGCACACGAACAGGCCGAGGAGGCCGACACCCCGGCGGACAAGGCACCGCGGGAGGAGGTCGCCGACGCGGTCGCCGGTGCGGCGCAGTCGTCCGGCGAGCAGACCGTGGTCCGGCTCCCGGAGCTCGGTGAGTCGGTCACCGAGGGCACGGTCACCCGCTGGCTGAAGCAGGTGGGCGACCAGGTGTCGGCCGACGAGCCGCTGCTCGAGGTCTCCACCGACAAGGTCGACACCGAGATCCCCTCGCCCGCCGCCGGCACGCTGCTCGAGATCAAGGTCAACGAGGACGAGACCGTCGAGGTCGGAGCCGAGCTCGCCGTGATCGGCTCGGGTGACGCCGCGGCACCCGGCGACGACTCCGGCCAGGCCCCGCCCTCGCAGGAAGCCGAGGCCGAGCAGGCAGAGGAGAAGCCGGCAGAGCCCGCTCCGGCTGCCGAGGCCGAGCCCGAGCCCGCTGAGGCGACCGAGCCGGAGCAGCCCGCCCGGCCGGCGGCCGAGGCGGCCGAACGGTCGTCCCAGGCGGCACCAGCTGGGGGTCGCGACGCGACGGCGTACGTGACGCCGTTGGTCCGGAAGATGGCCACCCAGCACGGGGTCGACCTGGCCGGCATCGTGGGCACGGGAGTCGGTGGGCGCATCCGCAAGCAGGACGTGCTCGACGCCGCGCAGCAGCAGGGCACCGACACGACACCGGCACGCTCCGCCGCCGCCGAGGCGGCAGCCGCCGCTCCGGCACAGCCCGCACCGGCCGCGACCTCGACGCCGGGAGCACCCGTGCCGTCGCCGCTGCGCGGCAAGACCGAGCCGATGTCGCGGCTGCGGAAGGTGATCGCCCAGCGGATGGTCGAGTCGCTGCGTGTCAGTGCCCAGCTCACCACCGTGGTCGAGGTCGACGTCACCTCCATCTCCCGACTGCGCGACTCGGTGAAGGCCGACTTCGCCGCCCGTGAGGGCGTGAAGCTCTCGTTCATGCCGTTCTTCGCCAAGGCGGCCATCGACGCACTCAAGGCGCACCCGAGCCTGAACGCCGCGATCGACACCGAGAAGGGAGAGGTCACCTACTTCGACGTGGAGAACCTCGCGATCGCGGTCGACACCGAACGGGGCCTGCTCACGCCGGTGATCAAGGAGGCGGGAGACCTGTCCATCGCCGGGCTGGCCCGCAAGATCGCCGACGTGGCCGAGCGCACCCGTACCAACAAGATCACTCCCGACGAGCTCGGCGGAGGCACCTTCACGCTGACCAACACCGGGAGCCGGGGAGCGCTGTTCGACACGCCGATCATCAACCAGCCGCAGGTCGCGATCCTGGGCACCGGTGCTGTCGTCAAGCGGCCGGTCGTGATCGACGACCCCAACCTCGGCGAGACCATCGCAGTGCGACAGATGGTCTACCTCGCGCTCACCTACGACCACCGGCTGGTCGACGGTGCCGACGCGGCGAGGTTCCTCACCGAGGTCAAGGTGCGGCTCGAGGCCGGCCAGTTCGAGGTCTGAGTGCCGTGCACGTCCTGGTCGCCGGTGCCTCGGGGTTCCTCGGTCGACACCTGACCGAGGCGCTGCGCGCGCACGGACACACCACGACGGCGTTGGTACGCCGTGAGCCCGCCGCCGACGCCGAGTCGAAGTGGGACCCGGTCCACGGCGAGATCGACCAGCAGGTGGTCGACGACGCTGACGTCGTCGTCAACGTCGCCGGCAGTCCGACCCTGGGTCTCCCCTACTCCCGATCCTGGGCCCGCAACCTGCGTGAGTCGCGGGTCAGCACGACGAGCACGCTTGCGTCGGCGATCGCGGCGTCCGCCACGAAGCCGGCGTTCCTCGCCGGCAACGCCGTCGGCGTGTACGGCGACCACGGCGACCACGAGGTGACCGAGGCCGGCGACAGCCGCGGACACTCGCTGATGGCCGAGGTCACCCGGGCCTGGCAGGACGCCACGGAGCCCGCGGTCGGGTCCGGCGCCCGCGTCTGCGTGCTCCGGACCTCGCCGGTGATGGACCGCGAGTCCCAACCGCTGCGGACACTTCGGCGGCTCTACCTCCTGGGGCTCGGCGGCCGTCTCGGCAGCGGGAAGCAGTACTTCCCGATGGTCTCGCTGCGCGACTGGCTGGCCGCGGTCGTCCGGCTGGCCGAGGACGACACCGCGCGCGGTCCGGTCAACATCTGCTGTCCGCAGACCCCGACCAACGCCGAGTTCACCCGGGCACTGGCCCGCGCCCTCGGGCGGCCGGCCGTGCTCCCGGTGCCGTCGTCCGCGATCCGCCTCGGTGCCGGACCACTCGCCGGCGAGCTGCTCGGGTCGGTCAACGTCGTGCCCCGCGCCCTGCTCGATGCGGGGTTCGATTTCCGCGACCCCGACGTCACCGCGGTCGTGACCTCCGGGCTCGCCGCACTCCGCTGACACCTCCTGGTCGCGGCCGGCACTCCTCTTGTTGGTCTTGTTGGTCTTGTTGGTCTTGTCGGTTTTATTGGGAGGCAGCACGTCGGTGGTCCGCCGTACCGTCGGAGGACCGTGACCACCATCGATCTCGCGCCCACCCAGGCACGCCCGACGACACCTCGTCCGCCCGTGCCGGACGGCCGCCTGCCCGTCGACTGGCGCCGCATGCGTACGCCGTTCGCCGGCCTGGCACTGGCGTGCTCCCTGGTCAGTGCGATCGGGATGTCGTCCGGCTCGGTCGTCGCCGGCAGGCTCGCCCAGCACCCGTCCTCGGGCCTGGTCCGGTTGCTCGCCCTCTGCGTGGTCGGCGCCGCGCTGCTCGACACGGTCGGCCGCACGGTGTGGGCCGGTCTGGTCGACCGTGCCGAGGGTCGGCTGCGCGCCGACCTGCTCGACGCCGCGATGGCGCAGCCGCTCTCCGCGCTGAGCGAGCAGGCGGTCGGCGAGGTGCTCGACCGCGTCGACGACGACACCCATGAGGTCGGCACCCTCCTCCGGCAGAGCGTCTGGATGGCCGTGCGCACGCTGATGGCGTCCGGACCGCTGTGGCTGGTGGCCGGACTGACCTGGTGGCCGGCGTTCCTGCTGTTCCCGGCCGCCGGCGCCGGGGCACTGCTCGTCGTCCGGCAGATGCTGCCTCGGCTCTCCGAGCTCAAGGTGGTCGAGGAGATGGCGTGGACCGACCACGCCGCGGCCATGGAGGAGGGCGTCGCCGCCCGCGACGACCTGCGCACCAGCCTGGGCCAGCCCTACGTCATGCGCCGGTGCACCGAGCTGGCCGGGCAGGTCCACCGCCGGTTCGCCGACGTGGTCCGGCTCGAGGCCCGCATCGGACGGCGCACCGGCATGCTGCTGCACGGCGTCCTGGCCGCGACCGCCCTGGTCGGTGTCACGCTCGTGGTCGACGACCGGCTCTCGACCGCCTCGTTGGTGACGTTGTTCCTGGTCACCACGATGTTCGTCGGCCAGGTCGACCAGCTGGCGCGTCACCTGCCCGATCTCCAGGCGGGGTTCGGCGCAGTGATCCGGCTCCGCGGTCTGATGGCCTCCGACCCCGAGCCCGAGGGCGGCTCCGGCCTCCCCGAGGGCCCCCTCGCGGTGCGGTTCGCCCACCTGCACTTCGCCTACGAGCACGGCACCTTCGCGCTGTCCGACGTCGACCTGACGGTGCCCGCCGGTACGACGTGCGCGCTCGTGGGGCGCACCGGCTCCGGCAAGTCCACGCTGGCGTCGCTGCTCTCACGAGCGGTCGAGCCCGAGCCCGGTTCGCTCCTGCTCGGTGGCGTCGACGTCCGCACCCTCGACCTGCAGCAGCTGCGCTCCGCCGTCGGGGTGGTCACTCAGCGCACCGAGATCCTGGCGGGCACGCTGGCCGAGAACATCACGCTCTTCTCCGCCACGCCCCGCGAGACCGTCGAGGCGGCCGTTGCCGAGCTCGGGCTGAGTGCCTGGGTCGACGGGCTCCCCCAGGGACTCGACACCCTGCTCGGTCCCGGCGGCACCAGCCTGTCCGCGGGTGAGGAGCAGCTGGTCGCGTTCGCCCGGCTGCTGGTGCGCGACGTACGCGTGGTCGTCCTCGACGAGGCCACCGCGCGGATGGACCCGCTCACCGAGGCGCGCGTCGTGAGCGCGGCCGACCGCCTGCTCTCCGGTCGCACCGGCCTCCTCGTGGCGCACCGTCTCTCCACCACCGAGCGGGCCGAACAGGTCGCCGTGCTCGACGGCGGCCACGTCGTCCAGCACGGTCCCCGCGACGACCTCGCTCACGCTCCGGGCGCCTTCCGCGACCTGCTGACAGCCTCCGCCCGCGAGTCGTCCCTCCGAACGGTCGACCATGACCTGCACACGGGCGCGGTCGGCACTCAGCGACGCACCGGTGCTCCCCCGCCGCCACCCGTGCTGCGCCCGATCCCCGGGCTGGCCCGGGCGACGGCGAACGCGCTGTTCGTCGAGCCGCAGTGGGGGCTGGTCGGGATGGGCCTGTTCCTGGTGTGCGCGCTGACCGGTGCGTTCGGAGCCCTCACCGGCTGGCTGTGGGGACACATCGTCTCCGACCTCCAGCACGGCCAACGCCCCTTCGCCCTGACCACCGTGATGCTGGTGTCGCTCGTCGGCTCGCCGGCGCTGCTGTCGGTCGCCATCCGGCTCTACCCGCAGTGGTGGATCGCGGTGATGCTGCGGGCGCGCACGCGGGTGCTGCACGGACAGACCGACGTCCACCGGCTCGAGCGCACGCCGCCCGGCGAGGTCGTCGCGCGCACGATGGACGCCGACCGGATGGCGCGGTACGCCGACCGCTGGGTCGACTTCCTCAACGGCCTGGCGATCGCCGTGGTCACCGCCTTCGTGGCGGGCACCGCCCTCGCCGGCGGCGTCCTGTTGGCCGTGATGACCGCATCGGCGGTGGCGTCGTCGTTCGGGCGCCGGGTCGCCGGCCGCTCGGCTGCAGCATCCTCCGCCGCCCGTGCCCGGTTCGGCCGGTCGCTCGTCTCGTCCCTCGACTCGATCCGCACGGTGAAGCTGGCAGCGGCGACCCCCGATGTCCACCGACACCTGCGTGAGGTCGACGGTGGCCGCGTCGCGGCCGCCGTGCGCGAGCACCGCGTGCAGGCGATGCTCGACGGCGTACCGATCGTGATGGTGCAGGTCGGCGTCGTCTCGGCCTGGGCGATCCTGGTGGCCGGCGGGTGGGGCCTCGCGACCGCGCTGATGGTGGCCGGCGCGGTCAACGGGTTCGACTGGTTCGGGCGCGTGGCCGGCTCGGTGATCACCGAAGCCCCGGGCACCCGCGCCTGGATGCGGGCGACCAGCCGGCTCGCCGGTGGTGGCGACCTGATGGATCTCCCCACGGGCGTCGACCTGGTGCACGGTCTCGCGCCCGATCCCGAGCCCGAACGACGCGACCCGCTCACCGACCTGAGGATCACGGGGCTCACCGCTCTCCACGACGACGGCACGATCGGGGTGAGCGACGTCGACCTCGAGGTCGCTCCCGGTGAGCTGGTGCTGCTGCTCGGCCAGGTGGGCTCGGGCAAGTCGAGCCTGCTCGGCGCCCTGGCGGGGCTGGTCACGAGCACCGGCGAGATCCGGTGGAACGGTCGGGTGCTCGACGACCATCAGGCCGATCTCCGGCCGGGTCGCGTCGCCCACGTCGCCCAGGTGCCACGGGTGCTCTCGGGCACCTTCCGCGGCAACGTCGCGCTCGACCATCCCGACCGAGAGGTGGAGCCCGCGTTCGAGGCGGCCCGGATGGCACGAGATGTCGCCGAGGCGGGCGGACCCGACGCGCTGGTCGGGCACCGCGGCGTACGCCTGTCGGGTGGGCAGGTGCAGCGACTTGCGCTCGCCCGCGCCCTGGCCTGCGACGCCGAGCTGCTGCTCGCCGACGACGTGTCCTCGGCTCTCGATGCGAGTACGGAGGTGGAGCTCTGGACGGCTCTCCGCGAGCGCGGGGCGACCGTCATCGGGGCCACCTCCAAGGCGGCGGCCCTCGCGCAGGCCGACCGGGTCGTGGTGCTGGTCGAGGGACGGGTGGCCGACCTGGGGCCCTGGCATCGACTGGCCACCCGGTGGGGTCACCTGGCCGGCTGAGCGCGCACCTCGGCGACACGCCATCGGGCGTGCCCTCGCAGCATCCGGATGCGGTGGGTCGTCCAGCCGCTGGCGGGGATCGCGACCCGTCGTCGCGGTCGGACGGCGACGCCGTCGACGGTGCGATCGGTGACGGTCACGACGAGCCGATGGCGGTCGCGGTCGGTGACCCGGAACGCCGCGACCTGCTGCTCGAGCCCCACCACCCGTACACCTCGACGGATCCATCGCCGGAGGTCACCGACGTCACGGGCGCCGGTGACCGAGCCGGGCACGTACAGCCGCCCCAGCGCCGACGGGTCGGCGGCGGCCCACGCAAGCGCCCGGCGTCGGTCCCACCGATGGAGCACCGCGAGCGCCCGGGCCTCCGGCGAGCGCAGGTGTCGCCGGGCCGCGGCCGTCGCGACGTCCGAGCTGGTCGGCCCGGCCCCGCCGTGCGCGAGACCGACCAGCCAGACGGGCACGACCGTGGCCAGGACGGAGAGCAACAGAAGCGTCCGAGTCCGCATCCCATCACTGTGACCGGTCCGGCGCGCGCCCCGCACGACCCGTCCACAGGCCCCTACGGTGGCCGCGTGACGATCTCTCGCCGCGGCCTGCTGACCGCCGCAGGTGGAGCCATCGCGGCGGTCGGGGCAGCCGGCTTCGCCGTCGACGAGGGCTGGCTGCCGGGTCGCACCAGACTCCGCCGCGCCCTGGGTCAGACCGGGCCTGCCGGGCACATCCCCGACGTCACACCCGGTCACGTCGTGAGCGGTTCGTTCGCGTCCCCGCTACGCCTCGGCGCCACGACCGGGTGGTCGGTGATCTATCCCGGCCCGCACCCCCGGCCACTGCCGGTGATGGTCGCCCTGCACGGCCTGGGCGGCACCCACCGCACCTGGGTCGACGAGCTCGGCGTCGATCGCTTCCTCCCTGCCGCGGTGGCGGCGGGTGTGCCGCCGTTCGCGATCGCCACCGTCGACGGCGGTACGACGTACTGGCACCCGCGGCCGAACGGCGAGGACGCGGGGGGCATGGTGGTGGAGGAGTTCCTCCCGCGACTCGCCGCACTCGGTCTCGACACGCGCCGGCTGGCGTTCCACGGCTACTCGATGGGCGGGTACGGGTCACTGCGCCTGGGGCCGATCGTCGGACGTCCGGCCGTCCGGGCGGTGGCGGTGATGAGCGCGGCCGTGTGGCGCGACCCGTCGTCCGCGTCGACGTCGGGCTTCGCGGACGCCGCGGAGTACGAGCGCTACACCGTCTTCGGCCACCAGTCCGACCTCGACGGCATCGCCGTGCGCCTCGACTGCGGGACGGACGACCCGTTCTGTCCCGAGGACCGGGCCTACGTCGCGGGCTTCCGGCGGCCGATCACGTCGACGTTCGAGCCGGGCGCGCACGACACGGCGTACTGGATCCGGATGTTGCCGGCCCAGCTGGCCTTCGTGGGGCGCCAGCTGGCGGCGGGCTAGGCTCGATCACGTGAGCGACCTGGTCTTCCGCGAGGGCGGGTTCGGCGAGGACGCGGTGGACTACCTCGCCGCGTGGGACGCCCAGCGGCACCTGCACGCGGGAGTCGCCGACGGCACCCGACCCGACACGGTCTGGCTGCTCGAGCACCCGCCGGTGTTCACTGCCGGCAAGCGAACCGCGCCGGGAGACCGGCCGGTCGACCCGGGCGAGGCGCCGGTGATCGACGTCGACCGCGGCGGCATGATCACCTTCCACGGACCCGGACAGCTGGTCGGGTACCCGATCGTGCGGCTGCCCGATCACGTCCACGTCGTCGACTACGTCCGGCGTGTCGAGGAGGCGCTGATCGGCGTCTGTCGCGACGTCGGCCTCGAGACGGCGCGGGTCCCCGGCAGGAGCGGTGTCTGGCTCCGTGCCGACGGGATCCGCCCCGAGCGCAAGGTCGCCGCACTCGGCATCCGGGTGAGCCGCGGCGTCACCATGCACGGGTTCGCCCTCAACTGCGACGTCGACCTTGCGTGGTACGACCGGTTCGTGCCGTGCGGAATCTCCGACGCCGGGGTCACCTCGATCTCCGCCGAGCTCGGCCGCGACGTGACGGTGTACGACGTGCTGCCGAGCGTGCGCCGGCACCTCACCGACCTGCTGGCCTGGGCGCCGTACGAGCCGACGCCCGACTACGGCCCCCGCCCCGAACCCGGCCGCGCGCCGCTGATCGACCTGGTCACCCCGTAGTTCGGGGTCGACTGTGGTCGCCCCGTAGCATGGACGGGTGACCCAGGTCTCGACCACCGACGGCAACGTCGCCCCCGACGGCCGCAAGCTGCTCCGGCTCGAGGTGCGCAATGCGCAGACCCCGATCGAGCGCAAACCCGACTGGATCAAGACCCGGGCGAAGATGGGGCCGGCGTACTCCGAGCTCCACGGCCTGGTGAAGTCCGAGGGGCTGCACACGGTCTGCCAGGAGGCCGGCTGCCCCAATATCTTCGAGTGCTGGGAGGACCGCGAGGCGACGTTCCTCATCGGCGGCGACCAGTGCACCCGGCGCTGTGACTTCTGCCAGATCGACACCGGCAAGCCGCAGCCGCTGGACCGCGACGAGCCGCGCCGCGTCGCCGAGAGCGTGCGGAAGATGGGCCTGAAGTACGCCACGATCACCGGCGTCGCCCGCGACGACCTGCCCGATGGCGGGGCCTGGCTGTACGCCGAGACCGTGCGCGCGATCCACCACCTCACGGCCGACATGGAAGGTGGCTCCACGGGAGTCGAGAACCTGATCCCCGACTTCAACGGTGAGCCCGACCTCCTGGCCGAGGTGTTCGAGAGCCGCCCGGAGGTGCTCGCGCACAACGTCGAGACCGTCCCGCGGATCTTCAAGCGCATCCGGCCGGCGTTCCGATACGACCGCTCCCTCGGCGTGCTCACCGCCGCCCGCGACTTCGGTCTGGTCACCAAGTCCAACCTGATCCTCGGGATGGGCGAGACTCGCGAGGAGGTCAGCCAGGCGCTGCGCGACCTCCACGACGCCGGCTGCGAGCTGGTCACGATCACCCAGTACCTCCGCCCCTCGCTGCGTCACCACCCGGTCGAGCGCTGGGTGAAGCCCGAGGAGTTCGTCGAGCTCGCCGCCGAGGCCGAGGAGGTCGGATTCTCGGGGGTCATGTCCGGGCCGCTCGTGCGTTCGTCGTACCGGGCCGGTCGGTTGTACCGTCAGGCCATGTCGGCGCGCACGCCGGCCTGACCCACCTCACCTCCACGGAGTCCTTCCCGCATGGCCAAGAGCCCCACCCCGAAGCCGGGCGAACCGCCTGCCCTCAAGCGTCGGCAGCAGTTCGTGCAGACCTACCAGATGGCCAGGAAGAGCGACCCGGCCATCGGTCGCTGGATCCTGGGCGCCGGCCTCCTCGGTCTGGTGGTCGGGTTCGCGGTCTTCTGGCTGGTCGTGGGTCGAGACAGCACGCTCGGCCTGGCCGTGAGCATCATCGGCGGCCTGATGGTCGCGGTGCTCGCGGGTCTGATCGTCTTCTCCCGCCGTGCCCAGAGAGCGGTCTACGGCCAGATGGAGGGCCAGGCCGGCGCGGCCGCCGGAGCCCTCGGCCTGCTCAAGCGCGGCTGGCATGTCGACAACGCGATCGCCTTCAACAAGCAGCAGGACATCGTTCACCGGGTCGTCGGGCCTCCGGGGATCGTCCTGGTCGGCGAGGGCAGCCCCGGCCGGTTGCGCGCGCTCCTGACCAGCGAGCGTAAGAGGCACGAGCGCGTCGCGATCGACTCCCCCGTGCACGAGATCCTGGTGGGGAACGCCGAGGGCCAAGTGCCGCTGGCCAAGCTCACGCGCCACGTGCAGAAGATGAAGCGCCAGGTGCAGCCCGCCGAGATCACCGACATCCTGGCGCGGCTGAAGGCGATCGACGCCTCACGGCCCGTCGTACCGATGCCGAAGGGGCCCCTGCCCACGTCGATGAAGGGGTTGCGCGGCCAGATGCGCGGCCGCTGAGCGGCGGTGCTCCCCACTGATGTGGGCCAGGTCTTCCGGCGGCATTCACCCTTAAGGGTCAAATCTTGCTGAGAATTCCCGGATTCGCCGGACAACTCTTCCACTTGCGCTGTAGGCGGGGATAAGGTCCGTTCGCTTGTATCGGAAACCTCTTCACCTCTGTCGGACCAACTGAAGACAAGGAGATGTGTTCGAGTCGGCACGGGACGCTCGGGCACGAGTCACGAGTGAACACATCAACCACGAAGAAGCTGGCCGCCTTCGCGACGGCCGGGTTCGTAGCCCTGGGCGTCGCACAGGTGGCCGCACCGGCCCACGCAACCGCCCGCGCGCACTCGAGCGCGACCCGATCGTCCGCGCCTGCGACCGCCCGCACGACGTCATGGACGACGCGCGCCCAGAAGGTGGGCGGCACCAAGCCGTCGACCGCGCTGCACCTCGCGGTGTGGCTCGAGCAACGTGACACCAAGGGGCTGGCCGCCCGCACCCGGGCGATCTACACCCCGGGCAACGCGCAGTACCACCAGTGGCTGACGCCACGGCAGGTGATGCGTCACTACGCGCCCACCCAGCATCAGGTCGCCGTGGTCAAGCACTACCTGAGCAGTCAGGGGCTGCACGTCGGCTCGGTGGCGGGCAACCGGGCCTACATCAACGTCTCGGGCACCGCGGCCCGCGCCGAGCACGCCTTCGGCGTCTCGCTCAGCCAGTACCGCTACCACGGCAAGAACTACCGCGGTACGACGACCCCGAGGCTCGGCGGCATCGCCGGTGGCCACATCGACAGCGTCAGCGGTCTCGACACGGCGTCGGCGTACCAGCCCTCGACGGTCGCCGGCACCCACGGCACCGGCCACGGCAGGAAGACCAACCCGGCGAGCTCCACCACGCCGTGGGACGGCGTGTGCGGTGACTGGAACACCACCAAGACCGAGAACTTCATCAACCCGACCGACACCCGCGACCTGACCGGCTTCGTGCCCTGCAACCCCTACAACGGGGCGCAGCTGCAGAAGGCGTACGGCGTCGACCAGCTGCCTGCGGACGCCGGAGCCGGCCAGACCGTCGCGATCGTGGACGCCTACGGCAGCCCGACGATCCTGCAGGACGCCAACAAGTTCTCCGAGGTCGCAGGGCTCCCGCCGCTGGACAGCAGCAACTTCTCGGTGCGGATGCCGAGGGGCATCGGCAACAAGAAGGAGTCCAAGGCCCAGGACCCCCTCGGCTGGCAGGCCGAGGTGACCCTGGACGTCGAGGCCGTGCACTCGATGGCGCCCGGCGCCAAGATCGTGCTCGTCGTCGCGCCGAACAACTACGCCAGCCTCGACGAGGCGGTGAACTGGGTGACCCTCCACCACATCGCCAACATCGTGACCAACAGCTGGGGACTCCCGATCGACCTGGCCGCTCCGGGTCAGGGCAGCCGGGACAACCGGATCCTGATGATCGCGGCGGCCGAGGGTATCGGCGTGAACTTCTCCACCGGTGACGACGGCGACGAGACCCTGAACACCGGGGTCAAGAGCGTCGACTTCCCGGCCAGCTCTCCGTGGGTCACCGCGGTCGGGGGCACCAGCCTGTTCCTCAACGGCGACGACAGCTACCTGGCGGAGACCGGCTGGGGTACCACCATCAACCGGCTCGGGACCTGCGCCGACTCGTCGACCTTGGCCGACGGTCAGAAGCACTGCAACGACCTCTACGACCAGGCGAACGCGCTGGACGAGGGGTTCCAGGGCGGCGCAGGCGGCGGCCTGAGCAACGTGTGGAAGGCACAGCCGTGGCAGTCCAGCGCCATCGGGGGTGACACCGCTGCCGGCTTCGGCACGGTGGGCGACCACCGGGCACTGCCCGACATCGGCATGCTGGCCGACCCCTACACCGGCATGGGCGTGTGGATCACCGACCTGTCGGTGGGCGACACGGCTCCGGAGGAGGAGGGGTACGGCGGCACCAGCCTCTCGACCCCGCTGTTCGCCGGGATCATGGCCGATGTCGACCAGGCGCGTGCCGACGCCGGTGACGGTCATGCCGGACTGGCCTCGCAGTACCTCTACGACCTGCCCTCGGGCGCGGTCCGCGACGTGCTGCCGCCGACGTTCGGGAACACGAACACCTCGGCCGCGGCCGGGCCCGACTCGCGGTCGCTGTGGTACGGCAGCTTCTACAGCGGCAGCCTGTTCGACCTCGGGTTCAACTCCGACACGTCGCTGGACACGGCTCCCGGCTGGGACGACGTGACCGGCCTCGGCAGCCCGGTGGCACCGGCGTTCGTGGACGCCTTGAAGTAGCAGCTCATCGACGAGCGAGGGGCGGGTGCCGGTGGCACCCGCCCCTCGTTCGTATCAGCCCGTCGTATCAGCCCGTCGCGCTGGGGGCGGTCTCGATGTCCGACGGCGGAGGAGGAGTGATGTTCACGTCGGCGCCGTAGTCGTAGTAGCGAGCGGTCACCGCGCTGACGTTCTTCATCAACACCTTGAACTGCGCCATCCGCCCGCTGCCGTCCAGCCACACGTCGTACGTCATGGTCTTGGGCAGCGACACCGTGCTCGGGAGGTTCTGCAGGAGCTCGTTGCCGGCGGCACGGACGTCGGCCAGCACACGGTAGTGCTCGGCGGGCTGCCCGTGCAGCGTCTGCGACCCCAGGTCGGTGACCTTCCGGTACATGTCGGGCGACAGCTTGTCGATCATCGCCTGCGGGTCGAGGTTGCCCAGCGTGCTGCCCATGTCGCCGAGGGGGCCGTTCGGGTCGTTGAGGTCGAGCTTGAGGTACGTGCTGCCCCCGCTGGTCGGGTCCTGGATGTACATGGAGCCGCCGACGAGGCGCATGTCGGTCGGCACGCCCATACCGGTCAGGTCCATCGACATCTGCATGGCCGGCGTCGAGCCGGTCATGTCGAGCGCCCCCTTGGCCCGGACCGTCTGACCCGAGACGTCCATGTTCATGGTGAACCTGGCCGTGGTGATCGAGCGGGCGGCGGTCTTCAGCTTGGCGACGAAGGCCGCGGGATCGACGTTCTTCGCAACCGCCTGTGTCGAGTGGCCGTGCGGGCTCTGCGACGCGGTCGGCGTTGTCTGGTCGGTGGTGTGCGGATCGGGAGCCGCCCCGTCGTTCCCGTCGCCGCAGGCCGCCAGCGACCCGAGGGCCAGGGGTACGACGGCAGCCACGGCCGCCTTGCGAAGGGTCAGGCTGCGCATGGGTCCTCCAGGGCTCCACGTCCGCCGGGCCCGCTCCCCGTGAGCGAAACCCGCCACCCGAGACCGGGCGTCCCGCCAGGGTAACCGCGCGACCGCGACGGCAGACACCGAACCGGTCAGGAGGCTGCCTGCCGCGGCAGCAGCGGTACCGTCGCCGAGCCGCAGATCATGTCGTGCAGGCCGCGTCCGTCGGGGCGGAACACCAGCGGCGGGATCACCAGGCAGATCAGCACCTGGCGGACCAGGGCGACCAGCAGCGAGAGGGGTCGACCGCTGCCGTCGACGCGGACGACGCGGAGTCTGGTGGCGAGCTGGCCGAACGACCCTCCCGAGAGCGCCATCAGGAGCGCCGACTCGCCCACGAACAGCAGGTTGAGGTACACCGACGGGAGCGGCCCGCTGCCGAACCAGGTGCCGCCGTAGATCAGCAGCATCACGCCCCAGCAGGCGACGTAGTCCACGAGCAGGGCCAGGACCCGGCGGGCCCACGACGCCGTCTCGAAGGGCAGCTCGGGGACCGGCACCGGGTCAGCGTAGCCAGCGGCGCCGCGGCCCGTTACATCGGAGAAACATGGGGGATACGGTCGAGAAACTGGTCGTCCTTACGGTGAGTCCGTCACCCAGCCGGGGCGACACGACGAGGAGGACGAATGTTCGCCACCAGCGACGAGCTGCTGAAGTACATCAAGGACGAGAGCGTCGAGATGGTCGACGTCCGCTTCTGCGACCTGCCGGGGATCATGCAGCACTTCACGGTGCCGGTGTCGTCCTTCGACCAGTCGGTCTTCGACAACGGTCTGAACTTCGACGGCTCCTCGATCCGGGGCTTCCAGGCGATCCACGAGTCCGACATGTCGCTGTTCCCCGACCCGACCACGGCGTACGTCGACCCGTTCCGCACGGCGAAGACGCTCGTGGTGAACTTCTTCATCCACGACCCCCTCACCGGCGAGCCCTACTCGCGTGACCCGCGCAACATCGCCCGCAAGGCCCAGGCCTACCTCACCTCCACGGGGATCGGCACCACGGCGTACTTCGCGCCCGAGGCGGAGTTCTACGTCTTCGACTCGGTGCGGTTCGAGACCAAGGTCAACGCCGGGTACTACCACATCGACTCCGAGGCGGGGTACTGGAACTCCGGGTCGGAGGAGAACAACCGCGGCTACAAGGTGCGCTACAAGGGCGGGTACTTCCCGGTGGCGCCGTACGACCACTTCGGCGAGCTGCGCGACGAGATGGTGCTCGAGCTCGAGCGGTCGGGCCTGACCGTCGAACGCGCCCACCACGAGGTCGGCACCGCCGGCCAGGCCGAGATCAACTACAACTTCGCCGAGCTGCTCAAGGCCGCGGA
>JAICSK010000284.1 GCA_025936915.1 Nocardioides sp.
CCCTTGACCCCGAGCGGGTTGGTCGTCGACGGGGTCTCGGTCCGGTCGGTGGTGAACTCCGGCAGGTCCGCCGCGGACGGGACCAGGTAGTCCACCATCGTGCCGGTCACCAGGTTGGCGTCGGCGTCGTAGACCGCCTCCTCGTACAGCGCCTGGGCGATGCCCTGGGCGAGCCCGCCGTGCACCTGGCCCTCGACGATCAGCGGGTTGATCACGTTGCCGATGTCGTCGACCGCCACGTACTTGCGGATGGTCGGCCGGCCGGTCTCGGTGTCGACCTCGACCGCGCACAGGTGGGTGCCGTGCGGGAAGGAGAAGTTCTCCGGGTCGAGCACCGCGTCGGCGTTGATCGTCGGCTCCATGCCGTCGGGCAGGTTGTGCGCCGCGAACGTGGCCAGCGAGACCTCCTGGATGGTGGTCTTCGCGTCCGGCGAGCCCTTGACCGAGAACGTGCCGCCGCTGAACTCGACGTCGCCCTCGGCGGCCTCGAGCAGGTGCGCGGCGACCTTGCGGGCCTTGTCGACGACCTTGCGCGCGGCCAGGTGCACCGCGACGCCGCCGACGACCAGGCTGCGCGACCCGTAGGTGTCCATGCCCACCGGGGAGGACTGCGTGTCACCGAAGATCACGTTGACGTCCTCGAACGGCACGCCGAGCGCATCCGCGGCGATCTGGCTCCACGCGGTCAGGTGGCCCTGCCCGTGCGGCGTGGTGCCGGTGACGACCTCGACCTTGCCGGACGGCAGCATCCGGATGCTGGCGGCCTCCCAGCCGCCGGCCCCGTACGAGAGCGAGCCGAGCACCCGGGACGGCGCGAGCCCACACATCTCGGTGAACGTCGAGATGCCGATGCCGAGCTGCACCGGGTCGTTGCGGTCCCGCCGCTCCTGCTGCTCGCGGCGCAGCTCGTCGTACCCGAACAGCTCGAGCGCCCGCGCGGTCGCGGCCTCGTAGTTACCGCTGTCGTAGGTCAGCCCGGCGATCGTCGTGTACGGGAACTCCTCGTGCTTGATCCAGTTGCGCCGGCGCAGCTCGAGCGGGTCGATGCCGAGCTCGTACGCGAGGTCGGACATGATCCGCTCGATCGCGTACGTGGCCTCCGGCCGGCCGGCGCCGCGGTAGGCGTCGGTCGGCGTCTTGGTCGTGAACACGCCGGTGCAGCGGAACCGGTAGGCGTCCATCTTGTAGATCGCGTTGAACATGAACGCGCCGAGCACCGGGATGCCCGGCGTCACCAGCTGCAGGTAAGCGCCCATGTCGGCCTTGAGGTCGACCGAGAGCCCGAGGATCCGGCCGTCCCGGGTCGCGGCGACCTCGATGTCCTGGATCTGGTCCCGGCCGTGGATCGTGGCCTGGAAGCCCTCGCTGCGCGACTCGGTCCACTTCACCGGGCGGCCCAGCTTCCGGGCCACGACCAGCGCGATGACCTCCTCGGCGTACACGTTGAGCTTCGAGCCGAAGCCGCCGCCGACGTCCGGGGCGATGACCCGGATCTGCTGCTCGGGGATGCCGCACGTGAGCGCCAGCATCAGCCGCAGGATGTGCGGGATCTGGGTGGCCGAGTAGACCGTGTACTCGTCGCCCTCGGTGAGCGGCTCGACGACCAC
>JAICSK010000255.1 GCA_025936915.1 Nocardioides sp.
GCAGACCTGCAGACCCGGCTGGAGCGCAACCGAACGGAACTCCGGCTCGCGGAGAAGAAGTCCAAGCGTGACCTGGTCTGGTCCGACGACAACGTCCGCGACCTCGAGCGCATCCAGATGAACACGGGCGTGCCGTCGCCGGCCGACGACGTCCTCTCGCGGCATCCGCATCTGCGGATCGACAACACCCACCGGTCGCCCGAGGACGTGGCCACCCAGGTGCTGGCCTGGGTCGCCGGGTCATCGGCGTGACGGACGCCTGTGCGAGCCAGGTCTAGCCTTCGGCCGTGACTTCCTCCTCGGACATCCTCGCCCGCCTGCTCGACACCCGCACCTGGATCGCCCTCGACCTCGACGTCGAGGGCCGCGTGCTCGCCGGGTACGACGACCTCGGCAGCCAGCAGCTCGTCGAGATCGGGCCGGACGGCACCCGCACGCCGCTGACCGACCTCCCGTCCCGGTGTCGTGGCCGCTACGTGCCCGGGCGGCGGCTCGTCGTCGTCGAGCACGACCAGGGTGGGGACGAGAACTACCAGCTCTCGTTGCTCGACCTGACCGAGCTGCCCGCGGCGCCGATCGGCCTCGACGGACTCACCCCGTTGGTGGCCGACCCCGGACACCTGCACACGCTGCTCGACGTGACCGCCTCGTCGGTCGTCTACTGCACCAACCGGCGCAACGACATCGACATGGACGTGGTCCTCCGCGACCTGACCACCGGTGAGGAGCGCGTCGTCTACGACGGCGGAGGGTACGTCGCCGACGCCGAGGTCTCCCACGACGAGAAGTCGGTCGCGGTGACCATGATCAGCCTGCAGCCGAGCTCGACCTCCATCGTGCTCGCGGACGGCACCGGCTCGGGCGACGCGACGGAGCCGGGCGAGCGCGCCGATCACCACGTCGCCGGCTGGACCGCCGATGACAGCGCTCTGCTCCTGGTGTCCGACCACGACCGCGAGTTCCACGCCGTGCTCCGGCTCGACCGCGACCGCCGCTGGACCCCGGTCGTGGAGGAGGACGGCTACGACCTCGGCGCGCGGCTCTCGCCCGACGGGAGTCTGGTGGTCGTCAGCCACCACGTCGACGGGCTCGACCACTTCACCGTGCACACCGTGGACGGCGCGCACGTCACCGACGTCGACCTCGAGCCGGTCGTCCCGATGAGCCTGGTGTGGGCGCCGGACTCCTCGGCGTTCGCGGTGACGGCTGTGACGCCGAGGGACCCCGGCTCGATCGTCCGCGTCGACGCCCGCACCGGGGCGGCCACGGTCCTGGTGGACGGCCGCGACGGAGTGCCGGCCGACCTGCGAGACCGGCTGGTGCATCCGACCGTCCACCGTGTGCCGACGCCGGACGGCGAGGAGATCCCCTGCTTCCGGTACGCCGCGCCGGCCAACCCGCACGGCGCCTCGGTCGTCCACATCCACGGGGGCCCCGAGGCCGAGGCGACCCGGTTGTTCAGCCCGGTCCTCCAGGCGCTCGCGCTGTCCGGCTTCGACGTCCTGGTGCCGAACGTCCGGGGCTCCGCCGGCTACGGCAAGCGCTGGGTGTCCCTCGACGACGTCGACCTGCGCCTCGACTCGGTCGCCGACCTGGCTTCGGTCCACGACTGGCTGCCCACGATCGGGCTCGACCGGGCCCGCTCGGCGCTCTGGGGCGGGTCGTACGGCGGCTACATGGTGCTCGCCGGCGTCACGATGCAACCCGAGCGCTGGGCCGCGGGTGTCGACATCGTCGGGATCTCCTCACTGGTGACCTTCCTCGAGAACACCTCCGACTACCGACAGGCGATTCGTGAGCGGGAGTACGGCTCGCTGGAGCACGACCGTGAGCTCCTGGTACGAGCCTCGCCGATCACCTATCTCGACGACGTCGTGGCGCCGCTGTTCGTCATTCACGGCGCCAACGACCCACGCGTCCCGCTGTCGGAGGCCGAGCAGATCAAGGCCGCCCTCGACGCCAAGGGCGTTCCGTGCGAGCTGCGCGTCTACCACGACGAAGGTCACGGCCTGGCCAAGCGGGCCAACCGCCTCGACGCCTACCCGGCGGCGGTGGAGTACCTCGAGAGGCACCTGCTGACCTGAGAACTCTGCTTTCCCGTGTCTTTTTCGAAGTGCCTCGGCCCCATCCGCGAACGGATGGGGCCGGGTGTGTGCGGATCGCTGGCTCGTGCGCGCCGCCGAGCCCAGTGCTTGTGCTTCTTCGGCAGCTCGAAGGCTCCCGCGTCTGCGTGCTTGGACGGACGCCCGTGACCGCGCTGGTCGGTCGAGGGCACCTGGAACATGGCGCGGCCGACGACCGGGCTCTTCCCCTTCGTGAGGTGCCCCGGGCGGATCGCCAGATACATCCGCGGCGTGTCGCCCCCGACGCCGGCCGGGCAGGCAGCGGGCTCACGCCGACGACGCCCGGCAGGAGGTCGAGCGAACGGGCCGTCACGGCATGGGGCCCACCGAGTCACGCGCGGACCGCTGCGACTTCTGGCCGGGACGGTCAGCGGACCCAGTCGCCGCCACGCATCACGCGACGGACCTGCCACTCGGGGTCGAGCACCACGAGGTCGGCGCGCAGACCGGTCGCGAGTCTGCCGCGGTCGTCCAGGCCGAGCAGGTCGGCAGGCGTGGAGGTGGCCGCCGCTACGGCCGCGACGGGATCGACGCCGGCCTGCACCACGCAGCGGCGTACCAGCTCACCGGCGTGGAAGGTGCCCCCCGCGAGCGATGGCGGCTCGGTGCGCGTCCACGCCCGGCCGTCCACGACCCGCACGTGCACCGACCCGAGCTCGAAGTCGCCGTCCGGCATCCCTGCCGCGGCCATCGCGTCGCTGACCAGTACGACGTGCCGCCCGGGGTCCACCGCGAACACCAGATGCACCGTCTCGTCGGCGAGGTGGACGCCGTCCGCGATCAGCTCGACATGTGTGGCCCCGCGGGCGAGCGCGTCCAGGGCAGCGGCAACTGGACCGGGTCGGCGATGGTGCAGGGGCTCCATGCCGTTGAACAGGTGCGTGACCAGGGGCTTGCGC
>JAICSK010000231.1 GCA_025936915.1 Nocardioides sp.
GCCCCCCGGCACGACAACCCGTCACCGTCCCCCAGTGACCGTGTGAGTGTGCGCTCCGATGTCAGGTCCCACCACAGGCGTCGGCATCTCCTGGGGTAGAAACCACCCGGTATGACTAGACGCGGCGGGACGATCGTCCCAACGGGTTCACCCGAAGGTGTGGTGCGCAGCCGGACGACGGGAATGATGCGGGTCCGCTTCGGTGTTGAGGGGATAGTTGAAACCGCAACGACAAGAGGCAGGTTGAGGTAGGACATGCAGTTCGGCATCTTCACCGTGGGTGACGTGACGCCCGACCCGACGACGGGCCGGACGCCGTCCGAGCACGAGCGGATCAAGGCGACCGTCGAGATCGCCAAGAAGGCCGAGGAGGTCGGGCTCGACGTCGTCGCCGTCGGCGAGCACCACAACCCGCCGTTCGTCGCCTCGGCCCCGACGACCACGCTCGCCTACATCGGCGCGCAGACGTCCCGGGTGATCCTGTCGACCTCGACCACGCTGATCACCACCACCGACCCCGTGCTGATCGCGGAGAACTACGCCAAGCTCCAGCACCTCACCGACGGTCGCGTCGACCTGATGATGGGCCGCGGCAACACCGGGCCGGTCTACCCGTGGTTCGGCAAGGACATCCGCGAGGGGATCAACCTCGCCATCGAGAACTACGCCCTCCTCCACCGGCTCTGGCGCGAGGACGTGGTCGACTGGGAGGGCCGGTTCCGTACGCCGCTGCAGGGCTTCACCTCCACGCCGCGGCCGTTGGACGGCGTACCCCCGTTCGTGTGGCACGGCTCGATCCGCTCCCCGGAGATCGCCGAGCAGGCGGCGTACTACGGCGACGGCTTCTTCGCCAACCACATCTTCTGGCCGGCCTCGCACACCGCGCGGATGGTCTCGCTGTACCGACGTCGTTTCGAGCACTACGGCCACGGCACCGCCGACCAGGCGATCGTGGGCCTCGGCGGACAGGCCTTCATGCGGAAGAACAGCCAGGACGCGATCGACGAGTTCCGGCCCTACTTCGACAACGCGCCGGTCTACGGTCACGGCCCGTCGCTGGAGGACTTCATGCGCGAGACGCCGCTCACCGTCGGCTCGCCGCAACAGGTCATCGAGCGCACCCTGGGGTTCCGGGAGTACGTCGGTGACTACCAGCGCCAGCTGTTCCTGATGGACCACGCCGGGCTGCCGCTGAAGACCGTCCTCGAGCAGCTCGACCTGCTCGGCGAGGAGGTAGTCCCAGTGCTGCGGCGCGAGTTCGCCGCCCTCAAGCCCGCCCACGTCCCCGAGGCCCCGACCCATGCTTCGATGGTCGAGGAGGGGCGCCGGCGCAGTCTCGACAACATCGAAGCAGAAGAGGTGACGGTATGACGCACATCGCCGTCATCTCCGCGGGCGTCAGTGTCCCGTCGAGCACCCGGATCCTGGCCGACAACCTCGCGGCAGCGACCGTCCGCGCCCTCAACGACCATGCCCTCAACGACCATGCCCTCAACGACCATGCGTCGTATGACGTGATCGAGCTCCGCGAGCACGGCCACGCGTTGACCGACAACGTCCTCACCGGGTTCCCGACCGGCCCGCTGGCCGACGCCGTACGCCGGGTGGCCGAGGCCGACGCGGTGATCGCGGTCAGCCCGGTCTACACCGGCTCCTACTCCGGGCTGTTCAAGATGTTCTTCGACGTCCTCGAGGACGGCACCCTCGAGGGCAAGCCGGTGCTGATCGCCGCCACGGCGGGCACCGCGCGGCACTCGCTGGTGCTGGAGTTCGCGATGCGGCCGCTGTTCGCCTACCTGCGGGCCGACGTCGTACCCACCGCCGTCTTCGCCGCCAGCTCCGACTTCGGCGCCGGTGGATCGGACAGAGTCCCGGACAGCATCTCGGACAGCGCCTCAGCCGGCACGGGGGGTCCGCTCTCGCAACGCGTCGACCGCGCCGCCCACGAGCTCGCCGACAAGATCCTCCGCCGCGGTACGACGCTCCCGGAGGACCCCTTCGCCGACCCCACGCCGTTCGAGGACCTGCTCCGCGACATCTGACCGTCCGTCGTTCCGACGTGGCATCGGGTCCGCCCGGGAGACTCCCCGGCGGACCCGATGCGGTCGGTTGACGACGTCTGCCGTCAGCCCATGTGGAGCACGATCTTCTGGTCGAGATCGCCGTTCTTGAAGATCTCCACGACGTGCTTGCCCGAGCCCTCGGCGAAGCGGAGCTTGGCGTAGCCGTCCTCACCGGCGCCCATCTTGGCGCGGTAGACGACGTCGTCGTTGTCGGTGACCTTGAAGGTCAGCTTCTTGCCCTGCGCCTCGTTGGTGCCGAGGTCGTCGGTGGCGAAGCTGATCTTCAGCACGCTGGCGTGCCGGTAGTCGACCTCCTTGGCGGTCGCCGTACCCGTCACCGGGACGGTGGTGATCTCCGGCTCGTTGGTGAACTGGTAGTCGGTGTCCCCGAACTGGATGTCGTGCAGGACACCGTCGCCCTTGATCCCCGAGCCGAGCGAGAAGCCGACGGCGTACACCTTGGCGTTCGGCAGCGCCTGCTGCCACTCGGCGAGGGTGCCGTGGCAGTCGGAGCCGGAACCGCCGCTGTTCTCGGGGCAGGTCACCCCGTGCGCCGTCGCGCGGATCTGGCCGCCGGTGTACCAGAAGTCGTCGCCGTAGACCGGCTCCCCGACCAGGACGTTGTAGGCGTCCGTGGTCGTGCTGGGGTCACCGTCGGCGTCGAAGACGATCTGCGAGCCCGGCTGGGCGTCAGTGCCCCACCAGGTCAGTGAGGTGTTGCCGGGAATGCCCTGCGGCGTGACGTCGATGTACTCGGACGCCTTGGCGTTCGACGAGGTGTCGTCGGTGTAGACGTGCAAGCCTTCCTTGAGGAAGTCGACGTGACCGGCCGAGCGGGTGTCGCTCAGACCGGTGTCGAAGCCCCCCGGACGGATCATCACGGTCTGCCCACTCGTCGCGTGCGCCGCGGGGGCGAGTGCGACCAGGGCCGCGGTGGCGATGCCCGCGACGACCCCCGAACTGATGACCTTCATTGCTCTCCTTCGAATCAGATGTGTGCCTCCCGCCTCGGGAAGCCACCCTCGAGGACGGCGTGTGGTCCCCGAGAGTCGATAGAACGTAACCCGAGATATTCGACCCGCGTGGCAGAACACCGGAAAATAGGTCGGATTCCGATGGATTTGACAAGGACGCCTTGTTATGAGCGGCGTACGGCGAGCCGCGACAGGGCCCGTCGAGTCCGTCGAGACGACTGTCGAGTCGACCGTCGAGCCTTTCGAGACGACTGTCGAGACCGCCCCACGACGTCGTACCCGGGCAGACAGGAGGGCCGGACGTCGGGCAGACTCGTCGCATCGACGCCTGGGCTGGACTCCACCAGCCCGCGGGTGCACCCGGCGTCTCACGGAGGGGACCACCATGCGCACCAACACCGTCATCGGGTCTGTCGTTCTCACCCTGGCAGCGACCGTGCTCGCCGGCTGTGGTGGCGGCGGCGGATCGAGCGCCTCGGGCGACTACTGCTCGGAGCTGAAGGCCGACAAGACCTACTTCCAGGGCCTCAGCGGCACCGGCGCGGACGCGGGCAAGCTGCCCGAGGTGTTCCAGCGGATCCACACGCTCGCCGCGGACGCCCCCGACAACGTCTCCGACGACTGGAAGACGCTCGACAACGCCGTCACCACCCTCGAGAACGCGCTCAAGGACGCCGGGATCAGCCCCAGCGACCTCGCCTCGATGCAGGCGGGTCAGATGCCCACGGGGATCGACCCCTCCAAGCTGGCGGCCCTCGCTCCCAAGCTCCAGGCGCTCGACAGCAGCGACGTCAGCACAGCCGCGGACAACATCGCCAAGGACGCCAAGGACACGTGCGGAGTCGACCTCAACGCCGGCTGACATCGGGGGCGGTGGTGGCACGTCTCGGTGCCGGATATTGACGCGTGACCGTCATCGCGTCAGGTACGCCGATGAAAGCGGTAGTCGCCGTCGGGTAGTCGACGGGCGTCGTATCGGGCGTCGTGGGCGCGATGATGGTGCCAGGAGCAGAGCAGGACGCCGTCGGCGAGGTCGGTGCGGCCTCCCCGCGCCCAGGGGGTGGCGGCGTGGTGGGCCTCGCACCAGGCGGCCGGGACCGTGCATCCCTCGGCGCGGCAGCGTTTGTCACGGACCGCCATCGCCTTGCGTTGGGCAGGCGAGAAGAGGCGGCTGCCGCGCCCGAGGTCGAGCAC